>DXEA01000090.1 GCA_019115225.1 Candidatus Evtepia faecigallinarum
GGAGATCTGCGCCGCTCTCACCATCGCCTTCGGTCTCATGTACCTGATTCTCTTTGTCACGGAGCTGATCGCCCTGGCTTGGTTCGAGAAGAGGCTCTAAGCAGGGAGCCGGGGCTCTTGCCGCCGACGGCGGGGCGGCCCACGGCACGGGCTTGAAGCTGGTGGAGCAGATCGCAAAATCCCACGGCGGCGGGCTGGAGCTGCGCGCCGGAGCGCGGGGCGTGCTGGGCGTGGTGCGGATTCCCCTGTAAAAATTTGCGGAAAAGAGGGAACTTTTTTCCGGTGAGTGCCGTCCAAGAAAGGGCAAACCAAGAAAAAAGGAGAATGATCCATGAACAAGCGAATCCTCTCCCTGGCCCTGGCCGGGGTTCTGAGCCTGGGCCTGCTCACCGCCTGCGGCGGCAATCAGGAGCCCGCCCCCGAGACCGACACCCCCGCGGTGGAGAGCCCCACCGGCACGCCGGAGACCGAGCCCACCCCCACCCCGGAGGAGACCGTCCTGCCCGAGACCACCCCGCCGGCGGAGGAGAGCCCCTCGGAGGAGCCCTCCGACACCCCCAGTGCCAAGCCTTCCACCAAGCCCTCCACGCCTCCCTCCTCCGCCCCCTCCACCCAGCCCACTCCCACCCCCGCTCCCGTGGAGCCGGAGCCCACGGTGGACGTGGTGCAGTCCACCTGGAACGCCATCTCCCAGCTGGACATCCCCTCCCTGTCCGACGTGGATGCGGAGACCCTCTCCGCCCTGTACGGCATCAGCACCGATGATCTGGTGTCCTATGTCTGCAAGATGCCCGCCATCAGCGTCCAGGCCACCGAGTTCTTCATCGCCGAGGTGAAGGAGGGCAAGATGGACGCGGTGAAGGCCGCCGTGGAGAAGCGGCAGGCCGATCTGGTGCAGCAGTGGTCTCAGTACCTGCCCGAACAGCTGGAGCTGGTGGAGAACTACCAGCTGGTGACCAGCGGCAACTACATCCTCTTCGCCATCAGCGAGCACGCCGACCAGGCGGTTTCCGCATTTAACAGCTATACAAACTGAGCTTTAGCGGGTATAATAAGGTGATGTGACGCGCCCGGCAGGGCCACCTGCCGGGCGTTTTCCCGGCCCAAGTACAAAGAGAAGGGATGATGCCCCGTTGGTCTTTTCCAGTCTGTATTTTTTATTCCTCTATCTACCCATTGTATTGCTCGTCTACTATATTACCCCCCTGAAATGGCGCAATCCGTGGCTGCTGGTGGTCAACCTGGTGTTCTACGGTTGGGGTGAGCCGGTCTACATCCTGCTGATGCTCTTCACCATCGTGCTGGACTACTTTGCCGGCATCATCGTCTACCGCTGCAAGGCCAGGGGCAACGACAAGGGGGCCCGGTGGGCGGTGGGTATCTCCCTGGGCCTGAACCTGGCCATCCTGTTCTTCTTCAAATACTGGGTGCTGATGGCCACTACTCTCCAGGGCTTCGGCATCATGGTGCCCACCTTCGAACTGACCCTGCCCATCGGCATCTCCTTCTACACCTTCCAGACCATGACCTACCCGGTGGACATCTACCGGGGGGACGCGGAGCTGCCCAAAAACCTGGTGAGCTTCGGCACCTTCGTCACCCTGTTCCCCCAGCTCATCGCCGGCCCCATCATCAAGTACAAGGAGCTGGCCGACCAGATGAACTACCGCACCCACTCGCCGGAGCAGTTCGCCTCCGGCGTGCAGGTGTTCACCGTGGGCCTGGCCAAAAAGGTGCTGCTGGCCAACAACATCGGTAAGCTGTGGGATTCCATCCTGGCCCTGCCCGCCGATCAGCTCACCGTGGCGGGGGCGTGGCTGGGTGTGGTGGCCTTCTCCCTGCAGCTGTACTTCGACTTCTCCGGCTACTCCGACATGGCCGTGGGGCTGGGCCGGATGCTGGGCTTCGAGTTTCTCCGCAACTTCAACTACCCCTATATTTCCAAGTCGGTCACCGAGTTCTGGCGGCGGTGGCACATCTCCCTGGGCTCCTGGTTCCGGGAGTATATGTATATCCCCCTGGGGGGCAACCGGGTGAGCAAGCCCCGGCTGTACTTCAACCTGTTCCTGGTATGGGCGGCCACCGGCATCTGGCACGGGGCCAGCTGGAACTTCCTGATCTGGGGCCTCTACTTCGCGGTGCTCATCATCCTGGAGAAGGCCTTCCTGGGCAGGCTGCTGGAGAAGCTCCCCGCCGCCGTGCAGCACATCTACACCCTCTTTCTGGTGCTGGTGAGCTGGGCCATCTTTGCCGTGGAGGACTTCTCCCACATGGGCGTCTACCTGCGCTCCATGTTCGGCATGGCTCCCGGCGGCCTCACCAACGATAACGTCTGGTATTATTTTACCTCGTTTTTGCCTATGCTTATCATCGCCGCCGTGGCCTCCACGCCGCTGGTGACCAAGCTGTGGAAAAAGCTGCCGGTGAAGGCCGTCAAGGCGGCCCTGCCGGTGGTGCTTCTGGCGGGGCTGGTGTTCTCCACCGCCTATCTGGTGGACGCCACCTACAACCCCTTCCTGTATTTCCGATTCTGACATAAGGAGGAACCACCATGACCAAGCGCTACTGCATTTTCATCACCGCCCTGTTCTGCGCCTTCATCGGGGTGTTCCTGGTAGCCAACGCCGTCTCCCCCGACCGCACCTTCTCTGAGGTGGAAAACCGCAACCTGGAGCAGCTGCCCGCCGTGGATTTCGGCACGCCGGAGAAGCTCTTCCGGGACGGTAACTTCTTCAACGGCCAGTTCATGCGGGACTTTGAGACCTATACCACCGACCAGTTCATCGGCCGGGACGCCTGGGTGGATCTGAAGGCCCGCACGGAGCGGGCCCTGGGCAAGAAGGAGAACAACAACGTCTACTTCGCCGACAACGACACCCTGATCACCCGCTTCGACCAGCCCGCCGCCGACCGGGTGACAGAAAACCTGAATTATGTGAACAAGTTTGTGGAAAATGTGGACATCCCCGTGGTGTTCTCCCTGATTCCCACCCAGGCCTGCATCTGGGCCGACCGGCTGCCCGAGGGCGCCCCCAACGCCAGCCAGACCGACCTGATGGCCCAGGCCCAGGGGGCTGTCACCGGGGCAACCTGGGCGGACGTGTACACCCCCCTGATGGAGCACAAGGACGAGGACATCTTCTACCGCACCGACCACCACTGGACCAGCCTGGGCGCCTACTACGGCTACACCGGCCTGGCCTCCGCCCTGGGGTACACCCCCGTCCCCCTCAGCGATTACACCCCCACGGTGCGCTCCACCGAGTTCTACGGCACCGTGTTCTCCTCCTCCGGCGTGCGGTGGGTGCAGCCGGACACCATCACCACCTACGTGCCCGACGACGGCATCACCGTGGTGAGCCACACCTACGACAACAGCGGCAACCCCGTGGAGGAGCAGCGGGCCCTCTATGTGGAGTCCTTCCTGTCCGTGAAGGACAAGTACTCCATGTTCCTGGGCGGCAACCAGTCCCTGGGCGTGGTAACCAACACCAACAACCCGGACGGCCCCAAGCTGCTGATCATCCGGGACTCCTACGCCGACTCCCTGGTGCCCTTCCTCACCGCCCACTACTCCGAGATCCACCTGATCGACCCCCGCTACTACCACCTGTCTGTGAAGGACTATGTGGAGCAGAACGGCATCGACCAGGCCCTGGTGCTCTACAGCGTGCCCAACTTCGTCACCGACGGCAACCTGTTCTGGATCACCCGGTAAGGCCCCTCCGCCAGACCCCGGGCAGCAAACAATCGGCCCCCGCTCCATTGGAGCGGGGGCCGATTGAGGCCGTCGAAAAAGTGGCTTTGCCACTTTTTCGAGCAGGATGCAGTCCGCCGCGCGCAGGATTTGTCCGCCTGAGCCGGACAAATCCCTCACTTGCGGCCTGAGAAGTGTTTTCTCTGACGCACATGTCGCCGGAGAAAACAGATTTTAATTTTTTCGCGCCT
>DXEA01000091.1 GCA_019115225.1 Candidatus Evtepia faecigallinarum
GGGAAACCTATTCCCTCTACGGCTTCACCCCCCTGGATACCCCCGTCATCGAGTCGGCGGAAATCCTGCTGGCCAAGGGCGGCGGCGAGACCGAGAAGCAGATCTACCGCTTCACCAAGGGCGACAGCGACCTGGCCCTCCGCTTCGACCTCACCGTCCCCCTGGCCAAGTATGTGGCCCTCCACTACGCTGACCTGGCCTTCCCCTTCCGCCGGTATCAGATCGGCAAGGTCTATCGGGGGGAGCGGGCCCAGCGGGGCCGGTTCCGGGAGTTTTACCAGTGCGACATCGACGTCATCGGCGACGGCAAGCTGGACATCGCCAACGAGGCGGAGATCCCCGCCATCATCTACCGGGCCTTTACCTCCCTGGGCCTGGAGCGGTTCAAGATCCGCGTGAACAACCGGAAAATCCTCACCGGCTTCTATGCCATGCAGGGCCTGGAAGCCCAGGCCGGGGAGATCATGCGCACCGTGGACAAGCTGGATAAGATCGGC
Organism: Candidatus Evtepia faecigallinarum; assembly: GCA_019115225.1. GTDB lineage: Bacteria > Bacillota > Clostridia > Oscillospirales > Oscillospiraceae > Evtepia > Evtepia faecigallinarum. The sequence goes on from DXEA01000091.1 coordinate 498, forward strand.
CCCGAAAAGGTCCGCGCCCTGCTTATGGAGCAGGGGGTGAGCGAGACGGCGGCGGATGAGATTCTGGCCTTCATCGCCATCACCGGCGACAATGCCGCCGTCCTGGCCGCCCTGGAGGGTTATCGCGGCCGCCACGAGACCTTCGACCAGGGTCTGGACGAGCTGGGGCAGGTGGTGAAATACCTGGCCGCCTTCGGGGTCCCCGCCGACCACTTCGCCGTGGATCTCACCATTGCCCGGGGCCTGGACTACTACACGGGCACCGTCTACGAGACCGTCATGCTGGACCACCCGGAGATCGGATCCATCTGCTCCGGCGGGCGGTACGACAACCTGGCGGAATATTATACGGATAAGAAACTCCCCGGCGTGGGCATCTCCATCGGCCTGACCCGGCTGTTCTACGTCCTGGGCGAACAGGGCTACCTGAACGACCAGCTGGTCACCGCCCCGGCGGACGTGCTGGTGCTGCCCATGACCGAGGACCTCACCGCCGCCATCTCCTTTGCCACCCAGCTGCGGGAAGGGGGCGTGCGGGCCCAGGTCTATGGCGAGCAGAAGAAGTTCAAGGCCAAGATGAGCTATGCCGACAAGCTGGGCATCCCCTATGTGGCCTTCTTAGGGGAGGACGAGATCGCCCAGGGCGTGGTGAAGATCAAGGACATGGTCACCGGTGAGCAGCAGGCCCTCTCCCCCGCTGCGGCGGTGCAGACCATTGCCCGGGCCATGGCCCAGCGGGCCCAGGGCAAGCCCATTCGGGAAAAGGAGGAAGCGTGAAGAAGGAAGGCAAGATCGGTCTCCTCCTCATTGCCGTCGTGGTGGTGGTGGCGGTGATCTTCCTGCGGCCCAAGGGCCTGTCCGCTGCCCTGGGGGACGGCTTTGCCCCGGAGGCGGTGACGGCCATCTCCGCCACCCTCTCCCCCGTCACCACCGGCGGGGAGGAGATCACCCTGGACTTCCCTGCCGGGGAGGAAACCTTTGGCCAGTTGCTGGCCCTCCTCCAGGAGCCTAGCTATTCCCGCACTTTCACCAGCGATGACCAGATCGCTTTGGAGTATCAGGTATATCTGAGCTTTGCAACCGAGGAAGCGTGGGCTTGGTCCTATCAGTTCCAGGGCGGCAAGCTCATCCAGGCGGGCCCTGCCGGGGAGACCAAAACCTATCAGATTTCCGGCGGCCAGGACACCCAGCAGGAGATTTTGGAGTTCCTGCTGGAGCAGGCTGGCTGACCCAGCATCGCAAAAAACTTCCCGCCCGCCCTGCTGACCGGGGCGGAGAGAAAGGAACTATCCTATTATGACCAAGCGCAGACGACGGGTTGTTGTGATCGCGGTGGTGATCGTCCTGCTGGCGGCGGTGATACTGACGGTGGCCTATTTCCCCCGCTCCTTCGCCCAGGCGGTGGGGGGCAGCTATGACCCGGCCAAGACCCCCCAGGAGAATGGCCTGCAAGAGGTCTACGTCATTCTCAGCGGCGTCACCGTGGACGAGACCCGGGAGCTCCACCTAGACCCGGACGACCCGGCGGCGGCAGAGCTGACCGCCCTGCTGGACAGCCAGTCCTGGCGACCGGTCTATCCCGAGGTGGGCCGGCAGGTGGAGCTGGACTATGTGGTGATGGGCGTTTACCTTGTAGGCGACCCATACGGAGGCGGCCGTCCCGGGGCCCGCTTCTTCCTGGACGGCTCGGGCATCGCCCAGGCGGGTCAGGGCGGAGACCTGAAGGACTACCGCATGGACCCGGCTCTCCAGCAGGAGATTTTGGACCTGCTGCTGGAGCAGCCCTATACCTTGGTCAGTTGACCACAAAGGAGGACCTTTGTGAAAAAACTCTCTCGTAAGCATAAGATCGCCCTGATCGAGCTGGCGCTGGTCCTGCTCATTGCCCTCTACTTTTTCGCGCCCCGGCCCTTTTCCCTGGCCATGGGGAGCGGGTTTGACCGGGAGCAGGTGACCCAGATCCAGGTGGATTTGACCAACTACAGCGGGGACGGCCAGCCGGGGCGCACCCTTCGCCTGGACCCGGCAGACCAAGGGGCCCAGGAGCTGCTGGACCGGCTGGAAGACAAGTGGTACTTCCCTTACTATGTGGAGGGGGACAGCCGCCAAATCACCTTGGATTACGCCATCCAGCTCACCTTCTCCCAGCCGGAGGGGACCTATGGCTATTCCCTCACTGGGGACCGGGCCATCGACATGGACGCCCCCGCCCGCAGCCGGAGCTATCAGGTCTCCGGCAGCGAAGAATTTCAGCGTTCCCTGCTGGACTTCCTGCTCCAACAGGAGTACACTATACAGGAATAACCGCTCCCCTGCCCTGGGGCTTCAACTTCTTTTTGGAGGTATCAGACATCCATGGATACATTACAGAACTTCCGCCGCACGGATTACTGCGGCACCTTCACCGCGGCCAACATCGGCCAGGAGATCTCCGTCTGCGGCTGGGTCCAGCGCCAGCGGAACCTGGGCGGCCTGATCTTCGTGGACCTGCGGGACCGCACGGGCCTGCTGCAGCTCTCCTTTGACGACAGCACCCCCAAGGACCTCTTTGACAAGGCGGCCTCCCTCCGGGGAGAGTACGTCATCGCTGCCACGGGCGTGGTCCGGGAGCGGGAGTCCAAAAACCCCGACCTGCCCACCGGTGACATTGAGGTGAAGGTCACCGACCTGCGCCTGCTGGCCAAGGCCGAGACCCCTCCCTTTGAGATCGTGGAGAACTCCGACGTGAAGGACGCCGTGCGCCTGAAATACCGCTACCTGGACCTGCGCCGCCCGGACATGCAGCGGATGATCGCCCTGCGGCACAAGATCGTGAAGATCTGCCGGGACTACTTCGACGAGAACGGCTTCTTGGAGATCGAGACCCCCATCCTCACCAAGTCCACCCCCGAGGGCGCCCGGGACTACCTGGTCCCCTCCCGGGTCCATCCGGGCAAGTTCTATGCCCTGCCCCAGTCCCCCCAGCAGTACAAGCAGCTGCTGATGCTCTCGGGCTTTGACCGGTATTTCCAGATCGCCCGCTGCTTCCGGGACGAGGACCTCCGGGCCGACCGGCAGCCGGAGTTCACCCAGATCGACCTGGAGATGTCCTTCCTGGACGAGGAGCAGATCCAGACCATCCAGGAGGGCTTTATGAAGCGGGTCTTTAAGGAGGTCCTGGACGTGGACGTGCAGACCCCCTTCCTGCGTATGCCCTGGCGGGAGGCCATGGACCGCTTCGGCTCGGACAAGCCCGACATGCGCTTCGGCTTTGAGCTGAAAGACATCTCCGACCTCGTCAAGGACTGCGGCTTTGGGGTCTTTGCCGACGCGGTGAAGGGGGGCGGTTCTGTCCGGCTCATCAACATCGACGGCCACGCCAAGGACTTCCCCCGGAAGAAGATCGACAAGCTGGGCGAGTTCGTGAAAACCTACAAGGCCAAGGGCCTGGCCTGGGCCCGGATGCTGGACGGCAAGGTGACCTCCTCCTACCAGAAGTTCCTCACCGACGAGGAGAACGCCGCCATCCTGGCCCGCGCCGGGGCCAAGGACGGGGACCTGATCCTCATTGTGGGTGACGTCAAGGACGAGGTGGTCTTTGCCTCCCTGGGGGCCCTGCGCATCGAGTGCGCCAAGCAGCTGGGCATCCTGGACCCCAACGACTTCAAGTTCCTGTGGGTCACTGAGTTTCCCATGTTCGAGTGGTCCGAGGAGGAGGGCCGCTACCAGGCCATGCACCATCCCTTCACCGCCCCCATGCTGGAGGACGAGGACAAGCTGCTCACCGACAAGGCAAACTGCCGCGCCCGGGCCTATGACATCGTCCTCAACGGCACGGAGCTGGGCGGCGGTTCCATCCGCATTAACACCCCTGAGATGCAGACCAAGGCCTTCCAGGCCCTGGAGATCTCCGACGAGGACATCCAGGAGCGCTTCGGCCACCTGGTGGGCGCCTTCCAGTACGGCGCGCCCCCCCACGGCGGCCTGGCCTACGGCCTGGACCGGCTGGTGATGCTCATGACCGGGGCCACCTCCATCCGGGACGTGATCGCCTTCCCCAAGGTCCAGAACGCCTCGGACCTGATGATGAGCTGCCCGGACGTGGTGGATCAAAAGCAGTTGGATGACTTGTCCATTGCGGTGACAAGAGTGGAGGAAACCCCTGCCGAAGAGGAATAACGTCAGGGGCTTTTGATCCACCACACCAAGCGTTTTGCCTTTGGCAAAACCTTGCCGCAGGCGGAATTCATTTCCGCCGAGGAAGTCAAATCCATGAGCGCGGGGTCCCCGCCCGGCCTGCCGGGTGGGGCGGATCAGAAGCAGTTGGATGATCTGGCCATTGCGGTGACAAGAGTGGAAGAAACCCCTGCCGAGGAGGAGTAATTCTCCCGCAGCGAATAGAGCAACAGCGCAAAAAAATAGATGGAACAGCCTGACTGTTCCGTCTATTTTTATATTTGATTTGGGTGGACCTTATACAGGCCCTGCTTCGATCATCTGCCGATATATCGCTTCAAATGCTCGTAAAAATTCTCCCGGGTACCGGCCAGGATAACCACCACCAATTTGCCGTCCTCTTCGTAAATGCGGTAGGCAATTTCATAGTTGGTCTTGTTGTAATAAACATCATAGCCATAGAGTCCTGCCAGATCACCAGTCTTGCGCTCCCCTGCATAGGGATCTTGGGCGATGGCATTCAACGCCCGCCGAAATGCTTCCTTCAGGCCCTTTTCCTTGAGTTTTTTGAAAAACCGCTGTGCGCCGGGAAGATACCGAAGCTCATACATCAGGTCATTCCTCCCCAAAAAGGTCATCTAGGGAGGGGCCCTTCTGGTGGGAGGCGGCTAAGGCATCGGCCTCTTCGATCATGCGCATCACAGCCGGCCGGACCTTTTTCCGGGCCGCCTTAAAGCGTTCCAACAGTTCTTCCCCGTTGTATCCCTGGGCGATCAGGTCTGCTAAAATCTGTTCGGAAAAGGCCCCGTCGTTCTGGGTGGCGATAGGGCGGATGATCAGTTCATCCCCACGGAGGATACACTCGGCCTCCTGGCCGAAGCCCAGGCGGTCAAAGTAGCGCTGGGGGATGGTCACCTGCCGTTTGGAGGAAATGCGGATCAGCTTCCGTTCCATGTGGGTCTCCTTTGCCGCGGTTGCCATGGTCGATCACTCCTATCTTATGCCGCAGGGGCAGAAAGTATTCCAAATTCTTTTCTGCTTGGTTTCTTTGTTTTTACTATACCATGGAAAAGAGAGCCCGTCAAGCCAGGAAACCGTCCTCTCCGCTGGCCCTCACAGATCCAACCCCAACTCCACCGGGCAGTGGTCACTGCCGAAAATTTCACTGTGGATGGCCGCCTCGGTCACCTGAGGCATCAGCCGGTCCGAGACGATGAAGTAGTCGATGCGCCACCCGGCGTTTTTCTCCCGGGCGTGGAAGCGGTAGCTCCACCAGGAATAGGCCCCCTCCAGGTCGGGATACTTGGCCCGGAAGGTGTCGGTGAAGCCCGACGAGAGCAGGCGGGTCATCTTCTCCCGCTCCTCGTCGGTGAAGCCGGCGTTGCGGCGGTTGGTCTTGGGGTTTTTCAGGTCAATCTCCTGGTGGGCTACATTCAGGTCCCCGCACAGCACCACGGGCTTCTTGGCGTCCAGGGCCTGCAGGTGGGCCAGGAAGGCGTCCTCCCAGGTCATGCGGTAGTCCAGGCGCTTGAGGCCGTCCTGGGAGTTGGGGGTGTAGCAGCAGACCAGGTAGAAGGCGTCAAACTCGGCGGTGATCACCCGGCCCTCGTGGTCGTGCTCCTCGATCCCCAGGCCGTAGGTTACGGACAACGGCTCAGTCTTGCTGAACACCGCCACGCCGGAGTACCCCTTCTTCTCCGCGCTGTTCCAGAACTGGTGGTAGCCGGGCACTTCCAGCCCGTCGGCCTGGCCGGCGTGGTGCTGGAGCTTGGTCTCCTGCAGGCAGAAGATGTCGGCATCCAGGGTCTGGAAGGAGGCCATAAAATCTTTCTTCAGACAGGCCCGCAGGCCGTTGACGTTCCAGGAAATGAGTTTCATCGGGTTCCTCTCTTTCTGTGAATGGAAAACGGGAGTAACGTTCACCCTGCCGATTTGGCTGCGGGATAAAGCCTCGCAGAGTTCGCGGCCGCAGCCGCGAAGAAAGTGCAATCTATTTTCGGCGGCGGCGTGTACGTCGCCGAAAATACTTCTCACGGAGTGAAGTGTCGAATCGGCCGCCAAAGGCGGACGACCGAGGCACGCAGCGCAGTGCAGCCCTTTTATCAAAGAAGGTTTTACCTTCTTTGATAAATGAACCGGCGGGGCGAGTGGTGCTCGCCCCGCCGGCGCGGTGGGTCTGGTTAACCTTTCTCGTGGGCCAGGATGGCGTCGGCCACCGGCTCCAGATAGTTGTGTGCCAGCTCCTCCATGCTGCCCTCGTCCATGGCAGTGGCCATGGCGGGGTCCATGGGAATCTGGGCCAGGATCTTCACGTTCTGCTCCCCGGCTACCTGCTCTAAGTTGCTCTTGCCAAAGATATAGTGCTTCTCGCCGCAGTTGGGGCACTGGAAATAGCTGTAGTTCTCCACCACACCCAGGATGGGCTTGCTCATCATGTCGGCCATGCGCACGGCCTTGGTGACGATGAGGGAGACCAGGTCCTGGGGAGAGGTGACCACCACAATGCCGTCCACGGGGATGGACTGGAAGACGGTCAGGGGCACGTCGCCCGTTCCGGGGGGCATGTCGATGAACAGATAGTCCAGCTCGCCCCAGCGCACGTCGGTCCAGAACTGCTTGACCACGTTGCCCAGCAGGCTGCCCCGCCAGACCACGGGATCGCCGGGGTTCTCCAGCAGCAGGTTCAGGGAGATGATCTTGATGCCGCCGGGGGTGAGCTCGGGCAGGATGTTCTCGCCGTCGCCCACGGCGCGGGTGTGCACGCCGAAGGCGGTGGGGATGGAGGGGCCGGTGATGTCGGCGTCCATGATGCCCACCTTATAGCCCCGCTTGGCCATGGCGGCGGCCAGGGAGGCGGTGGTGGAGCTCTTGCCCACGCCGCCCTTGCCGGACATGATGGCGTAGACGTGCTTGATGGAGGACTCCTTGTTCAGGGGTGCGATGAGGTCCTTGGCGTCCACATGGGAACAGCTGGAACCACAGGTGCTGCAGTCATGGGTACATTCTTCAGACATGGATAAGACTTCCTTTCTGGCACTGCCGGATGGGACAGCGTTATGGGTTGTTGGGAAAAACGGGCCCCGCGGCCCGGGGATTCAGCTATAGTGGTAAGTGCCGCCGCCGATGAACTCCCGCAGCAGGGAGGCCGGGGGCACCAGGGCGGGGTCGATGGGCAGGAAGTGCTCAAAGCCGTGGATGAGGTCCAGCAGCTCCCGCCGGCGCACGTTCTCCTGGGGCACGGCCTCCAAAAGGGGCATGGCGTAGTTCTTCATCACCGACACCTCATAGGGCAGGGAGGAGTCGAAGATGTAGTTGGCCCGGTGCTTGAAGGGGGAGATGTACAGCTTTTCTCCCCGCCGCACGTTGGCCCACATGTCCAGGGTCTCCCCCACGTCGGTGCCCCGGAAGTTGTAGTCCCGCACGGCCCGGCGGGTCAGGCGCATCCAGGTGCCCTTGAAGCGCAGGTCCTCCCCTTCCAGGATGTCCGAACGGGCGGAGATATATAAGCACATGGCGGCAGGATGCCGGCCGGCGCAGTCGTCGTTGAGGGCGTGGATGCCCTCGAAAATGGCGATCTCGTTCTTGCCCAGCCGCAGGGGGGTGCCGGCGTGGTCGTTGCGCATCTGGCGGGCGAACTCAAACTTGGGCACCACGATGGTCTCCCCCTGGGACAGCTTGCCAAAGTGGCTGATGAGCAGGTCCATGTCCATGCACTTGGGGGACTCAAAGTCCACCATGCCCTCGGCGGTGCGGGGGGCGGTCTTGGGGTCTAAGGTTTTGAAATAGTTGTCCAGGGAGATCGTATGGGAGCGCACCCCCCGCCGCTCCAGCTCCTCATCGATTTTCAGGGCGGTGGTGGTCTTGCCCGACCCGGAGGGGCCGGAGAGCAGGACGATGGGGCTGTGGGGGAGGTTTGTGAGGATGGTGTCGGCCGCCTTCCTTACCTTATCGGTATACTGGGCGTCACACTCCTCCAAAAACCCCTTCACATCCTGGTCGATGCGGCGGTTGATCTCCTGCAGCTGATAGGACATTCTAATGCCTCCTTTCAGGCACGTCAAGGCACAAAGTCACAAAAAGTCAAAATTTTTTCAAAATATTGCGGATCTGTTTGCTTTACCAGGTCCAGGCGGCCTTTTCCGCCGTAATGCGGTGGATGTTCTGGAGGTATTCCTGGGGATACTTGGGGTTGGCTGAGCGGCGGACGGTACCCTCCCCGATGAACTTGGTCACCCCGCCGGCCCCCAGGGAGAGGACGGTGTGCAGCTCCTCCATCATGCAGATGTTATACTCGCTGGCCCAGCCGGGCTTGCACCAGCCCACGTTCTCAAAGGAGCCGGACATGAACTTTTGCCGGTAGAGGTAGTAGGGCACATACCCTGCCTGCCGCAGGGCCGCCCAGGCGAAGTCCAGCATGGCGGCAACGGTGGTGCCGTCGGGCAGGGGGGTGTCCTCCTGGCGCAGGCGGGCCCCCCGTTTCAGGGCCAGGGTGTGGACGGTGATGTTCTCCGGGTCCAGGGCGATGACCTCCTCCACCGTCCGCTGAAACCCCGCCAGGGTGTCGGCGGGCAGGCCGGCGATCAGGTCCATGTTGATGGCCCCCACCTCTGCCTCCCGGGCCAGGGCGTAGGCCGCCCGGATATCCGCTGCCCGGTGGCTGCGGCCGATGGCGGCCAGGACCTCATCGGACATGGTCTGGGGGTTGACGGAGATGCGGTTGGCCCCGCCCTCCTTCAGGGCCAGGAGCTTTTCCCGGGTAATGGTGTCGGGCCGGCCGGCCTCCACGGTGAGCTCCGTGCCGGGGGTGAGAGAAAAGGCGGTGTGGAGGCGGTCCAGCAGGGTTTTCAGCTGGGGGGCCGCCAGGGTGGTGGGGGTGCCGCCGCCGATGTAGACGGTGCGCACGGTCTTGCCCGCCTTCCGCAAAGCCTCCCCCGCCCCGTCGATCTCCTCCAGCAGGGCGTCCAGGTAGGTGGGGATGAGCTTGTTGGCCGAGCCCGAGGCGGAGATGAAGGAGCAATAGGCGCACCGGGTGGGACAGAAGGGGATGCCCACATACAGGGAGACCTCCTCCGGTTTCAGGTCCCTCTTCACGGCCAGGCTGGCCCTGGCGCAGTCCATGGCCAGCTTCCGGCGCAGGGGGGAGACCCGATAGAGCTCCCGCAGCATCTTCTCTGCCTGCCGGGGGGTGGCCCCGGCCTCCATGGCCCGGGTGGGCAGCTTCACCGGACGCACCCCGGAGAGCATCCCCCAGGGGGGCTCGGTGCCCAGGCAGTCCACGGCGGCCCGGTAAAAGGCCCGCTGGAGGGCCCGGCGGATCAGGCGGGTGGTCTGGACGGGGTCGCTGTCAGACAGGTCCGCCACCGGCACCCGGCTCTGGCGGTGGTAGGTCTTGCCGGCCCGGCGGAGAGTGGCCCGGGCGGTGGCCCAGGCGGCCCCCCGGGTGAAGGAGAGTTCCAGTTCGTTGTCCCCGCCGGGGGGTGTGTCGGGATAGACCGGCCGCTCCTGGGGAAAGAGGGTGAGCAGGGTCTGCTCCACGGCGTACTTCTCCCCGTGGCCGGTGAAGTAGAGGTTCATCGCAGGGCTTCCCGGACGAAGGGGTTGTGGACCCGCTCCACGTCCAGGGTGGAGGTCCCCTCATGGCCGGGGCAGACCCGGAGGTTCCCCTCCAGGCTCACCAGGCGCTTGAGGGAGCGGAGGATCTCCCCATAGCTGCCGCCGATGAAGTCCGTGCGGCCGCAGGAGCCGGCAAAGAGGGTGTCCCCGCAGAAGAGGACATCCCCCACCCGGAAGGTCAGGGAGCCGGGGGAGTGGCCGGGGGTGTGGAGGACCTGGATCTGTCCGCCGCCGAAGTCGATGGTGTCGCCCTCCTTGACGGTGTGGATGCCCTCCACGGGGGCCAGGAGCATGTACTGGTCCCCGGCGTTTTTCCAGTTGACCTCTTTTTCGTGGACGTAGACGGGGGTGCCGGGCCATTTTTTCAGCAGGCCGGGGACCCCTAAGACGTGGTCGAAGTGGCCGTGGGTGATGAGGATCATGGACAGGGAGAGGCCGGCCTTGCGGATCTCCCGGTCGATGTCGTCGGGCTGGTCACCGGGGTCGATGACAGCGCAGGTTTTGGTGTCGGGATCTTCCAACAGGTAGCAGTTGGTTCCGATTTGGCCCACAGGCATCCGTTTGATCTGTAACATAATACACCTCGAAAATAGGAATTTTTGAACCCGCAACGCTTAGGAATTTTTGAACCCGCTTCGCTGGGCTTCAAAAATTGGGGGATGCAGCCGACTGCGCGCACGGCCCCTGCGGATTAAGAAATTTTGGACCCGCTGCGCTGGGCTCCAAAATTTGAGGGATGGCAGCCGACTGCGCGCGCCCTGCGGGCACACTTGCGGCTGAGCAGTATTTTTTCCCCGGCGGAGCCGGTAAAAAAATTCATTGGAATTGGTTCCAGCGCCTGCGGGCGCTGGAAGTCTGCGACGCTTTTTTGCGCCCTCCTTTGGGGGAGCGGTGGAGAATAGGAAATCTTTTCTGATGACTTCTTCGTTAGTAAAAGCGTTGGCTTCCCCTCGGGTAAACACTGATTTAATTTTTTGAGAGATTGCGGTAAAATAGGGAAGAGAGGTGAAGGAAATGGAAAAGCAAATCAGCTTTACAGACTTGGAATACGGCAAAAGACGGAAGGTCACCAAACGAGAAGTC
>DXEA01000092.1 GCA_019115225.1 Candidatus Evtepia faecigallinarum
TATAGAACTTTATTTTCTATTTTGCAAGAGATTTTTACAAAAGTAGTTACATAAATAAAAAAACAACCGATGGTTCTGAAAATAATTCTTTCGATTGCAAAACAAAAGAGGATATGTTACCATAAATAAACCAATTTTAGATGGCAATAAAACCCAAAAAAACAGAAAAAATACGGGATATGGAAGAAAAAGGGATTTCCAAAAACCGTTAAATCACATCCAGCGCCCCCACGCCGGCCGCCCGCCGGCCCCGTGGGGGACAGGGATACCATGGCCCCGGTGGGCGTTTTTATGCGTACGGGGCCACTTTTTGTTGCCGGGAAGGACGATGCGTATGTTTGCAGGCTTTTGTCAACAGACCAATGAATTTCTCTGGGGCATCCGCCTGAACAACCAGCGGGACTGGTTTCAGGCCCACAAGCAGGAGTTTCTGGACTACGTCCAGACCCCCATGCGCCAGCTGGCCCAGGAGGTCTATGACACCTTTGCCCCCCGCCACCAGGAGCTCCCCCTGATGATGAAGGTCAGCCGGATCTATCGGGACGCCCGCCGGCTCCACGGCCGGGGCCCTTATAAAAGTCACCTGTGGTTCTCCCTGGCCGTGGCGGCGGAGGACCGGTGGTCCCTGCCGGTGCTGTGGTTTGAGATCTACCCCACCGGCTACGCCTACGGCATGGGCCTCTACCCGGCAAAGCCCGCGGTGATGGCCCGCTTCCGCCGTCAGGTGGACCAGGACCCGGGGGAGATGCTCCGGCTGGCCCGGGCCTTTGAAAAACAGGACCGCTTCCGCCTGGACGCCGAGGAGTACAAGCGCCCCAAGGGCAACCCCGCCCCGCCCCTGGACCAGTGGTACAACCGCAAGGGGATCGACTTAACCTGCACCCGCCCGGTGGACGACCTCCTCTACAGCCCCGCCCTGGTGGGGGAGGTGTGTGAGGCCTTTGAGAGCCTCATGCCCTACCACCGCTACTTCACGGCCCTGTGTCAGCGGGCAGACTGAGGGGCCGGCGGAGGATGGTGAACCGGTTGCGGCGATAGTCCAGCACCCCCTCCCGGCGGAGCTTGGACAGCTCCCGGGACAGGGCGGACCGGTCCGCCCCCAGAAAGCCCGCCATCCCCGCCCGGTCAAAGGGGATGGTGAAGGTATCCCCCTGGTCGGCGGCGTAGTGGGAGAGGAAGGTGATGATCTTGGCCCGCAGGGTGCTGCGGGAGAGGATCTGCACCCGCCGGTTCATGGCCAGGCTCCGGGCGGCCAGGGCGGCGGTGAAGCGGTTGGCCAGGGCCTGGTCCAGGGGATGGCCGGAGGACTGGGGGGCCTTGACCCGGCCGGGGCTGAGCCACAGGATGCGGGCGGGGACGATGGCCTGGATGGCAATGGGGGCGTCGATGCCCAGAAAGCAATAGGCCTCCCCGAAGAGCTCTCCCGGCTCCACCCGGTTCATGATGAGATGGCGGCCGTCCATGTCGTCCATGGACACCTCCACCGTCCCGGCCAGCACCAGGCCGAAGCGGGGCAGGGGAAAGGAGACGTGGTGGAGAAAGGCCCCCTTGTCATAGGACTTCTCCGCCGCCTGAAAATAGGCCAGGGCGTAAGCGCGGTCCTCCCCCTCCAGGCCCTGGAAGAGGGGACAGTGGCCGATGGGATCGTGGGGGACCATGGCGGCACCCTCCTTTGCATCAAGAATAGGATATGCAGACTATTATAAAAAAAGTCCGTTGCTTTTGCAACGGACTTTTTTGGCTTGTGTCAGGCGGCGGCTTCCGTGGGCGGGGAACCGGCGGTATCATACTCGGCCCCCAGGATATTGTGGCAGCCCTCCAGGGCATACTGGAGCTTGGCGTAGACAGCGTCGGTGACCACGGAGGTATCCCCGGCGTCGTGGCTGGCCATACCGGCGTTCACGTCCAGGATGAGGTACTGGTCCTGGACGCCGGTGCCCCGGTTGAGGACCAGCAGGGGGACGTAGCTGACGTTGGTGACGGTGGTCTGGCCGGTGGCGAAATCCTTGGTGAGCTCCAGGTTGAGCACGGCGGTGGTGTCGGTGTAGTTCACGCTCACCGTGGCCGGGCTCTGGTTGGAGACGAAGTTGCCCAGGGAGTAGGACACGAAGGCCGACCGGGGAGACCCGTCCTCCAGGGTCACCGTCCGGGTCTCCATGGGCTGCGGTACATGGGAGTGGCTGCCCAGGATGAGGTCGGCCCCGTTGGCGATGAGGAAGTCGGCCACCTGGGTCTGGTACTCGTTCTGGGTGGTCTGGTACTCAATGCCCCAGTGGATCATCACGGCGATGAGATCGGGCTCCAGACTCTGGGCATAGTCCAGCTCGGCTTTCAGCTTTTCCTGGTCCATGGTGGAGCAGGTGTCCATGTAGTCGGTGTTGAAGCGGTTGAGGCAGAAGTCGTTCTCGGCGGCGATGGGGATGCCGTTGGTGCCGTAAGTATAGCCCAGGAAGGCCACGGAGATCCCGCCCACGTCGGCCAGGACCACCCCTTTGCTCTGGTCATACTCCTCCTGGGTGCGGTAGCCCCCCACATGGGCCAGGCCGGCCTGGTCCAGGGTGTCCAGGGTGCGTACCACCCCGTTAAACCCCTTGTCCATGGCGTGGTTGTTGGCGGTGGTTACCAGGTCAAAGCCGATGGTCTTGATGTCATAGGCCAGGGCGTCGGGGGCACAGAACTGGGGATAACCGGAATAGGGGGGGCCGTTGAGGGTGGTCTCGAAGTTGGCCACGGCATAGTCGGCGCCCTCGATCCAGGGCTTGACGTACTGGAAGCAGGGCAGGTAGCTGTAGGTGTCGGTGGCGGCGTCGTAGGCGTCGTTGGTCTGGGGGGAGTGGCTCATGATGTCTCCGCACACCGCCAGGGTGGCGGTGATGGGCTCTGGGATCTCCTCCTGCTGCTGCACGCTCTGGACCTCTTCGCCGCCGTCGCTGCCGGCGGGCACGGTGTCCTGCCGCAGGCCCAGAAAGACCAGGACGGCGCACAGGACCAGAAGGATCAGGACGACCAATAGGATCTTTTTGTTCATAAGCTCCCCTTTCTCGGTGGCGCAAGGTGGTGGAAGGAACGGGGCGGCGGACCTTCGCCGCTGGGGTCCTCCCGCCGGCCCGGGGCCGGGGGGAAGGGCGGGGACAGATCAGAGGGAATACAGGGCGCCGGCAGCAGCCCCGGGGGCGGCCATCTGCTCCCCCTGGCAGAAGGTCACATGCAGGCCCAGCTCTTTTTTCAGGAAGGTCTCGGCCTGGGCCTGGAAGGCGGCCAGCAGGGGAGGCGCCTGGAAGGCGCGTCCCTCCAGGCCGATGCACACCGGTGCCTTGGGGTCCCGGCCGCCCCCGATGAAGGCCAACACGGCGGCCAGGTTGGCGCACACCAGCCGGGCGGCCCGGTCCAGCACGGCCTGGCCCACGGCCACCCCCACCTCCCGGTCCTCGGGCTCCCGGCAGAAGTGGGCCAGGGTGCCCCCCTTGACCGGATCGGCCAAAAAGTCCACCAGGGTGGGCAGGTCCAGATAGGTCATGGACAGCACGTCCCGGCTGCACCCAAAGGAGAGGAGCTTGCGCTCGGCGGCCTTGATCATCACCAGCCGGTAGATCTCTCCCAGGTAGTCCGTGGAGGCCATCTTCTCATACAGGTCCAGGCCGGGGCCGTAGCAGTCCCGGTCCTTGCTGTAGTCCACCAGGCCGAAGGGCACGCACTGGGCCTGGGAAAAGCCCCCGGCAAAGAGGGTCAGATCCCCGGGAATCCCCGGCCAGCGCAGCACGATGCTGCCGGGGGCCACGAAGCCCACATCCAGGGTGCTGTCCCAGTGCAGGCCCAGGTAACGGCCCTGGCCGGGCTGCTGCACCCCGGCGGCCAGCAAAACGGCGTCCGCCCAGGGCACCAGCACCATGGGGGGACAGGTCACCCCCCGGCTGTCGAACTCGGCTTTCAGGGCGGCCAGCACCGGCTGGCCGGCGAAGTCGCTGACGGTCATGGAGCCGGGGAAGCGGCGGATCACCCCGTCTCCCTTCCCGTCAAAGTCCACGGGGAAGGGCAGGCACAGGGCGAAGGCCGCCGCCTGGGCCAGCAGGGGCTGGCTGAGCTCGGCCACGGCATAGAGCACATCCTTCCAGGGGGCGGGGTATTCCCGGCCGGGCACGGGGAACCGGTTCTCTGCGGTGACCTGGGCCTGTCCGCCGGCAAAGGCAACCAGGCAGACCTGAACCTGCCGGTCGTCCACCAGGGCCACCGCCACCGGCTTGTCCTCGGCCAGAGTGCCGAAGGGCTTGAGAAAGGTGGGCAGCATGGGGATGGACGCCTGTCCCCCGTAGAGGGAAATGCGCATCTGGGAGAGAAACATCTGCGCCAGGGTGGGCCCGTGGAGGGTGTCAGGGGTCATGCTGTTGGCCCGAAGAAGGTCATTGAGCTGCTGTTGGGTGTTGGGGTCCATAAAAGAAAGCCTCCTCAGGCGTGGGGAGGGGGCATCCTCCCCGCAGGATAATAGAACAAAAAAGATTTCCTTCCTATTATACCATGTTTTCCCGAAAGTTAAAGCCTGCCTGAGGGAGAAAAACCCTTTCTTCCCTTGTCGAAAATGCCCACGGGCGGTGTGCGAAGGGAAAAAAAGAGACCGGCCTGAGCCGGTCTCTTTTCTATGGTGATCCTCAGAAAGGATTACTTGTACATAGCCTTGTGATACAGAGCCTCCACGTCCTTGACGGTGGTGATTCTGGGGTTGACGGTGACGTTGCCGCTCTTCATGGCGTCGATAGCCATCTGAGGGATCTTGTCCTCGGTCACGCCCACGTCGGCCAGGCAAGCGGGGATGCCCAGGTCAGCGTTCAGCTCACGCAGAGCGTCGCACAGCATCTGAGGCACGAAGTCGGGGCCGGCTTCCTTGCCGGTGATGTACTGATAGATGGTGGCATAGCGCTCGTCAGCAGCCAGAGCGTTGAACTCGAAGATGGTGGGCATCAGCACGGCATTGGCCACACCGTGAGCCACGTGGAAGAAGGCGGACACGGGGTGAGACATGGCGTGGATGTCACCCAGACGGTTGTTGGCGAAAGCGATGCCGGCGAAGGTGGAGCCGAGCATCATGGCGCAGGCGGCGTCGGCGTCGTTGCGGCGAGCCACGAACTTACGGATGTTGGCGCCGATGAGTTCCATAGCCTTCTCGCCCATAGCCATGGCGAAGGGGTTGGCATCGGTGTTGATGTAGGACTCCATGGCGTGGATGAGGGCGTCAACGCCGCAGGCAGCAGCCACGGAAGCGGGAGCGGTCATGATCAGCTCGGGATCCAGCACAGCATAGGTGGGGGAGATCTCGGGGCCGAGGACGGACAGCTTGTAGTTGCGGGCCTCGTCGGTGATAACGGCAGCCACGGTAACCTCGGAGCCGGTGCCGGCGGTGGTGGGCACGGCGATCAGGGTGTCGATGGGGCCGGGAACCTTGCCCACGCCTTCGTAGTCGCCGATGGTGCCGCCGAACTTAGCAACAACGCCCACAGCCTTGGCAACGTCCATGGGGGAGCCGCCGCCCAGAGCGATCATGGCGGTGCAGCCGGCAGCCTTGTACTGAGCGGCACACTCGTCCACGATGGTGGTGGTGGGGTTGGGGATAACATCCAGATACTCGCTGTACTTCAGGCCAGCGTCCTTGATGATGTTGCGGACCTTCTCCACGACGCCGATGGCTTCCAGGCCACGGTCGGAGATCAGCATCACGTTGTCGGAACCAGCGGACTTCAGGAAGTCAGGCAGCTTCTTCAGGGCGCCCATGCCGAACTGGCAGTTCTGAGGGATGATGAAACCAAAATCTTTGATCATAGGGAATCGCATCCTTTCCAAATACTCAAAAGTTTTATACGGTTTGACCACAAAACATGGTCTGCCGCTCTGCAGCTTTAGTATACCATTGATAAAGGGACCTGACAAGTTATTACCAGCTGAAAATATGCAACAAGAATAAAAGTTCATTTTTAGGCACAATGCACACTTGACAAAAAGAAACAAATGGAACCCGGAAAAAAGGGGGTCATCTTTTGTCGTTTTGCCGAAAAGAACCGGGGGAAACGTGAAAAAGCAACAAAAAAGCCCCTGTCCCGGTCCCGCAGGGACCTGGGCAGAGGAAGGCGGCAGGGCAGGGGAGCAGGCCCATATCTTGTGTTGTGCCGGGCCCCTTCGGCCCCGGGGCCCCAACGGAGGAGAGAGACAGAAAGCCCCGCTCTGGCCGTGGGGACCCAATTAAAACCTGCACGAAATGGCAGGTGGGTTGCCTCCGCTGTGCTTCATCACTTCCAACTTCCGGCCCGAGGGCTGGGAGGCCTGCGAACCACACAGCGAGTGAGCGTCCCGTTTAAAAAATGTGGGTTTAAAAGGGTCCATTTCCACGCACCGAGCAGGGCAATCTTTCTGCATCATCGGTGTTTGGGCAAATCATTCCTCTTCGTCGTCGGCGAAGAGCTCTTTCATGAATTCGTTGTACACGGCGTCGATTTCCTCGTCGCTGTCCAGGGTGGAGAGGATCTCCTCGCCGTTTTCCTCAATGGCCTTGAGGATGACCAGGCCCAGTTCCTCCTCCTTCTCCTCTTCCCCCTCCTGCACGGCGGGGAAGAAGGCCAGGTAGGTCTGGCCGTTGTACTCTAAGGTGTCCAGGTGCTCCAGCTCAAATTCGTTGCCGTCATCGTCGGTGACGGTGATAAAGTTGGCGCTGTATTCTTCACTCATACGGGGAGTCTCCTTTGTTTGTCTGCACACATTGTACCCTGTGAAAATGAAAAAAGCAAGAGGAAAGGGCAGAAAAGTTTTTCGGTGAACTTTCCCCCAAAAACCTTATGCGGGACGGATGGACAAATGGGAATCCTGTGGTATAATACATAGAATAAGCGCGGTTATGCCCTTTGACAGAACGGACCTGCCGGCCGGCATCCCGCCCCGGCGGGCCCGCAGTTCCTACGATTTCGGTAATGATACGCGGAGGTGTCAATTTGGACTACAATCGAGACATGCGCTCCTCCCGGGACCCGCGGGACCCCAGAGATCCCCGGGCCCCCCGCCCCACCCGAGATACCCGGGGCCGCAGCGGGAAGAGCGCCAAGCAAAAGCGCAAGAAACATGGCAAGGCTTTCAAGGTTGTCATGACCATCATCCTGGTCATCCTCATCACGGGCCTGATGCTGCTGTGCATGGCGGCGGTATACATCAAAAACGTGATCATCCCCAACGCCAGCCTGGAAATGACCGAATATAACCCCAACCTGACCAGTACCATCCTCTCCAAAAATCCGGAGACCGGCAACTACGAGACCACCCGCAGCCTTTACGGCGAAGAGAACCGCGTTTGGGTGGGTTTGGACGAGATCCCCAAGGATCTGCAAAATGCCGCCGTGGCCATTGAAGACAAGCGCTTCTACAGCCACAACGGCGTGGACTGGGTGCGCACGGCCAAGGCCATCAGCCTCATGTTCACCGGCCAGGACATCCAGGGCGGGTCCACCCTCACCCAGCAGCTGATCAAGAACATGACCAGCGACGACGAGGTCACCGTCAAGCGGAAGATCATGGAGATCTTCCGGGCCCTGGAGTTTGAAAAGAACTACTCCAAGGACGACATCCTGGAGGCCTATCTCAACTACATCTACCTGGGTGAGGGGTGCAACGGGGTCTACACCGCCTCCTACACCTATTTCGGCAAACACGTCTCCGAGCTCTCCCTGGCCGAATGTGCCAGCCTCATCGGCATCACCAACAACCCCTCCAAGTATGACCCCCTGGGCACCCTGGAGGTCACCGACCCGGAGACCGGCGAGGTCAAGACCGCAGAGGATTTCAACAAGGAGCGGCAGGAGACCATCCTCTTCGCCATGCTCGAGCAGGGCTACATCACCCAGGAGGAGTATGACCAGGCCGTGGCCGAGGAGCTCCAGTTCAACGAAAAGGGCGCCAGCGGCGACGCGGCCCAGACCACCAGCACCGTCTATTCCTGGTATGAGGACCAGGTCATCGACGATGTCATCAACGACCTCATGGAGACCTATAACTGGTCCGAGCAGTACGCCAAGGACAAGGTTTTCTCCGGCGGCCTGGAGATCTACTCCTGCATGAACCCCCAGGTCCAGGCGGCAGTGGACAAGGTCTATGCCAACAACGACACCATGAACGTGACCTCGGCCAGCGGCCAGCGCCTGCAGTCGGCCATCACCATCATCGACAACGAGAGCGGGGAAGTGGTGGCCATGGCCGGCGGCCTGGGGGAAAAGACCGCCAGCCGCAGCCTGAACCGGGCCACCAGCAGCAAGCGGCCCCCCGGCTCGTCCATCAAGCCCCTGGCGGTGTACGCCCCGGCCATCGAGCTGGGCAAGGTCCTGCCCACCACCATGGTGGAGGACAGCCCCTGGGGCCAGATCGACGGCAGAGACTGGCCTGTGAACGCTTCCGGCGTGTACAAGGGCAACGTGACCGTTGCCCAGGCAGTCCAGGAGTCCATCAACACCGTGGCCGTGAAGGTCCTGGAGATGGTGGGGCCGGAGACCAGCTTCAACTTCATGCAGGATAAGTTCCACATCGAACTGGTCCGCTCCTGGACCAAGGGCAACATGACCTATTCCGACATCGGTCTGGCCCAGCTGGCCCTGGGCGGCCTGACCAAGGGCGTGAGCACCTACGAGATGGCGGCAGCCTACTCGGTCTTCCCCCGTCAGGGCACCTATATCGAGCCCAAGACCTATACCCTGGTGGTGGACAACAACGACGAGATCCTCCTGCGCAACGAGTCCCAGCCGGAGACCGATACCCTCTCTGAGCGCACCACCTTCTATATGACCGACATGCTCAAGAACGTGGTCACCGGCGGCAGCGGCGCCACCGGCACCAAGGCCAACTTCGCCGGCCAGGAGATCGCCGGCAAGACCGGCACCACCACCTCCCGCAAGGACCTGTGGTTCGTGGGCTACACCCCCTACTACACCGCGGCGGTGTGGACGGGCTATGACCAGCAGGAGCGGCTGTCCAGCGGTTTGAGCAACCCCTCGGTGGTCCTGTGGCAGCAGGTGATGTCCGAGGTCCACAAGGGCCTGCCCTATAAGGACTTCGACCAGCCCGATGCCTCCAACCTCAAGACGGTCACCTACTGCTCGGTCAGCGGCATGCTGCCCAGCGCGGCCTGCAGCGGCCACCTGATCACGGGCACCTTCTACATTGACGATGTGCCCACGGGCGTGTGCACCTATCACCGGGTCCAGCAGCCCACCACCGGCGGCGGCACCACCGACACAGAGACCGGCGGCGAGACCACCGATCCCGGCACCGGCGGTGAGGCCACCGATCCCGGTACCGGCGGCGGCACCACCGACCCGGGCACCGGCGGCGGTACTACCGACCCGGGCACCGGCGGCGGCACCACCGATCCCGCCCAGCCTCCGGCGGAGGGGGGCGGCGAGGCCACCGGCCGCCGGCGGCGCTGGGAGCTCCGGCCCCCGGCCTGATCCCCTTCCCCGGATGCCCAGAGGGCCCTGCCAGAGTTGGCAGGGCCCTCTTTCTGTCCCGAAGGAAAAAAGGCAGCCCCCAAGGGGCTGCCCTCTGCTCAGCAGGTCAGGTGCTGGCTGTGTCTGGTCACCTTGACGTCCTCGGTTTTGATGTGGTGGAGCAGCCAGCCGGCCAGCTGTATGCTGATCTCGGATGCCAGCTCCGTGGTGGGCCCCTGGGTGTACAGGCGGTGGGAGAGATCCTCCACGGTTTTCAGAAAGGCCTCGTGCAGCTGCTTGTGGCGGGGATAGTCGGGATAGCCGCAGTCCACCTGCAGGGCCTCCTCATGGAGAAAGTGGGTGAGGGTGTACTGGCGCAGAAAATCCACCGTGGCCCGCAGCTCCTGCCGGCCCTTGCCGGCGGCGCAGGCCTGCAGCAGGTGGTTGGTGGCCTGGATGAGCTGCCGGTGCTCAGCGTCGATCTACAGGTTGCCCGTCTCCAGCTCCTGGGACCAGACAAAGGTCATGGCCACCCCGGCGGTGGGCTGCCGGGCGGCCTTTTTCATGTTTTTCATCACATACATCTGGCCGTCGGCCTGGGAGAGGATCTCCTGGGCCGGCCGGTGCTCCTGGCTGCCCACGGAGACCACCCCGTAGCTGATGGCCATGGGGAAGGGCTGCTCCTGGCCGGCCAGGGCCTGGTCCACCCGGTCCAGCTTGGCCAGGATGACCTGGGCCGTGCAGTGGGGGAAGAGGATGGCAAACTCATCCCCGCCGATCCGGCACAGCAGGTCGGTGGCCCGGCTGTTGTGCATAAGCAGCTGGGCCACGGTGCGCAGGTAGTCATCGCCCGCCCGGTGGCCGAAGCTGTCGTTGGCATGCTTCAGCCCGTCCAGGTCGATCATGCAGAGGGTGAAGGGGGTGCCCTCCTCCAGCAGCCGGTCCAGGTTTTCCAGGAAAAAGCGCCGGTTATACAGCCCCGTCAGCTCGTCCACATAGGCCAGCCCTTCCATCTGCTCCTGATAGGCCCGCTGGCTGGTCACATCGGAGATGATGTGGGCGCAGGCCATGCCCTCGCTCCAGGGGATCTGGTAGGAGTGGATGTGGAAGGTCTTGGCACTCTGGCAGCAGTGGTACTCAAAGACCCGGTTTTCCCGGACCTCCTGGCCGCAGCTGCGGATGAGCTCCCAAAAGTCCTGGTGGCTCTGGCAGGCCTGCTGGGCAGGGGAGGGCTCGGCATAGAACTGCCGGGCGCTCTGGTTGGCATAGATGATCCGGCCGGTCTTTTGGTCGATGACGATCACCCAGTCGGTCAGCCCGTCCATGACGGACTTCATCAGCTCCACCGACTGGGAGAGCATCTGGGACTGGACCTTCAGCTGGGACTCCCGCTCGGCCAGCTGGCGGATCATCTGGTTGAAGGAGGTGGAGAAATCCCCCAAAAAGTGGACGCTCTGGCTGTAGTCGCCATTGGCCACCTGGTTGGCCTGCCAGGTCAGGTGGCGCAGGGCGGCGTGGAGCTCCTTGAGGTTGGCGGCCAGAAAGTTGTGCCGGCCGGGGGGCGTGGCGTCCAGGGCGCCGGCCTGCAGGTGGCGCAGGAAGGTGTCGGCCTCTGCCAGGCAGTCGGCCAGGTAGAAGATGGCCTCCTGCAGGGTGTCCAGCTCCTCCGAATGGACCCGGGGCTGCTTGGGCAGGGGCTTGTTGAGCAGGATGGTGCGCAGCTGCTCCACCAGCAGGTCGATCTCTTCCTTATGATTCATGTTCATGGCCGGTCCGGTCCTTTATCCTGGATTCAAAGCGGCACACCCGGGAGCCGGTGGCCCAGCAGTCCACCACATAGTCTTGCTTGGTATACCCCTTCAGCACCCCTGCCAGAAAGCCCTCGCCGTAGCTGCACACGGTCTGGCCGGTGACGGGCAGGCCGGAGCAGTCCAGGTCCTCCCGCAGGGTGAGGGTGGCATCGCCGGTGGCCGGGTCGAAGTGCTCCAGGCGCAGGATCCCGATCCTGCACTCTTCCAGCACGGTCTGCCAGTGGGCCACAAACTGGTTGAAGGGCAGGGAGAGGTCCAGCAGATGGGCGGCAAACTCCTTCCCCGCCAGCTCTCCCGCCTTGCGGAGGATCTCTGCGGCGGCCTGGCTGCCGCAGCGTTTGGTCAGCTCGTCCTTGATGGTGAACTGAAACAGGCGGTAGACAAAGACGGGCATCTGCTCACCCAGGTTCTGCCTGCCGCGGTCCACGTCACCGACCCAGTCCCAGGTAAACCGGGTTTCGTCTTGCTGTGGAAACAGGTTAAACATGCGTTTTCCTCCTGATGGTCTGACTGCAAGGCCCCGCCCGCCGGGGAAACAGGGGGCCCGATGGAGGGAACACCTCCAGAAGGTTTTATGGGGATTTTACATGGTTTTCATTATACTGTAGAAGACGGAAAAAGGAAAGTCCCCTCTGACAGCCGCCGGGAGTTTTTGCGTGTTATGACCGAAACCGGAAAAAAAGAGGGGGAAAAACTGTCGTTCAGACAAGCACTTTGGGTTGCCATGGGAGGACAGATGTGATAGAATAACCCTCGCACCAACGAACATGGCACAGGAACGGAGGCGAACCATGGCAAAAACGCCCAATTATTATATTGTAGAGGCAGAGGCCCTGCCGGAGATCTTTCGCAAGGTGGTCCAGGCCCGGTGCCTGCTGGACACCGGGGAAGCCGACACCGTCAACCAGGCGGTCCAGCTGGCGGGCATCAGCCGCAGTGCATTTTATAAATATAAGGATGCGGTCCGGCCCTTTCAGGATATGCTCCACGGGCGGATCGTCACCTTCCAGCTCATGCTCAAGGACGAGCCGGGGATCTTGTCCCATGTGCTCAACCTCTTCGCCGCCTCGGGGGCCAATATCCTGACCATCAACCAGGGCCTGCCCATCAACGGCTGTGCCGTGGTGACGGTCAATGCCGAGACCTCGGGCCTGCAGGGGACCCTGCAGGAGCTGCTGGCCCGCCTGGACGGGGCAGACGGGGTGCTGCGGGGGGAGATCCTGGCCGGCTGAGGCCCTCCCGTCCCCGGAGGAGCGAATTGGAATGAATTGAACTAAAGGATGGATGCAACGATGGTAAATGCAGCAATTTTAGGCTTTGGCGTGGTGGGCTCCGGCGTAGCGGAGGTCCTCACCGGCCAGGGCGATGGGGTGCGAAAGAAGGCCGATGAGCTCATCGCACTGAAATATATCTTGGATGTCCGCCAGTTTCCCGACAGCCCCTTTGCCTCCTGCTTCGTCCAGGACTTCTCGGTCATCGAGCAGGACCCCGAGGTGGGGGTGGTCATCGAGACCATCGGCGGCGTGGGCGCCGCCCTGGACTTCACCGAGCGGGCCCTGAAGGCGGGCAAGAGCGTGGTCACCTCCAACAAGGAGCTGGTGGCCACCCACGGCCCCCGGCTGCTCCAGCTGGCAGCGGAGCACGGGGCGGTCTACCTCTTCGAGGCCAGCGTAGGCGGGGGCATCCCCATCCTGCGGCCCCTGAGCGACTGCATGGCCGCCAATGAGATTTTAGAGATCTGCGGCATCCTCAACGGTACCGCCAACTACATCTTCACCCGCATGGTCCAGGACGGCATCCCCTTTGACCAGGCCCTGAAGGGGGCCCAGGCCAACGGCTATGCTGAGCAGGACCCCACCGCCGACGTGGAGGGCCAGGACACCTGCCGCAAGCTGTGCATCCTCTCCTCCATCGCCTTCGGCTGGCACCTGCGGCCCGACCAGGTCCCCACCCGGGGCATCACCCGGATCACCCTGGCCGACGAGGCCTACGCCGCCGCCTGTGACCGGCGCATCAAGCTCCTGGGCCGGGCCATCGCCCAGCCGGACGGGAAGGTGTGCGCCTATGTGGAGCCCCACTTCGTCAGCCTCCAGGACCCCCTGGCCGGGGTGGAGGACGTGTTCAACGCCATCACCGTCAAGGGCAACGCCACCGGCGATGTGATGTTCTACGGTCGGGGGGCGGGCAAGCTCCCCACCGCCAGCGCCGTGGTGGCCGACGTCATCGCCGCCGCCCGCCAGCTGGAGCGGGCCAGCTACCGCCCCTGGGCCCCCAACCGGCCCGAGTGCATCGCCTCCCTGGACGAGCTGGACAGCCAGTGGTACGTCCGCCTGGCCAAGGGAGAGCTGGAAGGGGAGCGGCTGACCATCCCCCAGGCCCAGCCGGGAGAGAGCGGCTGGCTCACCCCCGCCATGACCCGGCCCCAGCTGGAGGCAAAGCTGGCCGGCCGGGAGGTCCTGGCGGTCATCCGGGTGCTGGACTGACCCTTTTCCTGCCTGAGACATAAGATAGGAAGCACAGGCACCTGCAATTTAGTGAAAACAATCTCGTTCCCCCCGGCGGGTCGGAGCCCGCCGGGTGACAGGAGGTATGTGAGATGGGACTGATTGTACAGAAATTCGGCGGGACCTCCGTGGCCAACGCCGAGCGCATCCGCAACGTGGCGCAGATCATTGCGGATACTTACCGCCAGGGCAACCGGGTGGTGGCGGTGCTCTCCGCCCAGGGGGACACCACCGACGAGCTCATCGAGAAGGCCCGGGAGATCAACCCCAACGCTTCCCGGCGGGAGATGGATATGCTCCTGTCCACCGGCGAGCAGATCTCCTGCTCCCTGTGCGCCATGGCCATTGAGGCCCTGGGTCTGCCGGTGGTCTCCCTGACCGGCTGGCAGGCCGGCGTGCAGACCAACAGCAGCTACAGCAGCGCACGCATCAAGAAGATCAACGTGGAGCGGGTCCAGTCGGAGCTGGACCGCAGCCACTCCATCGTCATCGTCACAGGCTTCCAGGGCATCAACAAGTACGGCGATGTGACCACCCTGGGCCGGGGGGGCTCTGACACCTCGGCAGTGGCCCTGGCGGCGGCCCTGAAGGCCGACCTGTGCCAGATCTACACCGACGTGGACGGCATCTACACCGCCGATCCCCGGTACGTCAAGGGGGCCAAGAAGCTCGACGAGATCACCTTTGATGAAATGCTGGAGCTGGCCAGCCTGGGGGCCCAGGTGCTCCACAACCGTTCGGTGGAACTGGCCAAGAAGTATCAGGTGAATTTGGAAGTGCTGTCCAGCTTTGAAAAGAAGCCGGGCACGAAAGTGAAGGAGGTTGCCAAACAGATGGAAAAGACCCAGATCAGCGGCGTTGCCAAGGATAAGAACGTGGCCCGCCTGGCCCTGGTGGGGGTGGAGGATAAGCCCGGCATTGCCTATAAGGTGTTCTCACTGCTGGGCCAGCAGAACATCAACGTGGACATCATCCTGCAGTCCATTGGCCGCAACGAGACCCAGGACATCAGCTTCACCGTCCGCCGCAGCGACGTGGACCAGGCCCTGGCCCTGCTCCAGGAGCACCAGAGCAGCCTGGCCTTTGACCACATCGACGTGGACAAGAGCGTGGTGAAGGTATCCATCGTTGGGGCGGGCATGGTGGACAACGCCGGCGTGGCCGCCAAGATGTTCGGGGCCCTGTATGACGCGGACATCAACATCCGCATGATCTCCACCAGTGAGATCAAGGTCTCCGTGCTGCTGGACGAGGCCGACGGCAACCTGGCGGTGCAGGCCATCCACGACAAATTCTTTGGCGAATAAGGGAAAAAACGCGCGAAAACGGGACGACCGGACAGGGGAGGGGAGGTAAAGGGATGCTAACCGCCCCTGTTTGGTCGAAACGACTAAATTCGGGGAAGAACAAGGAGAATTTTTTTTCCCATGGTACACTTTCCCTGCTTGTAATTTGAAAGATCCTTTGCTATAATACACACCGTAATGTGAAGGAGAGGGCGCCGATTTGGCGCACATTCTCCGAGAAACGTCTGCCACCGAAGGGAACTTCGGGTCGGCGTTTATGGCCTCGCAGCCCCGCCTGCTCCGGCAGGGGAGGGACGGCGCGGCCAAAATAAAACAAATCAAAAATAGGGGGAAATCAGAAATGAACATACTTGTTTGCATTAAACAAGTGCCGGACACGACCATCATCAAAATTGATCCCGAGACCAACACCCTGATGCGTGAGGGCGTTCCCGCCATCGTCAGCCCCTTCGATGCCTATGCACTCGAAGCTGCTGCCCGTATCAAGGACAAGTACAAGGACACCAAGATCGTCGTGCTGTCCATGGGCCCCGAGCAGGCTCTGGCCGCTCTGAAGGAGTGCCTGTCTGTGGGCGGCGACAAGGCTTATCTGGTCTCCGACCGCGCCTGCGGCGGCTCCGACACCCTGGCCACCGGCTACATCCTGTCCAAGGCCAAGGAGAAGATCGAGGAGCTGGAGGGCATCAAGTTCGACATGCTCATGTTCGGTAAGCAGGCCATCGACGGCGATACCGCTCAGGTCGGCCCCCAGGTTGCTGAGGATCTGGACATTCCCCAGGTTACTTATGCTTGGGAAGTTTGGCCCACCGAGGACGGCACCGGCGTGCGCGTGAAGAAGGAGCTGGAAGAGGGCTTTGAGATCCTCGAGATGGCTTGCCCCTGCGCTGTCACCGTTACCAAGCCCGACTATGAGCCCCGCTTCCCCACCATCAAGTCCAAGATGGCTGCCAACAAGGCCAAGATCCCCGTTCTCAACGCTGCCGACTGCGGCCTGGATGTTGAGAGATCCGGCCTGAAGGGTTCTCCCACCAAGGTCAAGAAGAGCTTCACTCCTCCTCGTAAGGAAGGCGGCCTGAAGATCAAGGAAGAGACTCCTGAAGAGTCCGCAAAGAAGCTGTACGACCTGCTCAAGGACAAGGGCATTATCTAATAGAGGGGAGGACGAAGAACTATGTTACAGACAAGCTATGAAGCAAAGAGCAAGGACCTGTGGGTCTTTATTGAAACCAAGGACGGCAAGGCCAGAAACGTTGGCCTGGAGCTGCTGAACCCCGGCCGTCGTCTGGC
>DXEA01000093.1 GCA_019115225.1 Candidatus Evtepia faecigallinarum
AGTCCCTCCTGCAGAAGGAGAAGGACCATGTGGAGGGCTTCGCCCCCGAGTGCGCCTGGGTGACCTATGGGGGCAGCGAGCCCCTGGAGGAGCGCTACTGCATCCGCCCCACCTCGGAGACCCTCTTCTGCGAGCACTATAAAAACATCATCCAGTCTCACCGGGATCTGCCCAAGCTGTACAACCAGTGGTGTTCGGTGCTGCGGTGGGAGAAGACCTCCCGCCCCTTCCTGCGCCACCGGGAATTCCTGTGGCAGGAGGGCCACACCATGCACGCCACCGCCGAGGAAGCCCGGGAAGAGACCCAGCAGATGCTGAACATCTACGCCGACTTTCTGGAGAATGTCCTGGCCATGCCCGTGGTCAAGGGCCAGAAGACCGACAAGGAGAAGTTCAACGGCGCCGAGGAGACCTACACCGTCGAGTGCATGATGCACGACCACAAGGCCCTCCAGTCGGGCACCAGCCACTACTTCGGCGACGGCTTCGCCCGGGCCTTTGACATCACCTTCACCGGCAAGGACAACACTCTCCACTATCCCCACCAGACCTCCTGGGGGGTGTCCACCCGCATGATCGGCGGCATCATCATGACCCACGGGGACAACAACGGCTTAGTCCTGCCCCCCCGCATCGCTCCCATCCAGGCCATGGTCATCCCCGTGGCCCAGCACAAGGAGGGGGTCCTGGAGGCCGCCCAGGGCCTGCTGGACCGGCTGAAGGCCGCCGGCATCCGGGCCAAGATGGATTCCTCTGACCAGTCCATGGGCTGGAAGGCCGCCGAGTACGAGATGAAGGGCATCCCCCTGCGGGTGGAGATCGGCCCCAAGGACATGGAGAAGAACCAGTGCGTCCTGGTCCGCCGGGACAGCGGCGAAAAGGTCTTTGTGAGCCTGGACCAGCTGGAGAGCACCGCCCTGGCCACCCTGGACGCCATCCACGACGGCCTGTACCAGCGGGCCAAGAAGAACCTGGCCGAGCACATCTTCGCCGCCCACTCCCTGGAGGAGGCCAAGCAGCTCCAGGCCGAGCACGGGGGCTTCATCAAAACCATGTGGTGCGGCGAGCTGGATTGCGAGCTGAAGATGAAGGAGGAGGCCGGCATGACCTCCCGCTGCATCCCCTTCGCCCAGGAGCACTTGGGAGACACCTGTCCCATCTGCGGCCGGGCAGCGAAAAAGATGATCTACTGGGGCGTGGCCTATTAAAATAGGAGATCCGCCCGGATCTGCATAGAGAGAGAAAAAGAGGAAGCCGCCGCGAGACCATCTCGCGGCGGCTTTCTCGTGGCGCAAAAAAGGACTGCCGCAGAACCTGCGGCAGTCCCGGAAAGGCGAGTATTCCAAAGGATTGTGTTATTGCTGGGCGGCCTTGGCCAGCTTTCTCCGCTCCCGCTTCTTTTCCCAGGCGTCCACGCACACGGTGCAGGCGGCGTCGCCCGTGATGTTCACGGCGGTGCGGCCCATGTCCAGCACCCGGTCGATGCCGGCCACCAGGGCGATGCCCTCCACCGGCAGGCCCACGGTCTGCAGGACCATGGTGAGCATGATCATGCCCGACCCGGGCACCCCGGCGGTGCCGATGGAGGCCAGAGTGGCGGTGAGGATGATGGTCAGCTGCTGGGCCAGGGTGAGCTCGATGCCGAAGATCTGGGCGATGAAGATGGCGCACACCCCCTGGTAGATGGCGGTGCCGTCCATGTTGATGGTGGCCCCCAGAGGCAGGACGAAGCTGGAGACCTCCTTGCGTGTCCCCAGCTTGGCAGTGGCATCCATATTAAAAGGAAGGGTGCCCACGCTGCTGGCGCTGGAGAAGGCGAAGAGGATGGGCTCCCCCATGGCCCGGAAGAAGCGCAGGGGGTTCATCCCCGCAAAGCCCCGCACCGCCAGGGAGTAGGTCAGGGCCATGTGGGCGAGGTAGGCCACATAGGCCACCAGAATCACCTTCAGCAGGGGCAGCAGGACGCTGGGCCCGTTCTCTGCCACCACGGGGCAGATGAGGGCGAAGACGCCGATGGGGGAGACCTTCAGGATCATGGCCATGATCTTAAAACTCACTTCCGCAAAGCTGTCCACCACGTCCTTGGCCACCTTGCCCTTTTCCCCCACGGAGATGATGCCGAAGCCCAGGAAGAGGGCGATGACGATCACCTGCAGCATGGTGGCGTCGGCCAGGGGCTGGAAGGCGTTGGAGGGGAAGATGTTCACCAGGGTGTCCATGAGGTTGGTGGGCTCGGGGACCTCATAGGTCAGGGCCTCGCCCCCTAAGGTGTAGCCCGCCCCCACCTGGAGGAGATTGGCGGCCACCAGGCCCAGGGTCACGGCCACGGCGGTGGTGATGAGGTAAAAGCAAATGGTCTTGACGCCGATGGACCCCACTTTGCGCACATCCTGCAGGGAGACGATGCCCTGGGTGATGGACAGGACCACCACGGGCACCACGATCATCTTGATGAGGTTGAGGTAGATGGTGCCGAAGGGCTTGACGTATCCCGTGGCGATGTCGGGGATGCTCTGCATGGCCACGCCGGCAAGGATGCCCAGGACAAGGCTGATGGCGATCTGGGCGGTGAGAGAGAGTTTCTTTTTCTTCTTGGCAGCTTCCTGCATGAGGGGTCCTCCTTGTCTGCAACAATGGTGCCCGGGGAAAATGGGCCCAGGCAAGTTGACATTTTATCACATCCCGGGGAAAGGGGGAAGGAGGAATTTCCTTCTTTTTGCGTTTTAATCTTAACTTTCAGGAAATATTTTGCAGTTTTTTGGCAGGAAACCCGTCATATGAGCCTTTCAAATACTTTTTGCGGCGGCGGTCCTGCATTTCCGGCCAAAGGGGATGACAAAGGGTGGCCGGTGTGCTATACTGTCCTCCGCCGTATCCACCGCCCCTGCCGGGGGCCCGAGCCTCCCTTGCCCTGCCGGCGGGGAGAGAGAAAGGAACCGTTTTTATGCGTGCTGTTGCTGCACTCCTTGCCGCCCTGCTCCTGCTGGGCCTGACCGCCTGCGGCCAGGAAGAGACCAAGGAGCCCGAGACCATGGGCGAGATCCTTCTGCAGGAATTTGAAGCCCAGTACCAGGCCGATCCTCAGGCCGACCTGGACGCCATGGCCCAGGCCATTCTGTCCCAGGAGGTCATCGGCTTCCAGGGCACCACCGCCCCCGTGGAGCCGGGCACCCTCATGGGCTTTGGGGGCACGGACATCCAGGGCTTTTCCCAGGGGGTCATGTTCGCCCCCTTCATCGGGGCCATCCCCTTCCTGGGTTATCTCTTCCGCCTGGACGGAGACACCGACGGGGACGCCTTTGTCAAAACCCTGGAGGACAACGCCGACCTGCGCTGGAACATCTGTACCCAGGCCGACGAGTGCATCGTCCGCCGGGAGGGCGACGTGGTCTTTTTCCTCATGTGCCCCCGGTCCATGGAGGA
>DXEA01000094.1 GCA_019115225.1 Candidatus Evtepia faecigallinarum
GACGCTGGGCGTCGGTGAAGTAGGCGGGGACGGTGATGACGGCCTCGGTGACAGGCTGGCCCAGGTAAGCCTCGGCATCGGCCTTGAGCTTCTGGAGGATCATGGCGGAGATCTCCTGGGGGGTGTAGGACTTGCCGTCGATGTTCACCTTATAGTTGGTACCCATCTCACGCTTGATGGAGATGACGGTCCGGTCGGGGTTGGTGATGGCCTGGCGCTTGGCCACCTGGCCCACCATGCGCTCGCCGTCCTTGGAAAAGGCGACGATGGAGGGGGTGGTGCGGTTGCCTTCCGCGTTGGGGATGACGGCGGCTTCGCCGCCCTCCATGACGGAGACACAGGAGTTGGTGGTACCCAAATCAATACCGATGATCTTAGACATAATGTTGTTCCTCCTTATTCAGAACAGATGACTGTTGTGTATGATGGAATGGTTGTCTTGTATGCGCTCAGGGCAGGGCGGGTCTGCCGTTCCCCAGGCAGGCGTCAGTTTGCCACCTTGACCATGGCGTGGCGGATGACCTTCTCGCCCATTTTGAAGCCGGCCTGGAAAACCTCTGCCACGATATTTTCTCCCATGGCCTCGTCTTCCATGTGCATGACGGCGTTGTGCAGGTTGGGGTCAAAGGGTTCGCCCTGGGCGGGGATCTCCTCCACCCCCAGCTTTTCCAGCACGGTCTTGAGCTGCTGCATGGTCATCTGGACCCCCTTGGCATAGGCCTCGTCGGCGGTCTCCTGCTTCAGGGCCCGCTCCAGGTTGTCGTAGACGGGGAGGAGCTCCTTGATGGTGTCCGCCTTGGCGGTGGTCCAGGCAGTTTCCTTTTCCTTTTGGCTGCGCTTGCGGTAGTTGTCATACTCGGCCAGCAGGCGCAGGTATTTGTCCTCCTGCTCCTTCAGGGCCTGCTGGAGCTTCTCCTCCTCGGTGAGCTGGGGGGCTGCTTCCTCTGGGGTTTCGGTGACCTCTTCGGCGGTCTCCTCCACAGCTTCCTCGGGGATCTGGTTCTGGTCGTTGTCTTTCTTGCTCATGGGATCTTACATCCTCCTCTATTCTTCCAGTTCACTGCCAGACGGGGGCGGGATCTCTCCCTTGCCGAACATACGGGAGAGCCCTTCGGCGAAGTAGGACAGCCGGGCTGCCAGGTCGGCGTAGTCCATCCG
The DNA here is from genome assembly GCA_019115225.1 of Candidatus Evtepia faecigallinarum. GTDB lineage: Bacteria > Bacillota > Clostridia > Oscillospirales > Oscillospiraceae > Evtepia > Evtepia faecigallinarum. Next base: position 1,159 of record DXEA01000094.1, read on the forward strand.
GGTGGGTCCCACCACCCCGATGATGCCCTGCATCCCGCCGCCGATGTCGTAACTGGCCATGATGACGCTGGATTCCTTCAGCTCGTCGGCCACGTTCTCCGGGCCGATGAGGATTTTCACATGTTCTCCCTGGACCACCGGCAGGTTGTTCCCCTCCTGCATCTCCGACAGGAAATTCATCAGGGGTTCTGCCCGTTCCAGGCTCTGGTATTCCGGGTGGGCCAGCAGGGTGGGGATGCCGGCGGTGTGGATGACGTTGGTCTCCAGCTCCTCCAGCACTTCCATGGCAAAGGAGACCACCAGGCTGATGAGCCCATAGGCCTCGCCCCCCGCATGGGAGGCCACCCGGGACAGCTCCGGGCTCAGCTCCTCCAGGGTCAGGCCCGTGAAGGAGGTGTTGAGCAGGGTGCCCAGCAGCTGCAGCTGGGTATCGGACAGGGCCGTGGGCAGGCGGAAGAGTTTATTCTTCACCAGCTGCCCATCGGTCATGAGCACGGCGATGAAGGAGTTTTCCTCCACCATCAGCAGGTCATAGCGGGCGATGGTGGCCTTTTTCGTTCCCTTGGTCAGGGCGAAGGTGGGGTATTTGGTCAGCTGGGAGATGATCTTCCCGGCCTCGGTCATCACCTGGTCCATTTCCCGGATCTTTAAGTTCAGGGCTTCGTTGATCTTCTGGGCCTCCTGCATGGTCAGCCGGTGCTCCTCCATGAGCTCGTTGACGTACAGCCGGTATCCCTTGGGAGAGGGAATCCGACCGGCGGAGGTGTGGGGCTGTTCCAGATAGCCCAGATTCTCCAGCTCTGCCATCTCGTTGCGGATGGTGGCGGAGGAGACCTTTAAGCCGGCGCTGGCCACAATGGCTTTGGAGCCCACAGGTTCCGCGGTCTGTATGTAGTTTTCTACCACCGCGCGAAGGATCTGCTTCTTGCGCTCCGACAGTTCCATGGCCAAGCCTCCTTTTTGGCCTTTTCATCATTTTAGCACTCATTCTCTCCGAGTGCTAAAGTTAATGTAGCACTTCCCCCCTCAAATGTCAAGCACTCAAAAAAAAATATCTTCCCTTCTTGGCACTTTCAGAAATTTTCATAGTTTTGGCTCCGCTGCCACCGGCTTTTCGTACAATCTTTGCACCTCCCCGGTCAGACTGCCAAAAACGTCCTCCCCCGCCCCTCCCTCTGCAAAGAGCAAGAGAGACAGGTCCTTGGGACCTGTCTCTCGCCGGTAAGTATGTGTCCGGCCGGGGGCTCAGCCGTCCGCCTCCCGCAGCCGCTCCACCACCGAGGACCGGGCCACCACCCGGTAGACCCCCAGGGGCACCAGGCAGCCCAGGGCCAGGAAGATGGGCAACAGGATGAGGATGGGCAAGACCGTCAGACGGTAGGTGAAGAACCAGAACAGGTTCTCCAGCGCCCCCGCCGACAGGGGGCCGAGCCCCAGGGCCAGCAGGAGGGCAAGGAGGAGGGAGACGATGCCGTAGAACAATCCCTCCCACACCAGCATGGCCTTGAGCTGCCCGCCGGTCATGCCGATGGACTGGAGGACCGCAAACTCCCGCTTCCGGGCCAGGATGCCGGTGAGGATGGCGTTGAAGAAGTTCAGCACCCCCACCAGGCCCACGATGAAGCTCAGGGCACCCCCCAGCAGCAGGAACATATTGCGGAAGCTCTCAAACTCCGCCTGATACGTTGCCTTGCTGATGTAGTCATATTGGGGCTGCTGGTTCTCCGTATAATCGGCCAGGAAGTCCTCCATGGCCTGGGTGTCCCCCTCGCCGGTATCATACGCATAGAGCATCACGTTGTCCGTGCCCGTGTCCCGGCAGAAGGTCTGGTCGTTGAGGATGAACTCGTCTGCGCCGTAGTAGCCATAGTCCAGGCAGCTGGGTACGGTCACCAGGGCGGCCACCTCATAGGTCACATCCCGGTATGCCACCGCCCGGGCGTCGTAGGGGGCGTCCTCCGGTACGTCCTCCCAGGCACCGTAGACCGCGCCGGTATTGGGGTTGTAGTACTCAAATTCCTCCACATAGCGCAGGGTGATCTGGTCCCCCAGCCGGGCCCAATGGCTGTCCATCACCGGCCGGCCATAGTCGTCGTCCGAGTAGACGGCGGCAATGTAGTTCCCGCCGGGCTGGTAGAGCTTGGACAGGTCCCCCTCCAGCACTGTCAGCTGGTCCAGGGGGAAGGCCTCCATGCCGTAGAGCTGGGCGCTGTCGGCCAGCAGGCCGCCGGCATTGCGTTCCGTCCAGGCCACCATGCTGTCCAGCATCTCCTGATTCACGTATCTGCTCCTGCTCTGACGGAAATAGTCCTCAGACACAAACTCCTGCACCGTCGTGGTGCGGCCATAGACCTTGCCGCCGTCGGTGATCCCCCCTTGAGCCTTCACCTGGTCAATGACCTCCTGGGGCAGGGCCATGTCCTCATTAAAATGCTCCCCGCCGGTCTGGAAGTGGCCCGCATCGGCCAGGACAAAGTCCGTGCAGATGCTTTTGGACAAAAATTTGTCCATATCAAACCCCCGGACAAAGGTTGCCGTGACCACAGTGAGCACCACCGCCAGGGACAGCGAGAGCATCGTCACCACCGTCTTGCCCTTGCTGCGGCCCAGGTTGGCCCGGGCCATGGAGAAGGGGGAGACCATCCGGCCTGTCTTTCTCTCTTTTTTCCGCGGCGTGCCCCCCTCCGTATAGCGCACCGCCTCGATGGGCGAGACCTTGGCGGCCATCCGCCCCGGCCGGGCACAGGAGAGCAGGACGGTGAAGAGGGAGAACAGGGCCGCCCCCACGAAAATCAGGGGATTGACCGAAACCACCTGGGACACGCCATTCAGGTTCCCGATGATCACCGGCGTCAGCTGTCCCCCGACGAGCCACCCCAGCACCAGGCCCACGGGGATGCCCACGCAGCTGAGCAGCAGGGCCTGCTGGCGCAGGAGGGTCTTGATCTGCCGCCCGGTGGTGCCGATGGTCTTTAACAGGCCATAGAAGCGGATGTCGTTGGTGACGGAAATCTGAAAGACGTTATAAATAATGAGGTAGCCGGTGAGGACGATGAGCACCAGCATGGCCCCCAGGGCGATCACCGTCACCGGGTCCACGTTCTCTGCCAGCTTGGCCCCGGTGTAGCCCCAGTTGACCCCGGTGCCCACATAGTTCTCCGCCGTGGGGCTCTCGTCCTGATACCCGTGGCGGGCCAGGATGTCCTCTAAGTCCCGCTCGATGTGCAGGGAGCTGTCCAGCATCACATTCATGCTCCAGGCCGCGGTCATTCCGTCCTGCCCCGGGGGCGTGACGCCCACCTCCCGGAGAACTTCTTCCACCCGGCTTTCGGGGATGAGGACGTGCCGGGCCACCACCGCCGGGTCATACTCCCACCAGCCGCAGAGGGTGAAGGTCTGGGTGGTCTCGTGGCCGTCCACGGAGAAGGTGATGGTGAAGGTAGCCCCCAGCTCAGGCTCCACCCCCAGCAGCTCCAGCACCCGGGTGTCGGTGGCGGCCTCGTTGGTCCCCTCCCGGGGCAGGCGGCCCTGGACGGGGTCACAAAAGCCCCAGTGGGCGTCGTTGGCGTCGGAGTAACCTATCTCCACATGGTCCTTATTGAAGGGTTCCTGGGTGGGCATGCCCAGAAAACGCCGCAGGCTCCATGCCTGGATGGCAGGGTCGTCTTTCAGTTCTTCAAACTCTTCCTGGGTCATGCTTTTGAAGGTCCCGTGGCTGTAACCCCCCGCCTGACGGAAGTTGGCTTGCTGGAAGCCGTCGTTGATGGACAGGGCGATGGTAAACAGGGAGGTAAACAGCACCGTGGTCAGCGCAATGGCCACAATGGCGATGGCGTTGCGGGTCCTGGCCGCCCCCATGGCTTTCCGCCCCAGCCGGCGGATGCAGGCTTTGTTGGATACCCGGATCATGCCCTCACCCCCTGCTGATGATCCGGCCATCCTCGATGCGGACGATCCGGTCGGCCATCTGGGCGATCTCCTCGTTGTGGGTGATCATGACGATGGTCTGGGCAAAGCGCCGGGAGGTCACCTTCAACAGGCCCATCACGTCCTGGCTGGTCTTGGAGTCCAGGTTGCCCGTGGGCTCGTCGGCCAGGAGGATGGCGGGCTTGGCCGCCAGGGCCCGGGCGATGGCCACCCGCTGCTGCTGGCCCCCGGAGAGGTTGTTGGGCAGGCTGCGCAGCTTTTTCTCCAACCCCAGGGTCTCTATAATCTGGTCCACATAGCCGCGGTCCTCCGCCCGGCCGTCCAGCTGGATGGGCAGGACGATGTTCTCATAGACGTTGAGCACGGGCACTAAGTTGTAGTTCTGAAAGACAAAGCCGATCTTCCGGCGGCGGAAGATGGTCAGTTCCTCGTCCTTGAGGGCAAAGATCTCCCGCCCGTCCACCGTCACCGTGCCGGAAGTAGGCCGGTCCAGCCCGCCCAGCATGTGCAGGAGGGTGGATTTGCCGGAACCGGAGGTCCCCACCACCGCCACAAACTCCCCTTTCTCCACGGTCAGGTCCACCCCGTCCAGGGCGCGGACCTCGGTGTCCCCCGCGCCGTAGATCTTTCTCAGGTCCTTGGTCTGTAAAATCGTCACGACCGGTTCCTCCTTTGCAAAAAAATACTCTGTATGTCCTTCGACACTACAGAGCATACCAGAGGATTCTTTCCACATTCTTTCCGAACTCTAACGGTTTTGAAAGATTCTTCCCAAAAGCCCTCCACCCTTCGGCTTCCCCCTGGGTAAACAGTGAATAAACCAGATATTTCTTTCGGGGAGGTATTGAAATAGGCAAAACAGCGGCTTTCTCAATTGTATTCCCAACGAAATTTCCCACTCTCATAGGAAAAGGGCACAATGAGGCTATGGTCCTCATCCAAAGCATGCAAGTGCATACAGATTGGCGCTTGCAAAAGTCAGATATGCGAAGTCCAGGTTCTTGGCAATGCCCTTATACCGGGCCTTTCGCCAGCGGAAAATGTCCTTC
>DXEA01000095.1 GCA_019115225.1 Candidatus Evtepia faecigallinarum
AATATCGTTTGCTTTTTACTGCGACTATAGAATAGCACACCCATAGGGAAAAATAGTGGATAATTTACTAACTTTAAGTGAACAATTTGTGAACGTAAAGAAACAAACGGGATTTCCTCATTCTGTGACAAGGAACGACCCGGAAACATAACCCGTTTCCTCCCCGAACTGGATCAGGTCCCAGCCGTTCCACTGGTTGAGGACGGTCACCGGCGCCCCGTCGTAGAGCTGGGCCACCACGTCCGCGGAGGCGTCCGGCTGGCGAAAGACATCCACCAGGCCAAAGTCCACCTGGACCACACCGGGGCGGGGATCGCTGGCGGAGAAATAGGGGATGCCAAAGTATTCGGTCAGGGCCAGGACGATGGCCTGGGCCATCTGGTCGATGTGGGTGACGATCCACAGGGCGTCCTCGCTGTTGTCGTGAAAGCCCAGCTCCAGCAGCACCGCCGGGGCCCGCACCCGGCGGACCTCGCCGATGGTGGTGGTGGGCTCGGTGCGCACCAGGTTGGGCTGGGGGTAGATGGATTTCAGGCGGTTGACCAGAAACTGGGCCGCCCGCATCCCCCGGGCACTGCCGGGAAAGTAGAAGGCCAGGATGCCCTGATTCTCTCCCTCCTGGTCCGGTCCGGAGGCGTTGGTGTGCAGGGCCAGGTGGAGGTCATAGTCCCCGGCGTTGGACTCCCGGATGGCGGCGGCGGCAGAGGTGTCCGGGTCGTTGCGGACAAAGCGGATGCCTGAGGCATAGAGCAGAGGCTCCATGGCGTCGGCCAGACGGTTCATCCACTCCTCTTCGTTGCCCAGGCCGTCGATGTACAGGTTGTATTCCTGGGTGGATGGCGACAGATAGATGATAGGCAAAGTGATCCCTCCTCGGCCCAGTGTATGCCGCCGGCAGGGGGGATGGTTCCCGTTGCAATCCGGGGCGGGCTGTGCTATGATGAAAAAAATGTCACCGGAAAGGAGGTCAGTCCCATGGACCTGTGTGAGCCCAAAGAGATCAAGGCCCTGCTGGGCCGCTACGGCTTTCGGTTTTCCAAGCAGATGGGGCAGAATTTCCTCATCCAGTCCTGGGTGCCCCGGCAGACGGCGGCGGCCTCCGGGGCGGGCCCCGGGGTGGGGGTGCTGGAGATCGGCCCCGGTATCGGCCCCCTCACCGCCCAGCTGGCCGACCTGGGTGCCCAGGTGGCGGCGGTGGAGCTGGACAAGACCCTGCTGCCCATCCTGGCGGAGACCCTGGCCGGGCGGGAGAATGTGGAGATCGTGCCGGGGGACATCCTCAAGACGGACATTCCCGCCCTGTGCCGGGAGAAGTTCCCCGGCCTGCCGGTGGTGGCCTGTGCCAACCTGCCCTATCACATCACCACCCCCGTCATCACCGCCCTGCTCCAGAGCGGCTGTTTTGGTCAGATCACCGTGATGATCCAGCGGGAGGTGGCCCGGCGGATCTGCGCCCGGCCGGGGACGGCGGAGTACGGGGCCTTCACCCTGCTGTGCCAGTACTATGCCGACAGTGAGATCCTCTATGATGTCCCCCCGTCCTGTTTCCTGCCGGCCCCCAAGGTGACCTCGTCGGTGATCCGCATGAAGGTCCGGGGCCGGCCGCCGGTGCCGGTGGCCGAGGAAGGGCTCTTTTTCCGCGTCGTCCGGGGGGCCTTTGGCCAGCGGCGCAAGACCCTTTTGAACGTGCTGTATGCCTTGCTGGACAAGGCCGTGGACAAGCAGACCCTGGCAGAGGTGTTGCTCGCCTGCAATTTGACGGAGGGGGTCCGGGGGGAGCGTCTGTCTTTTGCGGAGTTTGCCCAATTAAATGGGAAGTTGCACGATCTCGCTTGCATTAAATCTTGCAGAGAGATATAATGGAAAGAGGAACCATGTGCGAAGGAGGGCGTTTACATGGAAGTGACGAAAAATCGCGCTGTGCTGGACTGGATCGACCAGCAGGTCCGCCTGACCCAGCCGGACCGGGTGATCTGGATCGACGGCAGCGAGGAACAGCTGGAACAGCTGCGCCAGGAAGGCTGCGCCACCGGCGAGCTGTACAAGCTCAACGAGGAAAAGCTCCCCGGCTGCTATCTCCACCGCTCTGACCCCACTGACGTGGCCCGGGTGGAGAGCCGTACCTTTATCTGCTGCAAGCGGCAGGAGGATGCCGGACCCACCAACAACTGGATGGACCCGGAAGAGATGTATGCCAAGCTCAACAAGCTCTATGCCGGCTCCATGAAGGGCTGCACCATGTATGTCATCCCCTACTGCATGGGGGTGGTGGGGTCTCCCTTTGCCAAATACGGCATCGAGCTGACCGATTCCATTTATGTGGTCCTGAACATGGCCATCATGACCCGCATGGGTCAGGCGGTCATCCCCTACCTGGACGAAAACTTCATCAAGGGCCTGCACGCCTGCGCCGACCTGGACCCGGAGGAGCGGTATATCGTGCAGTTCCCCGAGGACAATGTCATCATGTCCATCAACTCCGGCTATGGCGGCAACGTGCTCCAGGGCAAGAAGTGCTTCGCCCTGCGCATCGCCTCCAACCTGGGCCGCCAGGAGGGCTGGCTGGCAGAGCACATGCTCATCCTGGGGGTGCAGAACCCCAAGGGGGAGATCCGGTATGTCACCGGCGCCTTCCCCTCCGCCTGCGGCAAGACCAACCTGGCCATGCTCATCCCCCCCGAGGGGTATCAGAAGAACGGCTGGAAGTGCTGGTGCGTGGGCGATGACATCGCCTGGCTCCGCCTGGGCCCCGACGGCCGCCTGTGGGCGGTCAACCCCGAAAAGGGCTTCTTCGGCGTGGCCCCCGGCACCAACGTGGACTCCAACCCCAACGCCCTGGCCACCACCCAGAAGGGGACCATTTTCACCAACGTGGCCCTGAACCTGGACGACGATACCGTCTGGTGGGAGAAGCTGGACAAGCATCCCCCCCAGCACGCCCTGGACTGGATGGGCAACCCCTGGAGCCCCCAGACGGCCACCGGCCCTGCCGCCCACCCCAACTCCCGCTTTACCGCCCCGGCGGAGAACTGCCCCTGCATCTCCCCGGAGTTCAATAACCCCAACGGCGTGCCCATCTCCGCCATCATCTTTGGCGGCCGCCGGGCTAAGACCGCGCCCCTGGTCTACCAGTCCCGGGACTGGAAGCACGGGGTCTTCGTGGGCTCCATCATGGGCTCGGAAAAGACGGCGGCAGCGGAGGGCACGGTGGGCGAGACCCGCCGGGACCCCATGGCCATGCTGCCCTTCTGCGGCTATCACATGGCGGACTACTGGCAGCACTGGCTGGACATGGAGGAGAAGATCCCCAACCCGCCCAAGATCTTTAACGTCAACTGGTTCCGCACCGACGACAAGGGCAACTTCATCTGGCCCGGCTTTGGGGAAAACCTGCGGGTGCTGGAGTGGATCCTCAAGCGCTGCTTTGACGAGGTGGATGCCCGGGAGACAGAGATCGGCTACCTGCCCAAGGTAGAGGACATCAACCTGGAGGGCATCGACGTGGACCGGGAGACCCTGGCCGGCCTGCTGTCCGTGGACCGGGCGCTGTGGCGGAAGGAGACCGAAGGGGTGGAGGAATTCTACCAGCAGTTTGGCGACAAGCTGCCCCGGGTCCTTCGGGAGGAACTGACGGCTTTGGAAGAGCGGCTGAAGGACTAAGAGGAAACAGAAGAGACGAGAGGCGCGCACACCGCCTCTCGTCTTTTTCGTCAGGGCGTCCGGCAGGAAAGAGAGGAATGTCTTTGATGCTTGCAAGGCGGCCTGCTCCTGTGCTATGATAAAAGATACGATATCATGCGAACACCAGGGAGGTCTGCCATGAAGATCCTCGGCATTGACCCGGGCTATGCCATCGTGGGCTTCGGCATCCTGGAGACCCAGAGGGGCCGGCCCCGCCTGCTGGGCTGCGGGGCCATCAACACCCCGGCGG
>DXEA01000096.1 GCA_019115225.1 Candidatus Evtepia faecigallinarum
GCCGACTGCTCCAGGTCCAGCACATCCTCATAGGTGGGGATGCGCTGGGCCAGGTCGGCGGTGGCGTCGTGGGCGTCGGTCTCCTGCCAGGTCTGGTCGCCGGCGTACCACAGGCGCAGCTTGCCGTCCCCCACCAGCCGGTACTGGGTGGTCCCCCCAGAGGTCACAGCGGTGCGGACATAGCCCCCGTCGGCCCAGATCTCCACCTGCTCTGACGAGCCCCCGCCGTCCCAGTACAGGCCCACCGTCAGGGTGCTGTGGTAGCTCTCCGGCCGGGAGAGGCTGGCGATGACGCTCTGGACGGTGGCCGGGGTGACAGTGACGGGGAGGTAGTTTTCCTCCAGCTGGCCGGTCTGCTGGTTCACGTCGGGCAGCAGGACCTTGGGGGCCTTGCCGGTGAGGGCGGGCAGGACGATGCTGAAAAACACCGCCGCCAGCACGGTGATCCCGATGGCGATGACCAGAAAGGTGCGGTTTTTTTGCTCCATGGGTCTTCCCCCTTCTCAGACGGAGAACTCCTCCGGCGGCCGGTGGGACAGGCCCTCCTTCCACAGGATGGCGTCCACGATGCGCCGGCAGGCAAAGCCGTCCCCGTAGGGGTTGACCGCCCTGGCCATGGCCTCATAGGCCGCCGGGTCGGTGAGCAGCCGGGCGGCCTGGGCATAGATCTCCTCCTCCTCGGTGCCCGCCAGGCGGACGGTGCCGGCGGTGACGGCCTCGGGGCGTTCGGTCTCCCGGCGCAGCACCAGCACGGGCCGGCCCAGGGCGGGGGCCTCCTCCTGGAGGCCGCCGGAGTCGGTCATGACAAAGGAGGCCCGGGCCATGAGGTTGTGCATCTCGTCGGGGGTGAGGGGGTCGATGAGGTGGATGCGCTCGTGGCCGGAGAGGTGTTCCCGGGCCACGGTCTGGACCACCGGGGACAGGTGGACGGGATAGACCAGCTCGGCTTGGGGGAAATCCTCGGCGATGCGGCGCAGGGCGCGCATGATGTTCTCCATGGGCCGGCCATAGTTCTCCCGCCGGTGGCAGGTGACCAGGATGACCTGGCGGCCGGTGTAGTCCAGGTGGTTGAGTAAGTCCGTGCGGAAGTGATAGTCCGGGCGGACGGTGGTTTTTAAGGCGTCGATGACGGTATTGCCGGTGAGGAAGATCCCCTCCCGGATGCCCTCCCGCTCCAGGTTGGCCCGGTTGGCGGGGGTGGGGCAGAAGTGGTACTGGGCCAGGTCCCCCACCAGGGTGCGGTTCATCTCCTCCGGGAAGGGGGAGTAGCGGAACCCGGTGCGCAGGCCGGCCTCCACATGGCCCACGGCGATTTTTTGGTAAAAGGCCGCCAGGGCCCCGGCAAAGGTGGTGGAGGTGTCCCCGTGGACCAGGACCAGGTCGGGCTTTTCCCGGGAAAAGACCTCCTCCAGCCCCAGCAGGCATTTGCTGGTGATGGTGTACAGGCTCTGGCCGGCCTCCATGATGTCTAAGTCGTAGTCCGGGGTGATGGCGAAGAGGGAGAGGACGTCGTCCAGCATCTGCCGGTGCTGGGCGGTGATGCAGCAGATGCTGTCAATCTCCGCCCTGCTCTCCAGCTCCTTGACCAGGGGCGCCATTTTCACTGCCTCCGGGCGGGTGCCGAAGATGGTCATCACTTTCAGCGGCATGGTGGTCTGCCTCCTTCGTAGTCTGGGATGGGTCCGCCGGGGCGGGCAGGCTTTCCCGGTTGTGGACCAGGAAGATCTTGCTGGCGATGAGCCCCGCCAGGCACAGGGCGCACAGCAGCACCATGGCCTTCAGGGCCCCGCTGGTGGTCAGGACCACCGCCGACAGGCCCAGGATGGCGCTGACCAGATAGAGGATGGCCACCGCCTGCTTTTGGTTAAAGCCCATGTCGATGAGCCGGTGGTGGACGTGGCTGCGGTCGGGGGCCATGGGGCTCTGGCCCTTGGACAGGCGGCGGAAGATGGCAAAGCAGGTGTCAAACAGGGGCAGGCCCAGCATGAGGAAGGGCACGGCAAAGGAGATGATGGTGTAGAACTTGAACAGCCCCTGGATGGACACCGTGGCCAGGATGAAGCCCAGAAAGGTGGAGCCCGTGTCCCCCATGAAGATTTTCGCGGGGTTCATATTGTAGGGCATGAAGCCGATGCACCCCCCCGCCAGGGCAGCCATCATCAGGGCCACCACGCTTTCGCTGACCAGCATGGCGATGACCAGCATGGTCAGGGAGCTGATGGTGGCCACCCCCACCGCCAGGCCGTCCAGGCCGTCGATGAGGTTGACGGCGTTGGTGATGGCCACGATCCAGATCACCGACAGGGGGATGGACAGGGAGCCCAGGACCCAGTAGGGATTATCGCTGAAGAGGTTGGGGTTTGAGAGGACCTGGATGACGTTGCCGTGGAGGACCGCCACCAGGGCGGCGGCAATCTGCACCAGGAGCTTGGGCAGGGCGGGCAGGGCGTAGATGTCGTCGAACATGCCCAGGATGACGATGATGACGCTGCCTAAGAGCATCCCCCGCAGGGGCTGGCTCATGGGCACGAAGATGAGGGTGCTGAGCAGAAAGCCCAGAAAGATGGCCAGGCCCCCCATCCGGGGGATGGGGTGGCTGTGCATCCGGCGGTTGTCCTTGGGCACATCCATGGCGCCCACCATCTGGGCGATGGACTTGACCACCGGGGTGGCAATGAAGGAGATCAGCAGGGCGGCCGCCAGGGCGGCGGCGATCCAGCCGATGGCCGTCAGATCCATTCGTATCATGGATAGCCTCCTTTGGGGGAAACAGAATCAGCGGGGGACGAAGCCCACCTTTTTGTGGACCTTGCGCAGGGTGCGGTTGGCCAGGGCGGCGGCCTTTTCGGCACCCTGGCGGTACAGGCCCTCTAAGTAAGCCTTGTCGGCCAAGAGGCGCTCGGTCTCCTCCCGGATGGGGCGCAGGGCCTCGGCCACGGCCTCCCCCACGGCGGGCTTGAAGGCCCCGTACCCCTGGCCGGCAAACTCCTGCTCCACGGCCTCGGGGGTCTTGCCGGTGACGGCGGCGTAGATCTCAATGAGGTTGGACACGCCGGGCTTGTCGGGGGAACGATAGATGCCCCCCTCGCTGTCGGTGACCGCCCGCTTGAACTTGCGCAGGATGACCTCGGGCTTGTCCATGACCAGGATATAGGAGTTCTCGTTGGGGCTGGACTTGCTCATCTTCTTCTCGGGCTCGCTGAGAGACATGACCCGGGCGGCCACCTTGGGGATGTAGGCCTCGGGCATGGTGAACACGTCGCCGTAGATGCCGTTGAAGCGCTGGGCGATGTTGCGGGTGAGCTCCACATGCTGCCGCTGGTCCTCCCCCACGGGGACCAGGTCGGTCTGGTAGAGAAGGATGTCGGCGGCCATGAGGCTGGGGTAGGTGAACAGGCCCGCGTTTACGTTGTCGGCGTGGGCGGCGGACTTGTCCTTGAACTGGGTCATGCGGCTTAACTCCCCGTACATGGTGTAGCAGTTCAGGGTCCAGGCCAGCTCCGCGTGCTGGGGCACATGGGACTGGATGAAGATGATGCTCTTTTCCGGGTCCAGGCCGCAGGCGATGAACTGGGCATAGAGCTCCAGGGTCTGGCGGCGCAGGGCGGCGGGGTCCTGGCGGACGGTGATGGCGTGCTCGTCGGCCACGCAGTACAGGGCGTTGTAGTTATCCTGCAGGTCCACCCAGTTGCGCAGTGCCCCCAGGTAGTTGCCCAGGGTGATCTTGCCGCTGGGCTGGGTGGCGCTGAAGATGATCTTTTTCTTCTCTTGTTCCATAGGTACCTCCATGGGCGGCCGGAGCCGCTGATTTGAAAACGCCCGGCGGGCGCAAAGTTCACGTCCTCTTATCTTACCACAACAACCTGGCCGGTGCAAGAATTGGCGCAATAATCCTTGACAATTCTGCCGGTGAATTTTAGAATATGGGCAAACGATATGACTGACGTGCACCCTATCAATCATTTCTTCGGGAGGCTTTTGTTCTATGGATATGACCTGGTATGACCAGCTGGAGGCCCGCATCCCCACCGGCACCGTCCGCACCCGGTTTGCCCCGTCCCCCACCGGCTACATGCATGTGGGCAACCTGCGCACCGCCCTGTACACCTGGCTCATCGCCCGGAAGGCCAAGGGCACCTTTATTTTCCGTCTGGAGGACACCGACCAGACCCGGCAGGTGGAGGGGGCCACGGAGCTCATCTACCGCACCATGAACGAGTGCGGCCTGAAGCACGACGAGGGCCCCGACGTGGGCGGCCCGGTGGGCCCCTATATCCAGACCCAGCGGCGGGACCTGTATGGCAAGTATGCCCAGCTGCTGGTGGAGAAGGGCCATGCCTATTACTGCTTCTGCGACAAGGCTGAGAGCGAAGAGGAATCCGGCGAATTTGACCGGGCCGAGGACCCCTGCCGCACCCTCTCGGCAGAGGAGGTGGCCGCCAACCTGGCCGCCGGCAAGCCCTATGTGATCCGGCAGAAAATCCCCCACGAGGGGACCACCACCTTCTCCGACGCCTCCTTTGGGGAGATCACCGTGGAGAACAACACCCTGGACGACCAGGTGCTGCTCAAGCGGGACGGGCTGCCCACCTATAACTTCGCCAACGTGGTGGACGACCACCTGATGGGCATTACCCATGTGGTCCGGGGCAGTGAGTATCTCTCCTCCTCCCCCAAGTATAACCTGCTGTATGAGGCCTTTGGCTGGCCCATCCCCGTGTACATCCACTGCTCCCCCGTCATGCGGGATGCCCAGCACAAGATGTCCAAGCGCCACGGGGACCCCTCCTATGAGGACCTGCGGGCCCAGGGGTATCTCACCGACGCCATTCTGAACTATGTGGCCCTGCTGGGCTGGTCCCCCAAGGGGGAGCTGGCGGAGCGGGAGTTCTTTACCCTGGACGAGCTGGTGGAGGCCTTTGACATCACGGGCATCTCCAAGTCCCCTGCTATTTTTGACCTGGAAAAGCTGAATTATTTCAACAGCACCTATATTAAGGACCTCTCCCCCGCCGACTTCCTGGCCATGGCGGAGCCGTATCTGAAAGAGGCCATTCACAACCCCGCCATTGACCTGGCCCTGGTGGCTCCCCTGGTGCAGCCCCGGCTGAATACGCTCACGGAGATCCCCCCCATGGTGGACTTCTTTGACGCCCTGCCGGAGTACACCAACGACCTGTACAGCCACAAGAAGATGAAGACCAACCCGGAGAACTCCTTAGAGGCCCTCCGGCTGGTGGTCCCCGTCTTTGAGGCCATGACGGAGTGGACCTTTGATAGCATCCACGACGCCATGATCGGCCTGGCCGAAGCCAACGGCCTGAAAAACGGCCGCATCATGTGGCCCGTCCGGGTGGCCGTGTCGGGCAAGCCCACCACCCCCGGCGGGGCGGTGGAGCTGTGCCAGATTCTGGGCAAGGAGGAGACGTTGGCGCGCATCCAGAAGGGCATCGCACAGCTGATGCCCCAGGGGTGATTCCCCCAATCGAAAGGCATAAGGACAGCGCCGCTGGAAAACCAGCGGCGCTGTTTTTTGGTTTGTGGGGGGCTCCACCCAAGGGGGAGGTGCGGCAGGGCGCTGCCTCTCCCTTGGCTTCCCCTCGGGTAAACACTGATTTAATTTTTTGAGAGATTGCGGCAAAATAGGGAAGAGAGGTGAAGGAAATGGAAAAGCAAATCAGCTTTACAGACTTGGAATACGGCAAAAGACGGAAGGTCACCAAACGAGAAGTCTTTTTAACGAAGATGGATGCCGTCTTGCCATGGAAGG
>DXEA01000097.1 GCA_019115225.1 Candidatus Evtepia faecigallinarum
ACTACCACGGGGCCATGATCGTGGGGGCCATCGTGGTCATCGGCTACACGGTGCTGGGCGGCTTTTTGGCCGTGTCCACCACCGACCTCATCCAGAGCATCATCATGACCTTCGCCCTCATCTTCATCGTCCTCTTCGGCGTGCAGCAGGCCGGGGGCCTGGAGATCATCGCCGCCAACGCCAACGCCCTGCCCGGCTACCTGAACATGACCGAGGGCTTTGACGTGGTCACCGGCCAGGCGTCCACCTACGGCGCCCTGAGCATCGCCTCCACCCTGGCCTGGGGTTTAGGCTACTTCGGCATGCCCCACATCCTGCTGCGGTTCATGGCCATCGAGGACGACAGCAAGCTGAAGGTCTCCCGGCGCATCGCCACCATCTGGGTGGTCTTCTCCATGTTCATCGCCATCTTCATCGGCATCGTGGGCTACAGCGTCACCAAGGCGGGCAAGATCCCCCTGCTGGGCACCAATGCCGAGGCGGAGACCATCATCATCAAGCTCTCCGACCTGCTCAGCCAGTACGGCATCTTCTTCGCCATCGTGGCCGGCCTGGTGCTGGCGGGCATCCTGGCCTCCACCATGTCCACCGCCGACTCCCAGCTGCTGGCCGCCGCCTCCAGTATGTCCCACGACCTGATCCAGGACTTCTTCCGGGTCAAGCTCAGCCCCAAGGCGGCCATGACCGCTGCCCGGACCACCGTCATCGGCATCGCCATCGTGGGTATCTTCCTGGCCTGGAACCCCAACAGCTCGGTGTTCAACATCGTCTCCTTTGCCTGGGCCGGCTTCGGCGCGGCCTTCGGGCCCCTGGTCCTCTTCTCCCTGTTCTGGAAGCGGACCAACAAGGCCGGGGCCATCGCCGGCATGATCGCCGGTGGCGTGATGGTCTTTGTGTGGAAGTACCTGGTGGCCCCCCTGGGCGGCGCCTGGTCCATCTATGAGCTGCTGCCCGCCTTCCTGGTCTCCTGCCTGGTGATCGTGGTGGTCTCCCTGGCCACCAACCCGCCTGCCAAGGAGATCGTGGAGGAGTTTGAGGCTGTGGGCAAGTAACCCCTTCCCCCGATATCACTTCATAACACAGCGCCCCGGCCTTCGGAAAGGCCGGGGCGCTGTTGTCGTCTTTTCATCATCGCAGGAACTTCTGCACGTCCTTGTTCTCGCCCAGGATGTAGATGGTGTCATCCTCCCGGAACTGGTGCTCGGGACCGGGCAGAAACTTCATCCGCTCCCCGGTCCGGATGGCCAGGATGTTGATGTGGTACCGCTGGCGCACCGCCAGCTCCACGATGGTCTTGCCCACCCAGGAGGGGGGGACCGCCGTTTCAAAAATCGAATGGTCCCGGGTCATGGCGATGTAGTCGAAAATATGCTCCGAGCTGTAGCGCACGGCGGCCCAGCGGGCCATCTGCTTTTCCGGGTAGACCACGTCGTCGGCCCCATTGCGCCGGAGGAATTTCTCGTGGACCTGGCTGCAGGCCCGGGCCAGGACGAAGGGGGCGCCGTACTCCTTGAGCAGGGCGGTGGTCTCCAGGGAGCTCTGAAAATCGTCGCCGATGGCCACCACGCACAGGTCAAAGTTGCGCACGCCTAAGGAGGCGATAAAAGCCTCGTTGGTGCCGTCGCCGATCTGGGCGTTGGTCACCAGGGGGAGAATGTCGTTGACCCGGCTCTCCTCCCGGTCCACCGCCAGCACCTCGTGGCGCAGTTCCTGCAGTTTTTCGGCCATCTGCCAGCCGAAGCGGCCCAGGCCGATGAGTAACACGGATTTCATGGGGTTGTGTCCTTTCCGGGGTATTTTACCCCACCGTCACCTGCTCCTGGGGGTACTGGGAGGACACCCCGCCAGGACGGGCGGTCATGGCATAGATCATGGTCAGGCCTCCCACCCGGCCAAAGTACATGAGAAAAATGAGGATTCCCTGGCTCACCGGCGAGACCTGGGTGGTGGCCCCCAGGGTCAGGCCCACGGTGCCGATGGCGGAGGCCGCCTCAAAGAGGGCGTCTGTGAGGGGGATGCCGTCCAGGCAGCACAGCAGCAGCCCCCCGGCCAGGAAGAGGGTCAGGTAGAGCACGAACAGGGCGCAGGCGTTGCGGATGGCCGTCTCCGACAGCCGCCGGCCAAAGGCACTGGCCCCGTTCTGCCGCCGGAACACCCCCAGAACGGCCAGGAAGAGGACCGCCAGGGTGGTGGTCTTGAAGCCTCCCGCCGTAGACCCCGGCGACCCGCCGGCCAGCATCAGCAGGATGGTCACCAGCAGCGCAGGCCGGGTCAGCTGGGTCAGGTCCACGGTGTTGAAGCCTGCCGTCCGGGGAGAGACGGTCTGGAAGAGGGTGGCCCACCCCCGCTCCCCGTGGCTCAGGCCGGCCCACTGGGGCTGGGCAAACTCATACAGGCCGAAAAACAGCCCGCCTCCCACCAGCAGCAGGGCAGTGGTGGTCAAAATGAGCTTGCTTTGCAGCCGGTAGCGGGCCACATGCCAGCGGTGGGTGGCCACGTCCTGCCAGGTGAGAAAGCCCAGGCCCCCCAGGACAATGAGCAGGCAGATGACCACGTTGACCACCGGGTCCCCGGTGTAGCCGGTGAGGGAGGAAAAGGCGGCCTCCTCCCCCATGAGGTCAAAGCCCGCGTTGCAGAAGGCAGAGATGGAATGGAAGACGCCATACCAGATCCCCTTGGCCAGGCCAAACTCCGGGCAGAAGCGCAGGGCCAGCACCAGGGCCCCCAGGGCCTCGATGACCAGGGCGGTTTTGAGGATAAACCCCGTCATGCGCACGATGCCCCCCACCTGGGGCGCGGAGATGGACTCCTGCATCACCCACCGCTCCCGCAGGCCGATCTTCCGGCCGGAAAAGATGGAGATGGCCACGGCCATGGTCACCACCCCCATGCCGCCGATCTGGATGAGCAGGAGGATGACCCCCTGGCCGAAGGCCGACCAATACTGCACGGTGTCCTGGACCACCAGGCCGGTGACGCAGGTGGCGGAGGTGGCGGTGAAGAGGGCGTCCAGGAAGGGGGCGCTCTGGCCGGTGCGGGTGGCCGCAGGCAGGGAGAGCAGGAGCGCTCCTGCCAGGATCTGAACCAGAAAGCCTAGGATCACCACCTGGGCGGGGGTGATCCGGCGGGGGAAAAAGCGAGACATAGGGTCCTCCAGGGGCCGCCGGCGCGGCGGGAATTTGGTTGTATTATAGCATGGGCGTTTCCCGGGTGCTATCCCAAATACTACCAAAGCCAGCAGAGAATCGCCGGCTTTTTTGTGGGGAATGAAGGCACGCTCCCGCAGAAAGACAAAAACGGACAAGGCCAAAAGTGGCCTTGTCCGTTTCTCCTGAGCCCATGACAGGCGCCCATCTCACTTCTTCCGCTCCCGCTTCTGCTTGAGGGCAGAGAGGGTCTGGAATGCCTTGACGTGGTGGCGGGAGGTGGCGGAGGGGTTGCGGTAGAGCAGGTCCACCGCCCGCTGGAAGTCTCTGGTCCGGCGGGCATAGACCTCCGCCTGGGTCTTGCGGATGCCCTCTTCTACCCCCAGCAGGAAGGTGTGCAGCTCTTCCAGGCGCAGACGTTCCCGGTCCTCCAGGGGGGCAGCCAGGCGCTGCTGCACCTTGGCCAGGGCGGCCTCGTTGCGCCGGCTCAGGCCGGCCAGCAGGTGGGAGGTCCGGTCCCGGCGCTCCTCCAGCTTGCGCAGCAGATAGGCCCGGCGGGACTCCCGCGCCCGGTGGTCAGGCCCAGCGGGCACAGGGGGCCGGCCGCCCTCCGGCTCCATGTCCAGCTGTCCGGCGGCAAATCTGAGTTTTTTCTCCAGGGCCTGCAGGTGCTGGCCGGTGGCGCTGAGGCTGGTGAGCAGCCCCTTGAGGTCCAGCGCCTTCTGGACCGACAGGGCCGTATCCCCGGCAAAGAGAACGGCCAGACACAGGCATACCTTCTCTGTCACCGCCCCGGGCAGCCAGAGGACCAGCTCCTCCACCGGCGGGTGGAGAAGATAGATCAGCAGCAGGGAAAAGCCGCCCCAGGCGATGGACACCGGCAGGCAGATGTGCCCGTTGACGTTCAGGGGCTTGTCCGAGTAATCCCAATAGCGCATGTGGAAGAGTCTTTCCATCACCGCGCCGGTGACGTATTCCAGCACAGTGGCCCCCACCATGCCCAGCAGAAAGATCAGGGCCGGCCGGCCCCGGGCGGGCAGGGTGAGCAAAAGAATCACGATCGCCCCCGAGCCATAGATGGGCAGCCAGGGGCCGTGGAGAAACCCTCGGTTGACCCACTGGCGGCTTTTCAGGGAAACATAGCAGGATTCCCAGACCCAGCCCAGCACACTATAGAGGAAAAAGAGCAGGACCCATTGGTCCTGGGTATACGGTTCCACGGCACATTCCCCCTTTTCTCTGCCGGAACATGCCTTTCATTGTATTCCTGGCCCGCCTTCTTGTCAATGAACACAGACAAGGGGGAGGGGAAACACGCGCCCCCTCCCCCTGTTTCCTTGTCCTGCCCTCAGGGCACCTCCATCACTTTCAGGATCTCTCGCCTCAGGCGGCTGATGATCCGCTTTTCCAGCCGGGAGATGTAGGACTGGGAGATGCCCATGCGGTCGGCCACCTCCTTCTGGGTGTGCTCCCGCCGGCCCCCCAGGCCGAAGCGGAGGGTGATGATCTCCCGCTCCCGGTCGGGGAGCTTGGCCAGGGCGTCGGCCAGCAGCTGCCGGTCGGCGTCCTCCTCCATGGGCTTCATGACCAGGTCGCTGTCGGTGCCCAGGATGTCCGAGAGAAGCAGCTCGTTGCCGTTCCAGTCGGTGCTCAGGGGCTCGTCAAAGGGGACCTCGCTTTTCAGGCCGGCGGTTTTGCGCAGGTGCATGAGGATCTCGTTCTCAATGCACCGGGAGGCGTAGGTGGCCAGCTTGATCTTTTTGGCCGGCTGATAGGTCCCCACCGCCTTGATCAGGCCAATGGTGCCGATGGAGATCAGATCCTCGATGTTGATCCCCGTGTTCTCAAAGCGCCGGGCGATGTAGACCACCAGGCGCAGGTTGTGCTCGATGAGGGGGGCCGAGGCGCTCTCGTCCCCCGCTGCCAGGCGGGCGATGAGTTCCCCCTCCTCCTCCCGGCTCAGGGGGGCAGGCAGCACATCACTGCCCCCGATGTACATGATCTTACCCGGCGGGCACAGCCGGCGGGCCACCCGCCGCAGCGCCAGACACCAGGCCCTCCAGGGCTCTTTCATCCCAGCATCCCTTTCCTTTCTTCCCCACATCCTCACCCCTCCTCGCCGCCGATGAGGGCGCAGTAGCCCCCGCCGTCGGACACCGGGGTGGGCGAGAGGGCTGTCAGACAGTCCCGGTACTCCCGCCGGCCCCAGCAGGCCCGGTCCACCCGCAGGGCCAGCAGCAGGCCGCACTCCACCCCCACCGCCCGGTAGGGCAGCAGCTGCAGGCGAAGGTCCTCCCCCTCCAGCCGGCCCAGCAGGTCCACCGGATGGGCCAGGCTGTGCCGGTCCAGACAGGGCAGCTCGGGCAGCAGGGGGCGGAGTTTTTCCCCCTCCACCACCACCACCGGCCGGCCGGTGACCGGGTCCCGGAGGGTGTTGCCCGTGTCCCGCAGGGCCAGCAGCTTCACCGTCCGGCCCCGGCGGGCCAGGGTGAGCTCTTGCAGCTCTCCCCCCGCCCGGGTGTGGGAGAACTGCCGGCCCAGCACCAGGCTGAGCAGACCGTAACCCAGGGCGGCGGCAATGAGGATCCCCCGCATGCCCAAGGAGGGTCCCAGCAGGCCGCCGGCCAGGCTGCCGGTCCCCCGGGCCATGGACACCAACAGCAGTCCCCCGCCGAAGGCGCAGGAGAGCACCAGAAACAGCGCCCCCCGCCGGGCCAGCCGGGCCGAGGGGCCGAAGGCAGCCAGGAGCATCCCCGCCGCCGCGCCCCCCTTGCACACCGGGTGCTCCAGCAGGGCCAAGCCGGGAAGGAGGGCCAGGGCACCGTAGGCCGCACCGGCGGCCGCCGCCAGAACTGTCCGCCAGCGGCAGACAGCCCCGCCGTCCAGCCGGGCGGCACAGGCCAGCAGAAGGTAGTTGACCGTGAAGTTGAGGACCAGAAAGAGGTCCAGATAGACCACGCGCACCGCCCTTCTCCCCCTTTCTCCGGCTGTCGCTGCCACCCATTATAGGCCCCGTCCCCCCACAAAAAAGGTCAGAAGGGGGAACGGGGAACAGGGTTTTCTTCCCCCTTTTGGGACAAAAAAGAAGGGCCCCTGACAGGGGCCCTTCTCAAAGGGAGGTTTGGCAGTACCTGTTATGCGTTCAGACTGTCCAGCACAGCGTCCCGGAAGTGGAGGGGGGAGAGGGCCAGGTCGTTGAAGCGACTGGCCATCACCAGCACGTTCTCCCGGCTGGGGGAGACGTCCCGGATCACATCCATCTGCACCCAGGTGCCCGCACAATCCCCCAGGCACTCCAGGCCATAGGTACAATACGTCTCGGAGGTGTCCTGGACCATGGAGCAGACGGTCTGGTAGCGGACCTGCTGGATCTGTTCGTCCCACTCTGCCGCCGGCAGGCAGGCCGTTGCGTTTTCCCATCTGTTTTCTGTCATGGTGTCTACTCCTTTCCGTCTCATCAAAGTTTCTCTTTACAGTTTCCAGACTACAATGTTATACTATGCTCATTGATGAGAGTTGAGTATATGGTAGCCCTTTCGACGGCTTTCGTCAATGTCAGGCATAAATACTTTCCCCCAGCATCACTCATATCTGATAAAATCATTACTCACAGGTGATAAACCCATGCTCTCGACCCAATTAAAGCTCTTGAAGGAAAAGCGAAAGCTCACCACCCAGCAGCTCTCCGACCTGTCCGGGGTGCCTGTGGGCACCATCAACCGCATCCTCTCCGGCCAGACGGACAACCCCAGCTTCCAGACCGTCTGCGACCTGGTCCTGGCCATGGACGGCTCCCTGGACGAGATCGTGGGCATCAAGGATCTGCCCGAGGAGGGCGCGGAAAAGAAGGCCCGGGCCAGCGAGGAGATTCTGGCCATTTATGAGTCCATGATCGCCTCCAAGAACCAGTGGATCCACCGGTTCTTCGTCTGCTGCTGCGTATTGACCTTAGTCCTGATCTTCCTGGTGTGCTTCGACCTGCTCAACCCCACCGTGGGCTTCTTCCGGGGCTGAGCTCCCGCCCCAAGGGCCCCTCTTTTCCCGACGCAAAAACGCCGGCCAGCCGAACCCATCGGCTGACCGGCGTTTTCTTTTTTCAGGCTGGGAAGGCGGGGGGGGGGGCGATCAGGGCGGCGGACGGCCTGCGTGTCCTCCCCTTCCGCGCCGGGTTTTCCTGCGTGCGCCGCGGCAAGGGCCGCCGCTGTGCTTCCACTGCGGACAGTCTCGCGCTGTATCCCCTCCGGCTCACTGCCTCCGGCCCTCCTCTTCCTCCTCCCGCGCCCGGAAGAACATCAGCCCAAAGCACGCCAGCAGGAGGATGCTGCTGCCCAGAATGGCCCAGTTCTGCCACCGCTGCACCGCCAGGTTCCCCACCACAGCCCCCATGGCAAAGGCCAGGATGACGGTGAAATAGGTGATGGCCCGGTTCCGGTCCGCCCGCTTTTTGGACACGGCAAACTCCGCCGCCGCGTGCAGGCCCGCCCGCAGGTTGCCGATGCACATGGTGGTGGCGATGGAGTTGCCATGGATCTTCCGAAAGGCCTCCACCTGGAAGCCGCAGGCCAGGGAGATCATGCTGTTGGCCAGCAGGTCCAGCCGGTTGGGCAGAAAGGCCACCAGGGCCAGGAGGACCAGCTCCCCCAGCACCCCCAGCTGCCGCCAGTGGAGCTTTTCTCCCCGCTCCCGAAAGTTTTGCCGGATGAGGAAGGCCAGGAGGATGCCCGTGGCAAAGGCCAGGACGGGCACCAGATATTCCACCGCCTCCCCCCAGCGCCCCTGGGAGAGGTTGACGCTGAGCAGCAAAATGTTCCCCGTCTGGGCGTTGGCAAAGACCTCCCCCCGGTACAGGTAGGAGTAGGCGTCCATGAGGCCTCCGGACAGGGCCAGCAGGATGCCCAGGCGGATGGTGTCCGACACCTGGCGGTGAAAGGTCACCGGGGCCCTGACCACCCGGCGGGAGAGTTTTTTCGTTTCCATGGCAATGCCTCCCCTTCTTTTGTATCCGGTCACCCCATCTGCCCCGGCGCAAACCAAGAAGTCCGGGCCCTATCCGGCCCGAAAAAAAGCCCTGGGGCCGTTGCCCCAGGGCGCGCGGGGTCACTGATAGTGCTTGATGAGGGCTTGGGTGCCCAGGTCGCCAAAGCCCTGGGCCTCTAACTGCCGGTAGTTGGCCAGGGCCTGGTCCAGGATCTCCAGGGACAGGCCCTTCTCCCGAGCTTCGGACAGGGCCAGGCCCATATCCTTGACGAAGTGCTTGAGGAAGAAGCCGGGGGCATAGTCGCCGGTGATGATCTTTTCCCCAAAGGCGTCCAGCTGCTTGCTGCCGGCGGCCCCGGTGGCCAGGGAGGCGATGAGCCGCTCCAGGTCCAACCCCTGGGCCTTGGCATAGATGAGGGCCTCGCAGATGCCCGACAGGGTGCCGGCGATCATGATCTGGTTGGCCAGCTTGGCGTGCTGGCCGCAGCCTGCGGGGCCCTGGTGGTTGATGTTGGTGCCCATGGCCTGGAAAATGGGCAGGCAGGCCTGGTAGTCGGCCTCCTCTCCTCCTACCAGAATGGACAAGGTGCCGTCCCGGGCCCCGGTGTCACCCCCGGTCACCGGCGCATCCAGCACCCGGAACCCGCGGGCTGTTCCCTCGCTGTACAGCCGCTGGGCCAGGGTGGGGCTGGTGGTGGTCATGTCGATGAGGTAAGCCCCGGGCTCGGCCCGGTCCAGGATGTTCCCCGGCTGGAAATAGACCTCCTCCACGTCCTGGGGAAAGCCCACCATGGTCACCACCGCCTGGCAGCCCTGGACGCAGGCGCCGATGGTGTCATAAAACAGGGCCCCCTCCTGGATCACGTCCTCTACCTTGGCCCGGTTCCGGGCATAGATGTGCAGGCGATAGCCCGCCTTTCGCAGGTTGCGCACCATGGACTTGCCCATGATCCCCACCCCGATCCACGCAATGTCGTTCATCTTCTCCTGCCTCCTGTTGTCCTCATAAAATCACAGGCGGGCCTCCAGGCCCGCCTGTGTCGTATTGCCGAAAGTTCCCCCTTCGCCTGCCGGTGTGTCCCCGCCGAAGTTGGGGCCTCCGGGGCCCAGACCGTCATTCTCCCGTGGTATTGGTGTCCGTGGTGCCGGTGCCTGTGCCGGTGTCCGTGTTGGTACCGGTGTCGGTGCCGGTGCCTGTGTCAGTGCCGGTGTCGGTGCCCGTTCCTGTGCCGGTGCCGGTCCCCGTACCGGTGTTGGTCCCTGTGCCGGTGTTGGTGTCGCCGGTCCCGGTATTGGTGCCGGTGTCGGTCCCTGTGCCGGTGTTGGTGTCGGTCTGGGCGCCCTCTTCAGGCTCCTGGCCGGCATCCTGGGTGGAGTCATGGGGGGTGGAGTTGGGGTTCTCCACCACTTCCACGGCGATCTCCACCGTCTTGGTCCCGGCCACACCCTTGATGATGGCCTTGCCCACCTCCTGGGCGGTGATGACGCCGTTGTCGTCCACCTTGGCCACGGAGGTGTCGTTGCTGCTCCACTTGATGGTGGCGGTGGGATAGTCCTCGCTCTCCATGACCACGGTGGCGTCGATGGTATAGGTCTCGCCGGAGCGGACGGTCACGCTGTCCTGGCTGACCCGGATCTCACTGACGCCCTCGGCGGTCTGGACCACCTTCACGTCCTTGTTGGCCACGGTCTCGCCGTCCACAGACACCACGATGGTGGCTCTGCCCAGGCTCTCGGCGGTGAGGGTACAGGTGTCACCGTCTCCCTCCACCGAGACCACGTTGGTATCCTTGCTGGTCCACTCAATGCTGGCCGAGGACAGCCCGCTGCTGTCATTGCCCACCAGGGTGGCCGTGGCCGTCTCCCCCACCACGATGCTGGAGGGAACCTGGATCTCATAGCCGCTCTTGCCGCCCAGCATGGAGCGGATGACCAGGGCCGCCAGGATGATGACCACCAGCCCCACCACGATGGGCAGGATCTGGATGGCCCCCCGCCGTCCGCCGCCGCCGGAGGAGCGGCGCCGGTCCTGCTGGCCTCCCCGGCGCTGGCTGTCGGAAGGCCGGCGGCCGTTTCTGCCGTTCTGGGAGGAGCGGGAGCTGCCGCCCGACCGGCCGGAGCTGCCCCGGCTGCTGCGGCCGGAGCTCTGGGCGGAACGGCCGCCGCTGCGGCCTCCCCCGCCGCCGGACGAGGACGTCCGCTTTCTCCGGCTGCCGCTGTGGTCTTCCCAGTTGGGGGCGGTGCGCTCCCAGTCAGAGCGGTCAAAGTCATCGTACCAGCCGCGGCTGCTGCGGGTACTGTAGCGGTCACTGTAACGGTCGCTGTAGCGGTCGTTATAGCGGTCCCGCTCGTAATAGCTCCGGTCGTACTCCCGGCCATAGTCCCCCCGGTAGTCCCGGTCCCGGTAGTAGTCGCGGTCATAATCTCTATCATAGTCCCGGCCGCTGGAATAGGAGGAACCCCGGCGGGAGCCAGAGCTGCCCCGGGAGGACCGGCTGTTGTAATCGTCGTAGTCGTCGTAACGCATATCAAATCATCCTCCTGGCGATCGTTCCAGAAAAGTCATCGGGTACTGCCAAAATTCTACATAGTTCAGGATATTATATCATATCATTCCGCCGCTGAAAACACCTATTTTGTAAAGTTTCTGCATAATATTGTCACACTTTTTGGTCGTATTCCCAGACTTCCCTTTACGAAACCGGGGATCTATGATACAATAACTACAAATTTGGCACATTTCCTGTTTTTTCCGTTTTTGCGGAGGACAGGATGCAGAAAAGAGACTGCCCATGAAACTCGCCTTTCAAACCGCCGGCCCCGCCGGCGACCTCACCCTGGTGGTGACCACCCCCGTCCCCCCTGCCGAGCACTCCGCCCTGGCCCGGCGGCTGCTGGCCATCGGGGAGCTCCAGGCCAGCCGGGTCTGCTTCCTTCTGCCCCCTGAGGGGAAGGGGGTGGTCCGCCTGGCCGTCCCCGACGGGGTACTCAGCGGCAGCGCCCTGGCCCTGGGGGCCCTGACCTTCGCCGCAGCACGCG
The DNA here is from genome assembly GCA_019115225.1 of Candidatus Evtepia faecigallinarum. Classification (GTDB taxonomy): domain Bacteria; phylum Bacillota; class Clostridia; order Oscillospirales; family Oscillospiraceae; genus Evtepia; species Evtepia faecigallinarum. The sequence continues at coordinate 11,163 of DXEA01000097.1, forward strand.
GGGTGCGCCGGGAGAAAAAGCTGCCGGTGGAGCTGCCCGGCCTGGCAGAGCCCTGTACGGTTCACATGAACCCCCTGGCCGGTCAGGCCACGGTAGAGCTTCCCCTGCCCCGGGCCGCGGAACGCACCCCCTTCCTGGACCGGGAGGTCCCTGTGGTGGTCTTTCCCGGTCTGGCCCACCTGCTGTGGCCGGGGACCCAGCTTCCCCCTCAGGAGGTCCTCCTGCCCGCCCTGCAGGACCTGGCCCAGACCTGGCAGGTCCCCGCCGCCGGCGCCCTGGCCTGGGACTTCCGGGCCCAGACCATAACCCCCCTCCTCTGCCTGCCCGGGGAAGCCCGGCTCTGCCCCCGGCCCACCTGCGTCACCGCCGCCGGCGCTGCCGCCGCCTGGTCCGCCCTCCACGACCGGCAGAGCCACAGAAAGCTGGCCGTCCGCCAGCCGGGCGGGGTGCTCCAGGCAGCTGCCCACTGTCAGGGGGCCTCTCTGCGCCGGCTCACCGTCTCCCTGCCGGTTTCCCTGGGCCCCGCCTATGAGATCGATTTTGAAAAATAAGACGGCAAAAAGCCGTCAGCTCCGGCCCACGCCGGCGCTGACGGCTTTTTTCTTTGTACAGACAGATCCCTTAGTCCTCGGCGTACTTTTCCAGAAACTGACGGGTACGGACCTGCTGGGGGTTGCCAAAGACCTCTTCGGGGGTGCCCTCTTCCACCACCAGGCCGCCGTCCATGAAGAGGACCCGGTCTGCCACGTCCCGGGCAAAGCTCATCTCATGGGTCACGATGATCATTGTCGTGTGCTGCTCTGCCAGGCCGCGGATGACCTTCAGCACCTCCCCCGTCAGCTCCGGGTCCAGGGCCGAGGTGGGCTCGTCAAAGCACAGAATGTCCGGCTTCATGGCCAGGGCCCGGGCGATGGCCACCCGCTGCTGCTGGCCGCCGGAGAGCTGGTGGGGATAGTTGCCCATCCGGTCCTGCAGGCCCATCTTGGCCAGCAGCGCCTCCCCCTCCCGGCGGATGTCCGCCAGCTTTTCCCCGGTCTTTTCCCCTTTCGCCATCAGCTCCCGGGCCAGGGTGACGTTTTCCAGGGCGGTGTATTGGGGAAAGAGATTGAAGCTCTGAAAGACTAAACCGAAATGCAGGCGCTTGCGCCGGATCTCACTCTCCCGCTGGGTGGCCGGGTCCGCTGCGTCAAAGAGGACCTCGTCCCCTACGGTGATGCGCCCGGTGTCCGGGGTCTCCAAAAAGTTCAGGCAGCGCAGCAGGGTGGTCTTGCCGCTGCCCGAGGAGCCGATGATGGCCAGCACTTCGCCGGCCTCCAGGGAGAAGTTGATATCTTTCAAAACCTTGGTTTTCCCAAAGTTCTTCTCGATGTGCTGTACTTCTAAGATCGCCATGGGAGCCTCCTTAGCGGAAATAGCTGAGCTTGCGCTCGATGAAGTTGAAGAGGATGGTCAGGATGCCCACAAAGACCAGGTAGAACACCCCGGTGTAGAACAGGGGCCAGGTGATGCCGCTGAGCTTGATGTAGCTCTCACCGGCCTTGATCAGCTCCGTCACGGCGATGATCCGGGCCAGGGAGGTGTCCTTGACCAGGGTGATGATCTCGTTGGACATGGGGGGCACGATGCGCTTGATCATCTGCAGGAGGGTGATTTTAAAGAAGATCTGCCGCCGGGTCAGGCCCAGCACCTGGGCCGCCTCCCGCTGGCCCACCGGGACCCCCTGGATGCCGCCCCGGTAGATCACCGAGAAGTAGCAGGCGTAGTTGACGGTAAAGGCCACGATGGAGGCCACCATACGGCCGTTGCCCCCCCAGATGTTGTTGCCGAACCACAGGCCGGGGCCGTAGTAAATGATCATCAGCTGGAGCATGAGGGGAGTGCCCCGGACCACCCAGACGACAATGTCCGTGATCGCCTTGATGGGCCGGAAGGCCGCCAGGGCTTTGACAAAGGCGCTGGGCTCCGCCTCCTTCACCTCCGGCAGGGCGGCGCCGTCTGCGGCCTGGAGCTGGTCGTTTTCCGGTTTCTTCTTCGGCCGGAGCAGGAAGCGGAAGGGGGCCCACTTGCTCATGGACCCAAAGGCCACCACCAGGCCCAAGGGCAGGCCGAAGAGCAAGGTGAAGCCAAAGAGCTGGGTGGCTGCCTTCAGACCGTCCAGCAGGGATAGGGTTACACTCCAAAACATGAAAAAATTCTCCTCTGTCTATGGGTAGGTTTCCAAAGCCGCCCAAAGGCAGAGAGTCTGAGACTCTCTGCCTTTGGCGTGATATGGCACAGGATGGGTGAGGTTATGCAGCGGGGGTCACCACAACCTGAGCGTTGCTGCAGTAGGGGTTGGTGCAGGCCATGGAGTTGGTGACCTCGTCGGTGAGGGTCATGCCGTTCCAGACCACGTCGATGCTCTTGGCATCCAGCTCCATGATCTTGTTGTCCCAGTCGATGACCACGAACTCGATCTCCACGCCCAGGCGCTGGGCCACGATCTTGGCCATGTCGGCGTCGAAGCCGATCCAGTTGCCGGACTCATCTCTGTAGTCCATGGGAGCAAACTCGGTGATGCCCACCACCAGGGTGCCCTTCTCCTGGATGTAGGCCACGTCGCCGCCCTCGGTGGGGGTGAACTCGGTGGCAGCGGGCTGCGCGATGAGGGCGTCTTCCAGCTTGTAGGTGGCGGCCACTTCCTGCATGGTGCCGTCGGCATAGGTGTCGGCCAGGACGAAGTTGATGAAGTCCTTCAGGTCAGAGTCCTTCCGGCAGCCGATGCCGTACTCCTCGGTGGTCAGGCCCTCGGTGCTGTAGACCAGGTCGGCATAGCTGGTGCCCTCGCCGGTCATGGTGGCGGCCATGAGCAGGTCGATGATGGCGGCGTCGGAGGTGCCGGCCTGGACCTCCATCAGGGCGTCAGCCTGGGAGGAGACGGAGTTGTAGGTCCAGCCCTTCTCCTTGGCCACGGCCTCGCCGGCGCTGCCGGCTTCCACGGCGTAGGTCAGCTGGGCGGCGGGATCGGTGGTTTCGGTGCTCTGGGTGGTTTCGGTCCCTTCGCTGGTCTCATCGGTGGTCTCCTGCCCGCCGCAGGCGGCCAGCAGGGTGCAGCACATGGCGGCTGCCAGCATGAGTGCAAGTGCTTTTTTCATGTTTGAACGCTCCATTTCTCAGTTGGTTTGTGCCTCTGTCACGAACTTTTAACACTCTATCGTGATAAAGCACTAATATGATACCACACCGGCCCAGGATTGCAAGTCCCTGGACCTTTTTTCCTGCCATTTTCAGGGTTTTCCACAATTCCTCTCTCCCCTTCTTGGCTTTTTTGCATAGTCGCCACAGAGAAAACCCCCGGCGGCCAGGCCGCCGGGGGCAGGATAACGCCATGACAGGCAGAGCCCGCGTGCTCAGTACCGGGTCTCCCGGGGGGCGAGGAAGGTGTCTCCATCCAGCTTGAGCTGGTTGAGCACCCCCGCCAAAGCGCCGGAAGCGGACTGGGCGTCCACCAGCACCCGCAGGGCGCTCTGCCGGTCCTCCCCGGCATCCACCAGGGTGTTATAGGTCTTGGTGGCGTCGCTGACGGTGGAGAAGGTCAGGCTGGGGCTCCAGCACAGATAGCCGGCGTCGGTGAGGGCCTGGTCCTGGCCCAGCACGAACCAGGTCTCCTGGCGGAGGATGGCGGCCAGCTGGCAGCTGCCGTTCTCTACGCTCTCCAGGCGCTCCTCGGCGGTGTCCCCGGCGGGGATGAGGCCCACCTTATGGCCCCGGCCGGCGGCCTGGCGGATCTGGTCGGCATACTGGCCCGCCTGGTCGGCCGGGAAGAAGACCACGCCGCCGGTGCCCACGCTGCTCAGGGCGTTGAGGGTGGCGGTGATGTCGGTCTGACCGTCGGCCCGGATGCCCAGGTAGAGGGAGAATGTGGGGGCAGGCTCGCTGTCCTCCGGGATCTCCGGCGCCACCGGGGTGTCGGGGGTAACGGGGGTCTCCGGGGTGTCGGGCACCGAGGGGATGGTGATGGTCCCGCCGCCGCTGCTGCTGCCGCCCCCATTGGGGGACTGGCTCTGGTTGTAGCTGTTGACGCGGCTGCGCATGATGGAGGCCGCAGAGCTCATGAACAGGGAGTCGCTGAGCATGGCGTTGCCGTCCTTGATCCGCAGCAGGGGGCCATACTCCGTACTATAAAAGGAATAGCTCAGCCCGAAGTAGCGGCAGATGGCATAGGCCGGGACATAGTACAGGCCGTT
>DXEA01000098.1 GCA_019115225.1 Candidatus Evtepia faecigallinarum
TCCATTCGCTGTCACTGCCGCCTCGGCTTTGAGGAATGATATGGTCTATATCTACATCTCCCTTGCGAAAACTCCGTCCACAGTGAACACAGCGATACCAACCATAGTTGCCAGAATTCTTTGAAAAGTACGTATCACGATAATTTGCCATAAAAGCCCACCCTTTCTTTCTGTCTGTTCGTTTTCGTCTGTCCGCTTGGTTCTCTTTTAGGGATATTATAAATCACTTATAGAGACTTTTCAAGAGATTTTTCGCTCTTTATCCTAACCAAAAAGGGGGCTTAAAGAGATTTATGGATATCGGTACTGCAATCTGGACAGCTCGCAAAGCACAAGGACTCACACAAGAAGAATTGGCAGAAATGGTCAACATCACGACTTCCCATTTGAAGCATATTGAGAGCGGCCATCGAAAACCATCTGTCGAAGTTCTTTTTCAAATCACAAAAATTTTGAATCTTTCATTAGACGCTCTAATCTTTGAAGATACCGCAAAAATTCCCGCAATCCAAACACAAGGACTCACCACAAAAGAAGTTGGAATTATTTCTCAGCTGGTTGATGCTTTGCGCAAGCGCGGAAGCTCTGACTGACAAATACGCAAATGTTTCTTCTTGGTCTCTATAGACTTTTCCCGCTGAGTTCTCTATAATGGTTATCTAATATAAGAAAATTTTAAGGAAGCGAGATTCCACTATGTCCAAAACACCCCATACCCCTCCCGTGGGAGAGGAGATTTTTCTGTTAAAAATGGGCGAGATGGTCCTCAAGGGCCTCAACCGCCACACCTTTGAGGAGCGCCTGATGTCCAACGCCCGCCGGCGGCTGGAGAAGTACGGCAAGTTCCGCATCACCTCCCGCCAGTCCATCACCTATGTGGAACCCAAAGAGGAAGGGTGCGATATGGACGGGGCATTTCAGGCCCTCAGCACCCTGTTTGGGGTGGTGGGTCTGTCCCGGGCCAAGGCCTGTGAAAAGACCCCGGAGGCCATTTTGGAGACCGCCAAGACCTATCTCCGGGAGGACCTCATGGGGGCGGCCACCTTTAAGGTGGAGTCCAAGCGGTCCGACAAGGCCTTTCCCATGACCTCCATTCAGCTCTCCCAGTTCGTGGGCGGGGAGCTCAACGAGGCCTTTCCCCACATCCAGGCCGACATGCACCACCCGGACGTGGTGGTCCATGTGGAGGTGCGGGAGTTTGCCGCCTACGTCCACGCCAATCCCACGCCGGGGGCCGGGGGCCTGCCAGTGGGGGTGGGGGGGACCGCCGTGTCCCTGCTCTCCGGGGGCATCGACAGCCCCGTGGCCTCCTGGATGATGGCCAAGCGGGGGGTGGCCCTGGAGATGGTCCACTTCTTCAGCTATCCCTACACCTCCCCCGAGGCCAAGGAAAAGGTCTTAGAGCTGGCCCGCCTGCTCACCCCCTGGACGGGGCGGCTTGTCGTTCATGTGGTCCCCTTCACCCAGATCCAGGAGGAGCTGCGCCGCAGCTGCCCCGAGCCCCTGTTCACCCTGCTCATGCGCCGGTTCATGATGCGCATTGCCGAGCGGGTGGCCAAGCGGGTGGGGGCCCAGGGGCTGGTGACCGGGGAATCCCTGGGCCAGGTGGCCAGCCAGACCATGCAGGCCATGGCCGTCACCGGCCAGGTGTGTACCCTGCCCGTCTTCCGCCCCGTGGTGGGCATGGACAAGGAGGAGATCATCCGCATCGCCCGAAAAATCGGCACCTTTGAGACCTCCATCCTGCCCTATGAGGACTGCTGCACCGTCTTTACCCCCCGCCACCCCAAGACCCGGCCCCATCTGGACGAGATCGAGGAGGCCGAGGCCGTGCTGGACATGGAGACCCTCATCCAGGCCGCCGTGGACGGCATCGAAAGGGTGGTGCTGGACCCGTGAGCCACACCGCTGAACTCATCGCCGTGGGCACGGAGCTGCTTTTGGGGAACATCGCCAACACCGACGCCCAGATGATCTCCGAAGGACTGTCCCAGCTGGGTATCAACGTCTACTATCATACCGTGGTGGGGGACAACCCCCAGCGGGTGCGGGACGCGGTGGAGATCGCCCGGAAGCGGGCGGACATCCTCATCACCACCGGGGGCCTGGGCCCCACCTGTGACGACCTGACCAAGGTGGCCATCGCCCAGGCTTTTGGGAAGGAATTGGTCTTTCATGAAGAAAGTGCCCAGCGCATCCGGGACCGCTTCGCCGCCCTGGGCCGGCCCATTACGGAAAACAACTACCAGCAGGCCATGATCCCCGAGGGAGCCACGGTGCTGCCCAACGACTGGGGCACCGCGCCGGGGGTGGCCTTTCAGGCCGACGGGACCCATGTGATCCTGCTGCCCGGTCCCCCCCGGGAGTGCGAGATGATGTTCCGCCACCGGGCGGTACCCTATCTGAAAGCCCTGTCTGACGGGGTGATCGTCTCCCGGACCATCAAGACCTTTGGCATCGGGGAGTCGGCGGCGGAGGCCAAGCTGCGGGACCTGATGAACGCCCTGCACAACCCCACCTTAGCGCCCTATGCCAAGCCCACGGGCACGGAGCTGCGCATCACCGCCCACGCCCAGACGGAGGAAGAGGCCCTCTCCCTCATCGTCCCCATCGAGGAGCAGGTGAAGGAGCGTCTGGGGGATGTGGTCATCGGGGTGGACGTCTCCTCCCTGGAGGAGGTCTGCCTGGCCCTGCTGAAAGAGAAAGGGTTGACGGTGGGGACCGCCGAGTCCTGCACCGGGGGCCTCATCGCCAAGCTGCTCACAGATTTGCCCGGCTCCTCCGCCGTCTTTCGGGGGGGCGTGGTGAGCTATTGTGACGGGGTGAAAGCGGGGGCCCTGGGGGTTCCCTATGACCTGCTGGACCAGTATGGGGCGGTCTCGGCCCAGGTGGCGGAGGCCATGGCCCTGGGGGCCCGGGAGGCGCTGGGGTGCGACATCGCCCTGTCCGCCACCGGCGTGGCCGGTCCCGACACCGACGACCGGGGCAACCCGGTGGGGTTAGTGTATCTGGGCATCGCCTGGGCAGGGGGCTGCCATGTGGCCGTGTACCAGGGCGGGAAGGTGGAGCGGGAGCGCATCCGCCGCCAGAGCGCCCA
>DXEA01000099.1 GCA_019115225.1 Candidatus Evtepia faecigallinarum
GGGGGCGGCGCCTGTTTTTCCCCCCGGCGGCAGGGGCAAAAAAGGGGGGCGAGGACAGGGGACCCCGGCGGGGGCGGCCCGGAATGGGGGGCGAAAAGTGTGTGAAAAATGAAACATATTTCAAAAACAAAACGCTTAGGCGAATTGATGTTTTGAAAATAAAACGAGCGTTTCGGTTTTACATCAGTCAGAGGGGAGGAGCCCCAGGTCCTGACATTTCTTCTTCCGGCGCAGGAAGGTGGCCGGGTCCATCTGCAGCCGCCGGGCGGCGGCCCGGAGGGAGGTGGTCTCGGCCAGGGCCTGGGCCAGAAGGGAGGCCTCATAGCGGGCCATCTGGGTCTGAAAGCTCTCCTCCCCCAGGCCGGGCAGGGGGGCCGGGGCGGTCTGGCCGGCGGGGGGTGCGCCGTAGGAGGGGGAGATGGTGGTGGGGGGATGGAGATTGCCGTACTCCACAATGGCCAGGTCCTCGGCGTGGATCTCCTCCCCGTCGCTCATGATGAAGGCCCGCTCCATGACGTTGCGCAGCTCCCGGACGTTCCCCGGCCACTGGTACTGGAGCAGGGCGGTCTCGGCCCCGGCGGAGAGGGTCTTTTTGTGCTCGTAGTTCTGGTTGAGCTCGTCGATGACGTTCCGGGCCAGCTTGGGGATGTCCCCCCGGCGCTCCCGCAGAGGGGGCACCCGGACGGGAAAGACGCTCAGGCGGTAGAAGAGGTCCTGGCGGAAGGTCCCCTCGGCCACGCATTTTTGCAAGTCCCGGTTGGTGGCGGCGATGACCCGCACGTCGATTTTGATGGGCTTGCTGCCGCCTACGCGGGTCAACTCCTTCTCCTGAAGGACCCGCAGCAGCTTGGTCTGGGTGGCCAGGGAGAGCTCGCCCACCTCATCTAAAAAGATGGTCCCCTCGTGGGCCACCTCGAACAGGCCGGCCTTGCCCTCCCGGTTGGCCCCGGTGAAGGCCCCCCGCTCATAGCCGAAGAGCTCGCTCTCGGCCAGGTTTTCCGGGATGGCCCCGCAGTTGACCCGGATAAAGCTTTTCCCCGCCCGGGGGGAGCGCTGGTGGATGTAGGAGGCCACCTGCTCCTTGCCCGCGCCGGTCTCCCCCTGGATGAGGACCACCGTGTCCAGCTGGGCCGCCCGGCTGACGATGCGCAGCAGGTTCAGGGTGGCCGGGTCCTCGGCCACCAGCTGGGGGGTGCCCATGAGCTGCTCCCGGATGACGGAGATCTCCTGCTGGTAGCGGTCGGAGAGGCTGCGGTAGTGGCCCAGGGTCTCCTGGAGGGCGATGAGCTCGGAGATGTCCCGGACGTTGGTGACCACCAGGCAGATCCGGTCCTCCCGGTCATAGATGGGGGTGCTGGTGACCAGGGCCCGCTTGCCGGTTTTGAAGGTCTGGTCGATGGTCACCGGCCGCTCCTCGGCCAGGGCCAGCAGGGTGGCCGACTGGGAGATGGTGCCCCGGCGGACCAGCTCAGCCATGGGGATGCCCAGCACGTCCCGGGCCTGCAGGCCGGAGATGACCTCATAGGAGTGGTTGCACCAGAGGGGGAGGGCCTGGGCGTCGGTGAGGAAGATGCCGTCAAAGGAGCTCTCCAGAATGGCCATGAGCCGGGGCAGGGGGTCTGCCTGTCCGGAGGTAAAGGAGCGGGGGATGGATTCGGGTAGGTAGACGCGGTCACGTTTCATAGGCTTCACCTCGGAGGAAAGGGTTTTCTTCAGGATAACAAACGGGAGGCGGTTCTGTCAAACAGAAGAAGTGGGTCCGCCGGGGAGGGACGCCTTGGTTTCTGCCAAAGACGCCCCCGGGGCGGGGGGCTGTTTTTGGTCAAAGTCGGGAAGGTTGGAAAAGAACCCTCCTGCCGCTTGACGCTCCCCCTTTGCATGGATTATAATACAAAGAATGAGATCATTGCCTTGCCCTGTGGGCAAGAATTGAGTTTTTTTACATTCAGAAAGGGGTTAATTCCTATGGCAAACGATCGCGTGTTCAATTTCTCGGCAGGTCCGTCCATGCTGCCGCTGGAGGTCCTGGAGCGGGCCGGCAAGGAGATCACCAACTATGGCGGCTCCGGCATGTCCGTCATGGAGATGAGCCACCGCTCCAAGGTCTTCATCAAGATCTTTGACGAGACCCAGGAGAAGTTCCGCCGTCTGCTGGGCGTGCCCGAGGGGTATAAGGTCCTCTTCCTCCAGGGCGGCGCCACCATGCAGTTTGCAATGGTCCCGCTGAACCTGATGGGCAAGACCGGCAAGGCTGACTATGTCCGCACCGGCAACTTTGCCAACAACGCCCACAAGGAGGCCAAGAAGTACGGCCAGGCCAACGTGGCCGGCTCCTCCGAGGACCAGAAGTGGACCTACATCCCCACCCAGGACCAGCTGACCCTGGACCCCGAGGCCTCTTATCTCCACTACTGCTCCAACAACACCATCGAGGGTACCCAGTGGCAGTATGTCCCCCAGGCCCCCGCCGGCGTCCCCCTGGTGTGTGATATGTCCTCTGACATCCTCTCCCGGCCCATCGACGTGAGCAAGTACGGCATCATCTATGCCGGCGCCCAGAAGAACCTGGCCCCCGCCGGCCTGACCATCGTCATCATCAAGGAGGACCTGGCCGGCCACGAGATGCCCATTACCCCTGCCATCATGAACTACAAGTCCATGATCGACAAGGACTCCATGTACAATACGCCTCCCTGCTGGCCCATCTATATGCTCGGCCTCATGTGCGACTGGGTGGACAGCGTGGGCGGCCTGGCGCCCCTGGAGCAGCGGAACATCAAGAAGGCCCAGATGCTCTATGACGTGCTGGATGCCTCCAAGATGTTCACCGTCTCCGCCCAGCCCGGCTCCCGGTCCTTCATGAACGTCACCTTCCGCTCCGCCTCCGAGGAGCTGGACGCCAAGTTCGTGGCCGAGTCTGTCAAGGCCGGCTTCACCAACCTGAAGGGCCACCGCTCCGTGGGCGGCATGCGCGCCTCCATC
>DXEA01000100.1 GCA_019115225.1 Candidatus Evtepia faecigallinarum
GTTCGTGGGCACCAAGAAGCAGGCCCAGGACGCCATCCGCGAGGAGGCCCAGCGCTGCGGCATGTTCTTCGTCAACGCCAGATGGCTGGGCGGCATGCTGACCAACTTCAAGACCATGCGGGGCCGTGTGGACCGTCTGAATCAGCTCAAGAAGATGCAGGAGGACGGCACCTTTGACATGCTGCCCAAGAAGGAAGTCATCAAGCACATGGGCGAGATCGCCAAGCTGGAGAAGTACCTGGGCGGCGTGGTTGACATGAAGCGCCTGCCCGGCGCCCTGTTCGTGGTGGACCCCCGCAAGGAGCGCAACGCCATCAACGAGGCCCGCAAGCTGAACATCCCCATCGTGGCCATCGTGGACACCAACTGCGACCCCGACGAGATCGATTACGTCATCCCCGGCAACGACGACGCCATCCGCGCCATCCGCCTCATCTCCTCCGTCATGGCCAACGCCATCCAGGAGGGCAAGCAGGGCGCCGACGCCGCTGAGGCCGCTGCCGCCGAGGGCGAGGAAGCCCCCGCCGAGGCTTAATCCATCATCCCATGCGCGATGTTGCGGATGCCCGCACCCCTGCGGGCATTTGCTTTGGATACCATACATTAAAATTGGAGGTTTGTTCCTATGGCATTTACTGCTGCTGATGTTAAGACCCTGCGTGAAATGACCGGCGTGGGCATGCTCGACTGCAAGAAGGCCCTGGCCGAGACCGACGGCGACATGGACAAGGCCGTTGAGTTTTTGAGAGAAAAGGGCCTGGCCGCTGCCCAGAAGAAGGCCGGCCGCATTGCCGCCGAGGGCATGGCTTACGCCGAAGTCTTCTCCGACGGCGCCGCCCTGGTGGAGGTCAACGCCGAGACCGACTTCGTGGCCAAGAACGACAAGTTCATCGAGTTCGTCAAGGATATCTGCTATGTGGTGGGCAAGTGGGGCCCCGTGGACATGGACACCCTCATGACCCTCCCCTATCGCAAGACCGGCCTGACCGTGCAGCAGGCCCTGCAAGAGATGGTGCTGACCATCGGCGAGAACATCAAGATCCGCCGCTTTGAGCGCTATGACAGCGGCGTGACCGTGGCCTACAACCACATGAACGGCCGCATCGGTGTGCTGCTGAACATGGAGGTCTCCGCCGGCCTGGAGGAGAACGAGAAGGTCATCGAGCTGGGCAAGGACCTGGCCATGCAGATCGCCGCTATGAACCCCGCCTTCCTGGATAAGTCCAACGTGAGCCAGGAGACCCTGGACAAGGAGAAGGAGATCCAGCTGGCCATGATGGCCAACGACCCCAAGATGGCCGCCAAGCCCGACAAGGTCAAGGAAGGCATCGTCATGGGCAAGCTGGGCAAGTACTATGAGGAGAACTGCCTGATGCAGCAGGCCTTCGTCAAGGAGAACAAGGTCTCCGTGGAGAACCATGTGGCCGCTGTGGCCAAGGAAGTGGGCGGCTCCATCCAGGTCAAGGGCTTCTATCGCTTCGAGCGCGGCGAGGGCCTGGAGAAGAAGGAAGAGAACTTCGCCGAGGAGATCGCCAAGCAGCTGGGCCAGGCCTGAGCCGCTGCTTGACTGCAAGCAAGAATACAGGAAGGACCCGGGGAAATTCCCCGGGTCCTTTTTTTCCCTTGCCGGCCGGGCCGGAAGGGGTTATAGATTTTTGTCGTACACTAACTTGGCGTATTGCAGGCCCGTGGGGGTGGTGGCCAGGCCGCCCAGGGCGGTCTCCTTCAGGGCGCTGCTCATGCTCTCCCCCACCGACTTCATGGCCTGGATGCACTCGTCCACGGGGATCTTGCTCTCGATGCCTGCCAGGGCCATCTCCGCCGCTGTGAAGGCGATGGACACCCCGGAGACGTTGCGCTTGATGCAGGGGATCTCCACCAGACCCGCCACCGGGTCGCACACCAGCCCCAGCTGGTTCTTGATGGCCATGGCGCAGGCGTGGGCGGACTGGGTGGGGGTGCCGCCGCACAGCTCCACCAGGGCCGCCGCCGCCATGGCGGAGGCCGAGCCGCACTCCGCCTGACAGCCCCCCTGGGCCCCGGCGATGGAGGCCTGGCTGGCGATGACCATGCCGATGGCCCCCGCCGTAAAGAGGGCCATGACCGCCTGGCGCTCTGTACACCGGCCCTCCTCCAGCATGGAGATCACCGTCCCCGGCAGAATGCCGCAGGAGCCCGCTGTGGGCGAGGCCACCACCTTGCCCATGGAGGCATTGTACTCCGACACCGCCAGGGCCCGGCCGATGGACCGGGTGAGAAAGCCCCCGGTGATCCCGCCGCTCTGGGCGTAGTGCTTCATGCGAAAGGCATCGCCGCCGGTGAGACCTGACAGGGAGCGGGTCTCCTGAAGGCTGCCGGCCTGGATGGCCTCCTCCATGACCATCAGGTTCTCCCGCATCCGCTGATACAGTTCCTCTTCCGATGCCTCCATCTCCTCCGCCTGGTCTGTGAGCACCAGGGCGGAGATGGTGCTGCCCGCCTCCTCTGCCGCCTGGCACAGGGCGGCAACGGTCCGATATTCCAGCATACCTCTCCCCCTCATCCGATCTGGATCAATATGATGTCCATGATGTTGTCAATGCCTTTCAGGTGGTCGATGATGGCCTCGGGCACCTCTCCGTCCACCTCCAGCATCATGATGGCCAGCCCGCCCTTCCGGGCCCGGGAGAGTTGGAAGGTGCCGATGTTGATGCCGGAGACCGCCGTATAGTTGGACACCGCCGCGATGGTCCCCGGCTGGTCCCAGTGGATCACCAGGAGGGTGTTGCTCTGGGCGGTGAAGGTGACTGGCAGGCCGTTGATCTCGGTGATCAAAATGTTCCCGCCCCCGGTGGAGGCCCCCACCACGGTAACCGTCTTGCCGCTGCACCCGGTCAGCTGCAGGCGGGCCGTGTTGGGGTGGGTGTCGGGGATGTCGGTCTCCAGGAAGGTGTAGTCCAGGTCTTCGTCCTCGGCCAGCTGCAGGCAGCGGCGGAGGCGGGCGTCGTCGGGGCCCATGCCCATGATGCCCGCCAGCAGGGCCTTGTCGGTACCGTGGCCCCGGTAGGTGCGGGCGAAGGAGCCGGACAGCTCGATGACCGCCTGCACCACCTCCTCCCCCAGGATCTTCCGGGCCACCAGGCCCAGCCGGGCCGCCCCAGCCGTGTGTGAGCTGGAGGGCCCGATCATGATGGGCCCGATGATGTCAAAGACGTTCATACGCGCTCCCCCGTTTCTCTGCGCTGCCCCTCCCCCAGGGCGAAAAAAGTCCCCCCACAGGCGACGGCAAGGCCAGCTGTGCAGGGGAAGGAAGGCAGCGCCTTTGCTTCCTGCAAAAAGGTCTGAGGTATATTATGCCTCATGGCTGCCCCGGCGTCAAGATGCAATTTTATAAAATCATCCTTCATTCTCCCCCCGGTTCCCGGCGATTTTCCAGGCCCTTGCACCTGGGGCCCAACCGTGCTATACTTTTCTCACAGCCCCCCTGCGGGCTGACAGGATCGGAGGTGTTGCCCATGTATCCCGTCCGTGAGACCCAGGACTTTTATCCCCTCTCCCAGCTCTATCACGACAGCGGCCTAGAGGTCAAACCCAGCCACGAGGCCCCCCCGGGCACCCTGGCCATGCTCCGCTGCGAGGACCCGGACACCGGGGAGCTGCTGGCGGCTGCCACCCTCCAGACCCGGGCGGAGGACTACTTTGTCTTAGCCCACCTGGCCGTCATTCCCCGGCTGCGGGGGACCGGCCTGGGAAGCCGTCTGCTGGCCCTGGCAGAGGACCGCGCCCGGCAGCTGGGGGCCCGGGAGATCTGGCTGGTGGGCAAGGTGCCGGATTTTTATGCCAAGTATCAGTGGGAGCCTGTCCGGCGGGAGAACGCGCCGAATATCTCCCGCTGTCTCACCTGTGAGCAGTTTCAGGTGGACTGTTTCCCCAGCATCATGCGCAAGACATTGTGAGAAAAGGACCCGTTCCGCCGTGTGGGGAACGGGTCCTTCTGTTATGCGTTCGTTTCGTTCAGCCGGGCCTTTTTCCTGCGCTCGGGCAGCTGGGCCAGGATGATGGCCCCGAACATGAGCACGCAGCCCAGGACCTCCCGGGCGGACATGCTCTGGTTCAGGATGACCCAGCCGGCCAGGACGGAGATCACCGACTCCAGGCTGAGCACCAGGCTGGCCACGGTGGGGTTGACCCCCTTTTGGCCAATGATCTGCAGGGTGTAGCCCACCCCGGAGGACAGGACGCCGGTGTACAGAATGGGCATCCAGGAGATGGCCACCGCGTGGGGATCGGGGACCCCCTCCACCGCCAGCATGAGCACGGCGGAGAAGATGCCCGCCACGAAGAACTGCAAACAGGACATCTGCACCCCGTCCACCCTGGGGCTGAAATAGTCGATGACCATGATGTGGGCCGAGAAGCACAGGGCGCACAGCAGGACCAAAAAGTCCCCCCAGGACAGGCGCAGGGAGCCGCTCATGCACAGCAGGTACAGGCCCAGGATGGCCACCACCACGCTGACCCACAGCTTGACCCCCACCTTCTTATGAAAGAAGAGGCCCAGGATGGGGACGATGACGATGTACAGGGCGGTGATGAACCCCGCCTTGCCCACGGTGGTGTACTGGATGCCCACCTGCTGCAGGCAGGAGGCCACCCCCAAGGCCAGGCCGCAGCACACGCCCCCCAGAAGGAGGGTTTTGCGGTTGGCCCGCTCTGCCTGGCGGCGCTGGGGGCTCTTGCGGCGGTTAAAGAACAGAATGACAGGGATCAGGGCGACGCCCCCCACCAGGGAGCGCACCGCGTTGAAGGTAAAGGGCCCGATGTGGTCCATGCCCACGGACTGGGCCACAAAGGCGGTGCCCCAGATGAGGGCTGCCACAAAGAGCAGGCACAGATTTTTTGCGGAGGATTGCTTCATAGGTCTCTCTCGATTTCCTTTTCTCTCTTACTTTTTGGGTACGATCGTGTTCTGGTCTTTGAAAATATGGGCGGGGGGGATGGTGCCCCGAACGCTGGAGGTGGGATAGACCGTGCTGTGGGGGCCGATGACGGTGCCGGGGTTGAGGACGCTGTTGCAGCCCACTTCCACATAGTCCCCCAGAATGGCGCCCACCTTTTTCCGGCCGGTGGCCACGCGCTCCTCCCCTTCCCGGATGACCACCAGGGTCTTGTCGCTCTTCACGTTGGAGGTGATGGACCCCGCCCCCATGTGGGCGTGGCTGCCCAGGATGGAGTCCCCCACATAGTTATAATGGGGGGTCTGGACGTAGTCGAACAAAATCACGTTCTTCAGCTCCACGGAGTTGCCCACCACGGCCTTTTTGCCCACGATGGCGCTGCCCCGGATGAAGGCGCAGTGCCGGACCTCCGCCTCATGGTCGATGATGCAGGGGCCGCCCAGGTAGGCGGAGGGGAAGACCTTGGCGTCCTTGGCCACCCACACGTCCTCGGCGGGGTGGTCATATTCCTCCGGGGGCAGGGTGGGACCCAGGGCCCGGATGAAGTCGGCGATCCCCTCCAGCACCTGCCAGGGGTAGGTTTTATCCTGGAAGAGGGCGGCGGCGATGGTGTCGTTCAGGTTCAGCAGATCAGCAATGGTCAGCATGTCAGCTCTTCACCTCCAGCACCAGGCCCCGCTGCTCCATGACGGCGATGACGGCGTCCACGTTTTCCTGGCACAGCTCGTGGGTGGGGGCCTCCACCATCACCCGCAGCACGGGCTCGGTGCCGCTCTTGCGCAGCAGGATGCGGCCCTGGTCGCCCAGGCGCTCCGAGACCTCCCGGACGGCGTTCTGGACGGCGAAGTCGTTCAGGGCCCGCTCCTTGTCCTGGACTTTTACGTTTTTCAGCACCTGGGGATAGATCTTCAGGTCCTGGGTGAGCTTGGACAGGGGGAGCTTGCGGCTGAGCATGGCCTGCATGAGCTTGATGGCGGTGAGGATGCCGTCGCCGGTGTTGGCGTATTTTCCAAAAATGATGTGGCCGGACTGCTCGCCGCCGATGAGGTGGCCCTTGGCCCGCATACACTCGTAGACGTATTTGTCGCCCACGTCGGTCTTTTCGTACTCGATACCCAGGGCGTCGAAGGCCTTATACAGGCCAAAGTTGGACATGATGGTGGTCACCACGGTGTTGTTCACCAGTTTCTCCCGCTCCTTCATGTACACGCCATAGATGTACAAAATGCCGTCGCCGTCCACTAGGTTGCCCTTCTCGTCCACGGCCAGGCAGCGGTCGGCGTCCCCGTCGAAGGCAAAGCCGATGTCCATGTGGTTGGCTTTGACGTATTCCTGGAGCTGCCCGATGTGGGTGGAGCCGCAGTTGTCGTTGATGTTGATGCCATTCGGGGTGTTGCTGAGCACATAGGTCTCCGCCCCCAGGGCCTCAAAGACGCTTTTGGCGATCATCCAGGCGCTGCCGTTGGCGCAGTCCAGGGCCACCTTCATGTCCTTGTAGGAATGGGTGGCCAGGGAGATGAGGTAGCCGATGTAGCGGTTGCGGCCGGAGGCGTAGTCGATCACCCGGCCGATCTCCTCGCCGGTGGCGTAGGGCAGGTCCCGGCCGCTGTCCAGATACTCCTCAATGCGGTCGATGACCTCCTGCTCCATCTTCTCCCCGTGGCGGTTGATGAGCTTGATGCCGTTGTCGTGGAAGGGATTGTGGCTGGCGGAGATCATAATGCCGCAGTCGAACTCGTCGATTTTTGCGATGTAGGAGACGCTGGGGGTGGTGGTCACATGCATCAAATACACGTCTGCGCCGGAGGCGGTGATGCCGGCGGACAGGGCGCACTCGAACATGTAGCTGGAGCGGCGGGTATCCTTACCGATGACAATCTGGGCCTTGTGGCCCTCGTGTTGGTTGTAATACCAGCCCAGGAAACGGCCCACCTGGAAGGCGTGGTCCACGGTCAAGGTCACATTGGCCTCGCCCCGGAAGCCGTCGGTGCCGAAATATTTAGACATGATCATCACTCCAAAATTTTGTTGAAAGCTGGATCTTTTCAAAGGGAATCTACAGGCGGAAACCTGTATACCATAGCAGTTTATTATACAACGTGGGCTTCGCTCTGTCAATCTGAACTACATTGCCGGTATGGGTTCGACGGTTTTGCCAGAAAAAACGCCCTTGCCTGTTGCAAAAAAGGGATACCCTTGTTAAGATACCATGGAGAAGGGCAAACCGAGACCCTAAGGAGGTTCCCATGAAAAAAATCTCGCTTCTCTTCGCTGCCATCTGCATCCTCAGTTTGTGTGGCTGCTCCAGTGCAAAAGATACCGAGGCCAGCACAAAATGGGACTGTTCCGTCACCGCTGCGGCGGATAATACGGACGATGCCTATGTGATTACGTATAGCAACGAGGAGATCCGGACAC
>DXEA01000010.1 GCA_019115225.1 Candidatus Evtepia faecigallinarum
CGTCGGGTTTTGGGTTTGGTTATCGAAGGGGCGGTCGTGGGTTTATGACCTACGGGGATTGAGTCCTGATTTGGTACTTTTACGCATTTGACGATAAGGGTTAGGAAGCCTAAATTTTTTAGGTGGAGAAAGACTGCTAAGATAGATGCTTTGAAAAAATATAGAGAAATGGAATCCTTGATATTTTTTGAGCAGATTTTTCTACCGTTGGTCTCGATAACGGGGGCAGGTTTTCCATCTACCGTCGCCGCCCGAAGGGTACCTTCTACCGACGCCTGCCGCCCGGAGGACGGCACCCATCGGGAGCCTGGCGCTGTGTGGGCCGCAGGCCAGTCCAAGGCGGTAGAACCCCACCCCTTCAAGTCTGTACTAACCAGAGAAGGGGAGCGTGAGGGGAGGAACCTCCTCCCCTCACCCCCCCGGGGTCCAGGGGCCGCAGCCCCTGGTGCTCTTTCGTCTGGACTTTCTCCAGAGAAAGTCCAGGACCCCAAAGCAGCAGCCTGTTGCGTGTGTGGATTTTCTGGGCGTAGGCCAGGACGGCGGGCGCGCCGCCGGGCGGGCATCATTGGGCGCAAGGACAGGCCCTTGGCCTGGCCGCAGTCGGCCCGTGCCCGCCTGGTGGTGTGCCTGGCGGCCTGGCCGGACGTGACCAGGAGCGCAGCAGGAGAGGGACCCAGGTTGTGCCATGGCGTGGGATGCCGTGCAACTTCGCGTGAAGGAATGAAGGGAGGGCGCTACCCAATGAAGGGGCGCGTGTCGAAGCTGCATATTGTGGCCGTTATGGGTGTCCACTCAATATCTTGTGCCCTGCTGCGCTCCCGGTCGGCCTGGCTGGGCTGGCCCGTGCCGCTCGGAGACTTGGCCAGCTTGGCCATAGACCGGGCGGCCTCGGCCTCCAGGGCATCGCAGAGGAAGCGGTAGAGGCTTCTGTCTGTCTGCTGGGCCAGGTCCCTGTAGTGCTGGACTACCTCCTTTTTGAGCCTGGCACCGATCAGGGTGCGCCGCTCGGCGTCCAGGGCTTGGCACTGGGCGCGGCGGTGGCTGGTTCTGGCATACTGTGCTGCCAGGTCTGCCATGGCCTTGGCGGTGCGTTGGCGGTCTCTGGGGTTGCTGATGCTGCCAGTTTGGCGCATGATGGCCAGGATAAAGCGCCGTTCAGCAGGGGCCAACCCCTCTACATAGTGCATCATTCTGGGGGAAATGTCCATGGTTTTTGCTCCTTTTCTGCTGGTACGTTACGAACGGGCGTTCTAATTCGTCCACAGGTTTTCCACATGGCGGGGAAAGATCATCATGCCCGCCAGGGCATGCCCCCGCCACACAGAACCACGCCACGAGCGGGTGGCCGGGCACGGCGACAGCCCGGAGGGCACGGGGGGCGGGGCCAAGGGGCCCCGAACGCCGGCCCGGAGCCCGCCGGGCAACCCTGGCCACGGGGCAGCGGGCCGGAGCCTGGCAGGCCCGGCGGGGTGCCCATGGCCGGGGGCGGCCCACGCCAAGGGCAGCACAGCAGGGCCGGGGGTGGGCACCGCTGAGAAAGACGTGGCGTGGTTCGTAGTGCCCCCCGTAAGAGGCAGAGGGGGGCCATTGCTGACCCCCCTTGCTGGCATCAGCGGAACTCGGGCCAATCGCACGGGTCCCATTCGTCCATGTAGTAGTCTGCCAGGTATTCAGTAATCGCCTGCTCGGCGTCCTCCTGGGTCATGTAGCCGTCGTTCATGGTGCCGTGCACCAGGGCATGGCAGTACATGCAGAGGCAGACCAGGTTGTGAGGGGTGTCTTTCCCGCCCTGAGAGCGTTTGTAGACGTGATGGATTTGAAGACCTCTTGTGCCGCCGCAGATGGCGCATTCGTACCCTTCCCGGCGATAGATGGCCTTTCTGACCTCGTTGCTGATGTTGGCGTTCATGTGTGCGCCCTCCTTTCAGTGTGTCGCCCTGTTCGGGCACTCTTGCCCTTGTCCTGAAAGGGAGGCATCAGCCTGTGTTCTTTGGGGCCTGGCAGGGGAGCGCGGGCCTTGTCAAGGGCGCGCAGCGGGCGAAGCCTTTACCCTTGACTGGCCCATTAGGATGGTGAGTGCCGGACAGGGCGGGAGCGTGGCAGGAGGGCGGACGGGCCTTGCCTGTCTGCTCAGCACTGGTCTTGCTGCCGGGCGTCCCTGGTCTTCTTGCGCCGCATGGCGCAGACCGGAAGCCACCCTTGTGGCCCTGGTGCTCTTTCGTCTGGACTTTCTCCAGAGAAAGTCCAGGCCCCCGCGGCAGCGGCCCCCGGAGGGTGGTACCCTCCACCGGCCCCCCCACCCGGTGGGGACCCGGGCCCACCCGCGGCAGCGCCCCCGGCGCACACCCCGGCCGGGGGAGTGCTCCCCCATTTCCCCATTGATTTTTGGGTCACTTCCCCCTATAATATAGACAACTACACGCCAGCGGCCCGGGGCCGCGCCAAGGGGGACACACCACCATGATCTTTACCGTCGACATCGGCAACACCACCATCACCATGGGGTTGTATACCCCGGAGGGAACCCTCCGCTTCCGGGGGTCTATCAAGACCGATAAGAACAAAACCCGGGACCAGATCGCCATCGACCTGCTGGACATGTTCCACCTCTACCACGCCGACCTGCAGGGGATCACCGGCGCGGTGGTCTCCAGCGTGGTCCCCCCCATGACCGGGGCCATGGCCGACGCCATCCAGCAGCTCAGCGGCGTGCGCCCCATGATCGTGGGCCCGGGGGTCAAGACCGGCATGAACATCCTGGCCGAGGTCCACAACCAGCTGGGGGCGGACATCGTGGCCTCCTCCGTGGCGGCCTTGCAGAAGTATCCGCAGCCCATCATCGTCATCGACATGGGCACCGCCACCACCCTGTCCTACCTGGGTGAAAGCACCTATAAGGGCTGCGCCATCATCCCCGGCGTGCGCATCGCCGTGGAGGCCCTCTCCGGCCGGGCCGCCGAGCTGCCCCACATCTCTTTGGAGGAGCCCCCCTCCATCTTCGGCCGCTCCACCATCGACGCCATGCGCTCCGGCGTCCTCTACGGCAACGCCGGCATGATCGACAGCATGATCCAGCGCATGGAGGAGGCCGCCAAGCCCGTGGCCACCGTGGTCATGACCGGGGGCAACGCCGCCCTCATTCAGAAGTACTGCAGGCGGCAGATCCTCATCGACGAAAACCTCCTCCTGGACGGCCTGTACTACCTCTATCAGAAAAACCAGGACCGCCGCCGGAAGAAATCCGACTGACCCTCCCCCCTGCCGGCCCCGCCGGCGGGGGGATTTTTTCCGCCGCCATGCAGGATGACCCCCGGCCCCCGCCACGAACTGACGGCGGGCAAAAAAAATTTTTCAGAAATCGAAAAAATTTCTCTTTCCCTCTTGCAAACATGCAGGATTCTCACTATAATGTGTCACCGGATAACACATTGATTTAGAAAAAACTTCACGGGAGGCCTGCTGTTATGAAAGCACTGTCCACACAGGCCCGGTCCGTCCGGGCATCCACCACCATGGCAATCGACACCCAGTTTAAGAAAATGCGCGCCGAAGGCATCGACGTCATCGGCTTCAGCGTCGGCGAGCCCGACTTCCCCACCCCGGAGCACATCAAGCAGGCCGGCATCCGGGCCATTGAGAACAACCAGACCAAGTACACCCCCACCCCCGGCACCCTGGGCGTGCGCCAGGCCGTGGCCAAGCGCCTGAAGGAGGACTGGGGGCTGGAGTACGCCACCGACGAGATCGTGGTCACCGGCGGCGGCAAGCCCGTGCTCTACGGGGCCTTAAAAGCCCTGGTGAACCCCGGCGACGAGATCATCCTCCCCGCCCCCTACTGGGTGAGCTACTATGAGCTCATTAAAATGGTGGGCGGCGTACCTGTGGTGGTGGAGACCACCGAGGAAGACGGCTTCAACCTCACCCCCGACCACCTGCGGGCGGCCATCACCGACAAGACCAAGGCCATCATCCTCAACAGCCCCTCCAACCCCACCGGCATGATCTACAGCCGGGAAAACCTGGAGGCCATCGCCCAGGTGTGCACCGAGGCTGACCTGTACGTCATCGCCGACGAGATGTACAGCAAGCTCATCTTCGACGGCAAGGAGTTCGTCTCCTTCCCCACCCTCTCCGCCGACGCCAAGGCCCGCACCATCCTCGTCAACGGCGCCTCCAAGACCTACGCCATGACCGGCTGGCGCATCGGCTTTGCCGCTGCCAGCCGTGAAATCATCCAGATCATGTCCAACTACTTCAGCCACAGCCTCTCCGGCACCTGCTCCATCGCCCAGGCCGCCGCAGAGGAGGCCTTTGGAGGCTCCCAGGCCGAGATCGAAACCATGCGCCGGGAGTTTGAACAGCGCCGCAACTACCTCTATGAGCGTATGTCCCAGATCCCCGGCGTCCACCCCGTCCGGTCGGAGGCCACCTTCTACATGCTCATGAACCTGTCCCAGCTCATCGGCAAGACCCTGTACGGGGTGGAGATCCACGACGCCGACGACTTCGCCAACGTCTTCCTCAAGGAGGGCCTGGTGGCCGTGGTCCCCTGCACCGGCTTCGGCGCCCCCCACTATGTGCGCTGGTCCTTCGCCGTGTCCATGGAGAACATCAAGGAAGGGCTGGACCGGCTGGAGAAGTTTTTGAAAAACGCATAAGCAGAACAAAACCAAGCGGGCTGCACCGGCAGCCCGCTTTTTTTATCTATTCGGTTTTCTCCCCTGGGGGCCGGACCACAAAGCTGTGGCGCATCCACCTGCCGCTGCGGTAGTAGAGCAGCAGGATGACGCTGCACACGATCCACCCCACCGGGTAGCCCAGGGCCACCGGCAAGAGGGTCCCAAAGACCCGGTAGGTGACCAGCAGATAGACCTGCCGGAAGGCCACGAAGGAGAAGAGCATGATGAACATGGGCACCTTCGCGTCCCCCGCCCCCCGCAGGGCCCCGGCATAGATCTGATTGAAATTGGCGATGAGGTAGAAGGGGGAGATGAGGCGGATGAAATACACCCCATAGTCCAGCACCTCCGGCTCCTGGTTGAACAGGCCGCACAAAGGCCGGGCAAAGATCATCAGGGGCACCAGCACCACCACCGCCACCACCGTGGCAATGGCCAGGGAGCAGCGGATGCCCTGCCTGGCCCGCTCCCAGTTCCCCGCCCCCACATTCTGGCCCACAAAGGTGGTGGCCGTGACGGACAACGTGGTCATGGGCAGGATGGCAAAGGCGTCGATCTTCTGATAGGCCGCCCAGCCGGCCATGCAGGAGGAGGCGAAGCGGTTGACATAGGACTGGACAAAGACGTTGGAGAAGGACGTGATGGCCAGCTGGAGGGCCGAGGGCACCCCCACAATAAAAATATTCTTCAAAATCCCCCGCTGGACCTTTAACCCCCGCCACTGAATGCGATAGCATTCCCGGCTGGCCGTAAGAACCCCCAGCACCAGCACCGCCGAAATGGCCTGGGCGGCGATGGTGGCGATGGCCGCCCCCGCGATGCCCCAGTGAAAGACCGCCACAAACAGCAGGTCCAGCACCGTGTTGATGCCGGCGGAAAAGAGCAGAAAGTACAGGGGCCGCCGGGAGTCCCCCACCGCCCGCAAAATCCCCGAGCCTAAGTTATACAGCATCAGCCCCGCCACACCGGCAAAGTAGATTTGTAAATACTCCCGGGCCGGGCCGAACACGTCCGCCGGGGTGGCCATGAGCTTTAGCATAAAGGGGACCATGCACACCCCCACCACCGTAAAGGCCCCGCACAGGATGAGCACCAGCACCAGGCTGGTCTGCACCGCCTGGCCCACCTTCTCATCCTCCCGGGCCCCGTAGAACTGGGAGATCACCACCCCGATGCCCGCCGACAGCCCCAGAAAGAGGCCGATGAGGGTGTTGATGATGGGGGTGGTGGTGCCCACGGCGGCCAGGGCGGCCTTGCCCACGAAATTGCCCAGGACGATGCTGTCCACGGTGTTGTAGCACTGCTGAAAAAAGTTCCCCGCCAGCAGGGGCAGGGAGTACAGAAGCAGCTGGCGCAGGATGCTGCCCTGGGTCATGGTCATGCTGTGTTCCTTGCGCACCCGGTGCATGGGCCCGCCTCCTTTGGGGGAAAGATCCTGTAAGGCTATTATACCATCCCTTGCCACTTTGTCAACCTGTGACAAAACCCGCCCCGCCGGCAGCACGCCGGCGGGGCGGTCTTGTGGTTACAGGGCCTGGCAGAAGCGCATGAGCATGGTGGCCAGCTGGGCCCGGTTGGCGGTGCCCTGGGGGTGGAGGTTCCCGTCCTCCATGCCCTGGATGACGTTTTTCATGGTCATCCAGCACAGGGCTTCGTAGGCGTAGGCGGAAACGTCTGCCGCGTCAGGGAAGTCCAACGGGAAGGACCAGTTTCCGGTAAACCCTTCGCCCTGGCTCTGGGCGTAGCGGTAGAGCATGGCCGCGAACTGTTCCCGGGTGACGGGGTCGTCAGGGCCGAACTTGGTGTCACTGTAGCCGGTGACGATCCCCACACCGGCCGCCCAGGAAACGGCGTCGGTGTACCAGGTGTTTTCCGGCACGTCAGGGAAGGGGTTCTCCCCCGCCGCCGGCTCTCCTGCCATCCGCCACAGGATGGTGGCCACCATGGCCCGGCTGGCGGTGCCGTCGGGGGTGAAGTGAGTCTCGTCGGTGCCGGACATGAGGTCCTTCTCATATACATAAGCCACGGCTTCATAATACCAGTCCCCCTGGGCTACGTCCACAAAGGGGAGGTCTCCGGCCTCAGGGGGCTGGCCGTCGTCGGGGGTCTCCCCCAGCGCGGCCAGCACCGCCCGGGCGATGAGGTCATGGCCCAGCTGGTTGGGGTGGAAGTCGGGGTTGATGTCCGTCAGGCCGGTGGCGCTGGCGTTGCAGGGGTTCTGCCCCTGGGCCACCGCCTGGGCAAAGGGAGTGTAGACGTCCGCCACCACCACGTTCTCCACCCCGGCTGCCGTCACCGCCCCGGCGATGGCGGCGTTGAGGGCTTTCACCCCCTCGTCAAACCGGTCAGCCAGGGCGGCAAAGGCCGGGCTGGCGGCCAGGATGCCATAGGGATGATACTGGTTGGTCAGGACGATCCGGGCCGTGGGGTTGGCCCCCCGCAGGGCTTGCAGAATCCGGGTCAGGTTGCCGGTGAACTGACCCAGCGTTTCCGTCATGCCGGTCTGCACAAAGGCCTCCAGCTGGCCGGTGAGGAAGAGGAGCATGGTCATCTGGGCCACCGGCGCCCCCGCCGTCCCCAGAAGGGAGTCCTGGACCTCCCCGGCGGTGAGCTCTGTGCCGTTCTGGCCGTTGTAGGCGTCGGCCAGGTACTGATACAGCGCCCCCATCAGGTCATTGCCCCCGATGGTGAGGGTGATGAGGGCGGCCCCCGGCACCGCCTGGGCGATGGCGGAATCCCTGTCTGTCACCTTGGCCAGCAGGGAGGCAGTGGTCTCCCCGTCGCTGGCCAGGTTGGTCAGAGCATAGCTCTCCCCCGCCACCTGGTTGGCAAAGGGGCGCTCCACCGTGCCGCCGGGGGCGTAGCCGGTGGTGATGCTGTCCCCCAGGGCCAGATAGGCCGGTTCTGCGGCAAAGGCCGCCGCGGGCAAGAAGGTCAGGCACAGGGCCAGGGCCAGGGCCAGGCTGAGCAGTCGTTTCTTCATGGTGTCCTCCTTTTTGCCAAAAGGCAGGCGTGCGCCCTATGTTCCGGGCAGGTTTCTTGTTTCAGTATACCACAAAACCGCTTCCCTGCCATCCCCCTTTGT
Source organism: Candidatus Evtepia faecigallinarum (assembly GCA_019115225.1). Taxonomy (GTDB): domain Bacteria; phylum Bacillota; class Clostridia; order Oscillospirales; family Oscillospiraceae; genus Evtepia; species Evtepia faecigallinarum. Next base: position 7,765 of record DXEA01000010.1, read on the forward strand.
CCGGCAAAACGACAGCCCGGTCCCAGGGGACGGACTGGACGGTGCCCTCCCATCGCTCTTGTATTCTCTCCGCAAGGGAATATAATAGGATAGGAATGGACCGGCAAGCCCTGGTGCAGAAGAACAAGGGAGGGTACGATAGCATGAAACCATACAAAATACTGATTGTGGAAGACGATCCTGTCATCCGAAAGGAGTTGGAAACCCTGCTGCGGGGCAATGGCTACACCGTTGTCTCGGCAAAGGATTTCTCAAAGGTCACCGATACCTTTCAGGAAGAAACCCCCCACCTTGTCCTGTTGGATATTAAATTGCCCCACGAGAGCGGCTTTTCGATCTGTTCTCAACTGCGCGGCAGCTCCAAGGTTCCCATTGTCTTTGTCACAAGCAGCAGCACGGATATGGACGAGCTCAACAGCATCCTGCTGGGCGGAGATGCCTTTATCACCAAGCCATACAACACCGCCATCCTGCTGGCCAAAATCGCTGCCCTTCTGCAGCGGGTGTATGCCCCAGGGCAGGCAGAGACCCTCACCTGGCACGGCGCAGTGCTCCACCCGGAGCGCAGCATCATGGAATACCAGGGGCAGCGTGTGGAACTGACGAAAAACGAACTCAAAATCCTCTCCTACCTCTTCCAGCATGCCGGTCACATCTGCTCAAGAAATGACCTGGTGGATTTCCTTTGGGACAACCAGCTCTATGTGGACGACAACGCCCTGAGCGTCCACATCACCCGCATCCGGAAAAAACTGGATCATATCGGCCTGCATGACTTCATCAAAACCAAACACAGGCAGGGGTATACACTATGAGCGGCAAACAATATCTGAAAAATCAACTCCCCGTGCTTCTGCTCCACCTTTTGGGGGTATTGGCACTTGCATTATTCTTGATCGCCACCGGGACATCCCGTCAAGCCATATCCTTGATCGCTTTGGTCTGGATTGTGGTTGTAATTTGCTATCTGACGGTCTCTTTCTCCACACAAAAAAGATATTGTAAAACGCTGTTGGCAATGGCCGAACGGTTGGAGGAAAAATATCTGATGCCCGAAGTGATGGCCATGCCGGAAAGAGCCGATGAACAGGTCTTTTATCAGATTTTGAAAATGGCTGAGAAGTCTATGCTGGAAAAGATCGGTGAAGTCCAGAGAGAACGGCAAGACTACAAGGAATATATCGAGCAATGGATTCATGAGGTCAAAACTCCGATTACTGCCATGAAGCTGATCTGTGAAAACAATCGTTCAGAGTTTACCAGAGAACTGCTGGTAGAGGTCGAAAATATAAACCGCTTTACAGAGCAAGCCCTTTACTATGCGCGAAGTGAGCATGCGGAAAAAGATTATACCGTCCGTGAGATACGCCTTGGCGACGTGATCCATGATGCCATTGCAGACAACAAATACCTCC
>DXEA01000101.1 GCA_019115225.1 Candidatus Evtepia faecigallinarum
ATGCCAATAAATTTTCTTATCTTTCACTTATGTTTCTTTACAAAAGGTCTACTTTACTGTCATCCCCTGTCGAAGAATCAAAAAAACGCCCCGGACCTGAATGGTCCGGGGCGGGAAAATTCATGATTCCAGGAGAAACGCGCCGATATTCTCCATGGCCTGGGCGGCCTTGCGCACGGGGAACATCTGAAAGACGTGCCACATGTCCTGCCATTCCTCCAGGCGGCAGTAGACTTTGGCATCCAGCATCCGCTGGCGCAGGCGCAGGGAGTCGGAATAGAGGATCTCATTGCTGCCCACCTGGATGAGGGTGGGGGGAAAGCCGGTGAAATCTCCAAACAGCGGGGAGAGCAGGGGGGAGGTCAGGTCCTGTCCCCCGGCATAGACCTCCCGCACCGCCCGGATATAGTCCAGGGTGATGGTGGGGTCCAGCTCTGCCCGCTGGGTGTAGGACAGGCCGCTGGCGGTCATATCCGTCCAGGGGGACATGAGGACCAGGCGTCCCGGCAGCTGCCGGCCGGCCTTTTTTAGCTGATGGCAGAGGACCAGGGCCAGGTTTCCCCCGGCAGAGTCCCCTGCCACCACCACATCCCGGGCGCCATAGCCCAGGTACATGAGATAGTCCCAGGCCCGCCGGGCGTCGTCCACTGCTGCGGGGAAGGGGTTCTCCGGGGCCAGACGGTACTCAAAGCACAGGGTTTCCCAGCCGGTGGCGCTGGTGAGCTTGGAGGCCAGGGGGCGGGAGTAGCCCAGATTGCCGCTGGTGTAGCCGCCCCCGTGGCAGTAGAGGATCACCCGGCGTCTGTCGTGGGGCCAGTCCGGCCGCACCCAGGCGGCGGCCATGCCCTTGAGCCGGAAGGTCTCCCATTTCTTCAGCACGATCATGGGGGCGGCCAGCCGGCCCAGCAGCTCCTGGGCGGCCCGCTGCTTGGCCAGGTCCTCCGGGGCCATGGAGTCGGGGGCGCCCACAGAGTGGATGGCCTTCAAGGCCCGCATCATGGGGGCCAGGCGGTGATCCTCTCTCACAGGCTCGCTTGCCTTTTTCTGCTTTTGCCGCAGGGACAGTTTCTTGGGGGTCATGGGCGCCCTCCTTTCCGTGCGCCGCAGCGCACACCTGGGTCCTGTTTTGCTCTATTTATATATACGGTATCCCAGGGGATAAGTTTCTATAGTATACCATGGCCATCGCCAAAAGGGAACCCTTTCTTCCCCTTGTAGTTTCCTGCCCTGTGTGCTAAAATATGGCCATAGATTTTCCCGGAGAGGGGGCGCTGTCCGTGCCGCGGAAGCAGGTGAAAAAGACGTGGTATCCCCTGGACAACGCCGGCGTGCTCTACTCCTCCATCCAGCGGGAGCGCTACTCTGCGGTCTATCGCTTCTCGGCCCTGATGACCGACCCCGTAGACCCCGAAGCCCTCCAGCGGGCGGTGGCCAGGACCATGCCCCGCTTCCCCGGCTTTGCCGTGCGCATCCGCCGGGGGGCCTTTTGGTGCTATGTTGAGCCCAATCCCAACCCCGGCCCCTTTGTGAAGCCGGACATGGCCAATCCCTGCCAGCCGGTGCGCTTTCACGAGGACAACGACTGGCTGATCCGCATTTTCTACTACCAGCACCGGATCTCCCTGGAAGTCTTTCACGCCATTTCCGACGGCGCGGGGACCTTGGTCTTCCTGCGCACCCTGCTGGCAGTCTACCTGCGGGAGCTGGGCCACCCCATCCCCAACGGGCCGGGGATCCTGGACATCGACCAGCCCCCCCAGCGGGAGGAGCTGGAGGATGCTTATGCCCGCTACGCCGGCAAACGGGCACTGCGGGGCGGGCTGGACAAGACGGCCTTTTCCAACACCAGTTCTCCCGAGCCCTTCTACACCCTCAACGTCACCCTGGGCCTGGTGCCCGTGGACCTGCTGCGGGAGAAGGCGAAGGAGTACGGCGCGACCATCACGGAGTATCTCACCGCCGTCCTGCTCCAATCCCTTTTGGAAAACCAGGCGGCCCACCACTTCCGCCATCCCCGGCCGGTGGCCCTGGCCATTCCCATCAATCTCCGGCCCTGGTTCCCCTCCCAGACGCTGCGCAACTTCATCCTCACCATGCGCCCGTGTATCGACCCCACCCTGGGGGAGTATACCCTGCCGGAGATCATCCGGCAGGTCCACAGCTACATGCACCTGCACACCAGCCGCCAGGAGATGCGGGCCAAGTTTACCGGCAATGTCCGCTTTACCCGCAACCGCTTTTTGCAGATCATCCCCCTGTCGCTGAAAAATCCCGTCATGGCCTTCTCCTACAAGCTGGTGGGGGTGCGGCCCTACTCGGGCACCTATACCAATCCCGGCGCCTTTCCCGTCCCTCCGGAGATGGCCCCCCACATCCAGCGCATGGAAGTGATGCTGGGCCAGGCCACCCGCCCCTCTCCCCACTGTGCCTCCATCAGCTATGGCAACACCATGGCCATCACCTTTGCCGGCACCGGGGTCTCCAGCGAGACGGAGCGGCGCTTTTTCACCCACCTGGTAAAGGAGGGCCTGCCTGTGAGGGTAGAGTCCAACCGCACCAAATGACCGGAGGTGTTCTCCATGTCATACTGTGTCAACTGCGGCGTGGAACTGGACGACACGGCAGCGTTCTGCCCCCTCTGCCACACCCCCGTCAACAACCCCAATCAGCCGGTGGACCACACCAGCCCCAAACCCTTCCCCACCGAGCGCAAGGAGGTCCCGCCGGTCTCCCGCATCCACCTGGCCATCCTGCTGTCCACCGTGCTGGTCTCTGTGGCCGTGTGCTGCGGGGTGTTGAACCTCTTCCTGCGCACCCAGCGGACCTGGTCCCTGTATGTGATCGGCGCGGCAGTGATGCTGTGGATCTGGCTGGTGCTCCCCTTACTCCGCCGGAAAAAGGACACCCTGGGCCTGCAGCTGCTGGCGGACATTCTGGCCATCGCCATCTATGTCTCCTTCATCGCCGTGGAGCTGGACGGCTGGGACTGGTACTGGCACCTGGCCCTGCCCATCATCCTGCTGCTGGGGGCGGTCTTTCTGTTCTGGGGCCTGACCATGGGCCGGGGACAGCGGAGTACCCTGAGCTCCATGGCGCTGGTCATCGGGTCCATCGGGGTTTTCCTCTTAGGGGTCGAATGTTTTGTCGACCGGTATTTTCAGGGCAGCTGGACCCCCGGCTGGTCCCTGGTGGTCCTGGCCATCTGCCTGATCCTCACCGTTCCCCTGGTGGTGGTGCGGCGCACACCCTCCCTGCGGGAGGAGGTCCGGCGTCGGTTTCACTTGTAATTGCTAAAAAAAGCCGTACCGCCTTGCACAGCGGTACGGCTTTTCTTATGGCTCGTTCTGGGGAAAAACTGCCAGTTCCTCCTCCAGATACTGATAAAACGCCGCCATGTGCCGCCCATCCACCAAAGCGTGGTGGCACAGCAGAGAGACCGGCAGCACCACCCTCTCCCCTTCCTGCCGCCAGCGGCCCCAGGTGATTCGGGGGTTGCTGTCTGCCGGGAAGGGCGTGGGCTGGACGATGGCCTCATAGCTCACCCAGGGCAGGGTGGACAGGAAGAGCAGGGACAGGCTATCCTCCCCATCCTCCAGACTCCGCTGGACCTTGGCCTCCTCCTGCTGCCGCCGGGCCCGGGACAGATAACCCCCAAAGGGCCCCCGCCCGTCCTGGACGCAGTAGCAATAGGTGCCGTCCTCCAGTGCCAGGGTGTAGGAGGCGGGGCAATGGGCATACTCAAGGATCTCCCCGCCTCGGATCCGCTGGCGGAGCTCCGGCACCCGGTTGGCCGCCCGGCAAACGCAGTAGAGGAAGGAGAGGAAGAAGGGGCTCCCCTCTTGGCGCAGTTTTTTCAAAAAGGCCGTGATCTCCACCGGCACCGTCAGCCCTGCATAGGGCTGGGCCATTTGGGAGAAGTAGGCAAAGTGCGCCCGGCGGGGATAGGTCTCCAGAGGGATGAGGCGATAGGCTTTCATCTGGCTGCCTCCTCCCCCTCAGCGGTAAGCCACCAGCAGGCGCAGGTTCTCCTTGTCCAGGTCGGAGAATTGCAGCTGGCTGGTGTCATAGGTCCAGCCGTTGTACCAGGGCTGTCCCTCAAAGAGGACCCGGAGGGACGGGGTTTCAAAGATATAGCCGTTCTTGGCATAAATGGTGTTGATGAGCAGCTGGATGTCATAGTCCGACAGGCTGCTCACATAGGAGGCCGACAGGGGGCCGTCCACCACATGCCGGGTCCAGATCCAGCCCAGGTCGGAGGCACTGTTCCCCTTCTGGTCCCGATAGCGCACCAGCAGGTTCAGATTGCTCCGGTCCAGGGAGGACATGGACAGGCGGCTGGTGTCGTTGGACACCGCCACATACCAGGGCATTTGGGAAAAATAGTTCTGGATGGACTGGGTGCGGAAGACGTAGCCGTTTTTGGCATAGATCTGGTTGATGATGAACTGGATCTGCTCAGCGTCCATGGCCGCCACTTCGCTCTCGGACAGATAATAGGTGGGGAAGACCGAGGAGGCGTTGGTTTCGGGCAGATAGGCGATGTAATCCTCCGCCTGACTGGCGGAAGGGCTGGATGTCTCCTCTTCCTCGTCGCCGTTGACGATGACCTCCACATGGCAGGAGATCTCACTGTACGACTTGGAGGCCACCGTTACGGTGCAGCTTCCCGGCGCCAGGGCGGAGACCATCCCCCGCTCATCCACCACTGCCACAGACCGGTTGCTGCTGGTCCACAGCAGCCCTTGTTCCTCTGCGTCCTGGGGGGTAAAGACCACTTGGATGATCTCACTGTCCCCCTCGTTCAAATGCATGGTCTCGGGATAGGCGGCCAGGGATTCCAGGCTCTGTGCCGTGGAATTGTCTGTGCTCCCACAGCCGGCCAGCACCAGGGCCAAGGCCCCCAGCAGGAAAATACATATCTGCCGTTTCATCTCTTTTCCCTCCAAATTCCTCCGCCGGCCTGTGCCGCCGGGGTTCTCTTTTTTCTGACAACCTGATTATACTATACCTTCCCCTGGCCCGCAAGCATCAGCGCGTTTCTCACCCCTCCAGCAGGAAAGATTGGCCGGGATAGCGAACCTCCACGATCCGGTCCCGATAGGGCTGGCTGACCGGCAGGGCCTTGAGCCGCTTGGCGATCTGGAAATCCTCCCAGCTGTGCATGGGAAAGGCCGCCTTAACGTCCATGGTCCGCATCCACCAGTCAAAGCCCAGCCAGAAGTCGTCCTCCTGCCGGGGGTCCAGCACCAGGAAGGCGGCGTCCACATGCTGGCCGGCGAGTTTTCGGCACTCGGCCTTGAAATCCCGCTCCATCTCCTGGTTCCAGCTCTTGGGCTCCTCGGCCCAGTGCCACCACTGCAGGTCCCCTGCGTGGAACAAGGTCTTGCCCTCCGTCTGGACCAGAAAGGCCACCCCCTCGTCGGTGGAGCGATAGGTGGTCACCTGGACCTGGCCCACGGTCTGCTCCTTCCCCGCCGGCAGGCGGAAGACATGGTCGTCCAAAATTCCCAGCGCCTGCTTGCGCCGGGCGGACAGATGGACGCAGGTGGCCAGCACATACCAGACGTTGTCCATGCCCAGCAGGGAAAAAATTTCCGGTGAGTAGTGGTCCCCGTGGTGGTGGCTGACGAAAACGTACAGGGGCTTTACCCGGTCATAGTCGGGCACCGGCCCCCCGTACCAGTCAAAGAGCAGGGTGCAGTGTGCCAATTCTACCAGAAAGGCGCTGTGATATAAAAAGGTGATCTTCATATCCGGTCTCCTTTGGGTCTGTTTTTGTCCAGTGTACGGGATATCCTTCCAAAAGTCAATCTCCCGCATCTTCCCCATCGGCCCGGCATAGGCTGGGAGGAAAGGAGGTCACAGTATGCCCAGTTCCGGCACCCTTTTGACCAGAGTTTTCACCAGCCGCGGCCAGCTGCCGGTGGAGGACACCGCCGTCTCCATCGTCCAGCACGGCGCCGACGGCCAGCAGCACCTGGTGAACATCCAGACCAGCGACCAGAGCGGCAATACACAACCCACCGTCCTGGAGACCCCGGATGTGGAAAACAGCCTCTCCCCCGGCCAGCCCCTCCCCTTTGCCCTGTGTGACATCTGGGCCGAGCGGCCGGGCTATCAGCTCCTGCTCATTCAGAATGTCCAGATTTTCCCCGGGGTGGTCAGCATCCAGGACCTGCCCATGATCCCCCTGGCCGAGACCGGGGGACGGCCGGCAGACCGGGTGGACATCTCCCCCCAGGACCTGTGAAGGAGGACCCCCATGGCCATCATCGTCACCCCCTACATCCCCAAAACCATCACCGTCCACCTGGGCACCCCGGACAGTTCGGCGGAAAACGTCACCGTCCCCTTTCGGGACTATATCAAAAACGTGGCCTGCAGTGAGATCTATCCCACCTGGCGGCTCTCCGCCCTCCGGGCCAACATCCTGGCCCAGGTCTCCTTTGCCCTGAACCGGGTCTACACCGAGTTTTATCCCAGCCAGGGCTATTCCTTCAACATCACGGCCTCCACTGCCTATGACCAAAAGTACATCCATGGCCGCAACATCTTTGACACCATCAGCACCCTGGTGGACGATCTCTTCACCACCTACCTCCGCCGCCCCGGCTTTGCCGAGCCCCTGGCGGCCAGCTTCTGCAACGGCACCACCAGCACCTGCGACGGCCTGTCCCAATGGGGCAGTGAATATATGGCCCAGCAGGGCTATGACTCGGTGGCCATCCTCAAACACTACTATGGCAGCAACCTGGAGCTGGTGGCCAACGCCCCCATTCAGGACATCCAATACTCCTACCCCGGTGTCCCCCTGCGCCGGGGGGATGTGAGCCCCGAGGTGCGGGTGGCCCAGATCATGATCAACCGCATCTCCGTGGCCTACCCCGCCATCCCCAAGATCTGGCCGGTGGACGGCATTTTCGGCCCCATCACCGAGGACGCCGTGCGGGAGGTCCAGCACGTCTTTAACCTGGTGGTGGATGGCATTGTCGGCAAGTCCACCTGGTACATGCTGGTCCACCTGTACACGGGCATCCTGCGGCTGTCGGAGCTGGTGAGTCTGGGGCAGACCTATTTCTACTTAGACTTTGACTATCAGGAGTCCCTCCAGCTGGGCCAGCGGGGGGAGAGCGTCTCCCTGCTCCAGTATCTGCTGGCGGTGCTGGCCCAGTTCTATCTGTCCATCCCCGACCTGACCGTGGACGGCATCTTCGGCCAGGAGACCCAGGCCGCCGTGCTGGCCCTGCAGCAGGACGCGGACCTGCCCCAGACCGGGGTGGTGGATGAGGCCACCTGGGAGGTGATCACAGACCGCTTCCTGGGCATCGACCGCATGGTCCTCACCAACCCCCAGTTCTTCCCCTACCAGAGCCCCACCTCCGGGGAGGTGACCGCCCAGCAGCTCTATGACTACCTGACCGTCAGCCCCGGCCAGTTCCCCGGTTTCTCCCTCTCCCTGGGGGACCGGGACCAGGAAAGGAGTTTTTCATGAACCCACTGCTCCCCTTCTCCCAGGGGCCGGTGCGCACCCTGCAGACCATGCTGCGCACCATCGCCCACGTGGACCACTCCATCCCCTTTCTCCGCCCCACAGGGGAGTTTGACGAGGCCACCTTAGAGGCCGTCATGCGCTTTCAGAAATGCCGCGGCCTGCCGGTGACCGGGGTGGTGGACCGGCAGACCTGGGATGCTGTCATGAACGCCTTTCTCCGGGCCTGGGGGACCATCTCCCCGCCGGACACCCTCTCCCTGTTCACCCCCGCCACCCCCGATGTCCATCCCGGCCAGGCCTCTCCCCTGCTGCCCCTGGTCCAGGAGATCTTTCAAGCCCTCTCCCGGAAGCTGGCGGACGTCACCGCCGCCCCCTCCACCGGCGTGCTGGATGAGGAGACGGCAGCCAACCTCCGCTGGCTCCAGGCCCGGGCCGCCCTTCCCGCCACAGGGGTGCTGGACAAAAACACCTGGACCATGCTGGTGCGGCTGTTTGATACCTTTGCCGCCGTCCCGCCCCCTGCCCGGCCGGACCGGTGAGAGGAAAAAAGGGCGGTGCTCCCAATGGGAGCACCGCCCTTGCCGCGTTGTGAAGGATGGGGGTTACTTGATGACATTTTCACAGAAACGCATGAGGATGGTGGCCACCTGAGCCCGGGTGGCAGTGCCGGTGGGCTTGAGGGTGGTCTCGGTGACGCCGGTGATGAGGCCCTCGGCGTTGGCCCAGGCCATGGCCTGCTGGGCATAGGAGCTGATGGTACCGGCATCGGTATAGCCGCTCAGGTCCGCTGCGGGGGTCATGTCGCAGTCCAGATAGTCGGCATAGCGATAGAGGATGGTGGCCAGCTGCTCCCGGGTGATGGAGGTCTCGGGGCCGAAGGTGCCGTCGGGGAAGCCGGTGACAATGCCGTTGTCCGCCGCCCAGGCGATGGGATCGGCATAGTACATATCGCCGTCCACGTCAGAGAAGGTGCTGTCGCTGACCGCAGGCTCGTCCTCCAGCCGGTAGAGGATGGTGACGATCATGCCCCGGGTCAGCTGGCTCTCCGGAGAGAAGGTGGTGGGGCTGGTGCCGTTCATCATGCCCTTTTCATACACATAGGTGATGGCGTCCAAGGCCCAGTGGCCGTCCACGTCGGTGAAGGGCAGAGTGGCCGGCGGGGTCTCCACGGGGGCAAAGGTGGCCTTAATGCTCACGTTGGAGGCGGGCATCTTGAAGGTGTACTGGGTGTCGCTCTTCTTGGTCAGCTCCACCGTCTTGCCGTTCTTGTCGGTGACGGTGAGGGTGGCCAGCTGGTAGCCCTCGTCGGGGGTGACGGTGAGGGTGACGGTGGAGCCCTTGGCGGCGTTCTTCGGGCTGACGGAGAGTTTACCGTTGGCCACATCGGTGGGGAGGGTGACCGAGTAGGTGGTCACACCACCGCCGCCGGAGGAGGGCGGATTATAGGTATTCAGGTCGGAGGGATACATGGTGTTACGCTCATAGTACACGTCGTTGCCGGTGACGTTGGAGTCACTGACCTGATCGCTGGTCGGCGCTTTGCCACCCCAGTAGTTCTTGGAGACATCCAAGGTGCTATCCCTCTTGGCATTCTCGGTGCTGACCTTGGTGGTGCCCAGCACCTGATTCTTTTCAAATTCCACCTTAGCCAGGTCGGCTTCGTAGAACCAGATCTCGCCCGCATTCTGGAAGGTGTTGCCGGTGACGGTGTAGGTGTTCTCGCGAGCGGCGCCTCCCTCGCCGCCGGCCGCGAAGGAAATCTCATCGCCGCCGGTGACACTGTTGTTGGTAAAGACGGTGTTCTGCGCGTAGCTACACATGGTCTTTCCGCAGTTGTTGAAGGTGGTGTTGTTGACGGTGATGTCGGAGGTCCTCTTGGAGGTATCCCCGGCGGGCTGGCTGTAGATGGCCATATCGAAGCCGTCGAACAGGCACTTCTCAATCTCGACCTTGGCGTTGTCGGTAGCGTCGCTCGTGCTGACGAATACGCCGTAGTTGGAGCCGCTGCCGCCGTAGAGCCTGACGTTCTCCAGCTTGCCGGAGACCATGTCGAAGCCGTTGCCGTTGGTCTCAAGCTTGATGGTGAGGTTGGAGACGTTCAGGTTCTCGGCGTCGTAGGTGAGGTAGTCTCCGTTGACATTGGACTCGACCTCGCCGATGGTGACGGTGTGGTTGTTGCCGTTGATGGTGAGGCCGTCGATGTTCCAGATCTGGTTCCAGGTGTCGATGGAGATGTCGGCGCACAGGTCGACAGAGTATTCGGTGCCGTTAGCGGCTGTGATAGCCTCGGCGAGGGAGCTGTACTCGATGCCGTTTACCGTGGCGACGGTGACTTCTTCGTTCGCTACAGAGATTTTATTGGTGGTGCTTCCATCAGGATTCACAGTAGGCTGCTTTATATCATACTTATCACTCACAAGACCCTCGGTGGAGCTGGTGGGCTTGATGCTGAAGCTGTACTTGCCCTCGCTGAGGGAGTAGATGAAGGTCTTGCCATTTTCGGTGCGCGAAGCCGTGCTCTCGTTGAACGCGGTGATTTCGCTGCCGTCGGCGTTGGTGACGGTGGCGCTCGCGGCGTTCTCAAGCTCGACCAGAACGCGGTACTTGAGAAGCTGCTTGGACGCCTCGTCCAGCTCCAGGTCGGAATTATAATACCAGTTGAAATGGGTGGCGTAGATGACGACGTCGCCGATGTAGGTATTGTTCTCGATGACGGCATTCTTGATGGCGCTGCCTTCGCGGCTATCTTCCACGTTCCCGTTCAGCCAATTCAGATACTGGGCATAGTCCCAGAGCTGGATGTAGGCGGCGTCCCAGTCGCCGGCATCAAAGGTGTTGCCGGTGATGGTGATGCTGGTGTCATCCGTAGCCTTCATGCCCCAGTAGCCGTCGATGGGAACGCGGACGTTGATGAACTTATTTTCTGTAAAGCTCATCGTTCCGGCGGGGTTGTTGTCGCCGCAGGTGTAGTAGCCGCGCTCAAAATCTTTAAAGGTGCAGCCGGTGATGGTGACGTTGGGCTGATGTACGTACACGGCGGTGCCGGTACTGTCGCCGGTGAAGGTGCACTTTTCCAGCTTCAGGCTATCGCACGCGCCGGAGGAGATGATGGTCGCGCCGTTCTCGGAGACAAAGTTCAGATTTTTGAGGGTGATATTCGCGGCATTGAGCTGTTTCTCGGCTGTGCTGCTCACCGTAAAGGTGGCCGTCACACCCGTATCCGCCTCTATGGTGACATAGTCGCGGGTGATGGCGCTCAGGGCGTAGTCACCGGACTTGGTGATGGTGATGGTCATGGGGTCGGTGCCGGTGTCGCCGTTGGCCGCTGCGATGGCGGCGGACAGGGTGGAGTAGCCCACATCGCCGATCTTCGCCACGGCGGTGTCGGGGTCCAGCTTGATTTTACCGGTATCAGGATCTTGCGTCATGCCGGGCTGAATATAGTCTTCTTGCACAGGTTTGTTAAACGTGCCGCCGGTGATGTTGATGGTGGCCGTGCCACCTCCATATATATAAACCAGTCCTTTAAATGTGCCGCCTGTAACCTCAACTGCACCCACAGTCTGTTCGTTATTCTGTTTCCTAACTATCAGGGCAAAACCTTTATCTCCCGCAGTAATGTTGGTGTCTGCACCGGAAATGGCAGCATTGGTTCCTTCTAAAATTATACCATTAGCTCCAGTGATTTCGCTGTTTGTTACTGTCAATGTGTGGTTGCTCTGAGCGATACCCTCGTTGCTTGCAATATTGATTGCTGCAAGACCGCCTTTAATCGCGCTGTCTTCAATGTTAAAGGTAGACGCAGGGAGGTCGTTACTAAGATTTTTGTCGTAAACTTGTTGAAAGATCCCATAAGTCTTACCTTCAATTTTCGAATTTTCCACGTTGACGGTATTATGGGGACCTATGGCAGAAATGGCGGTATTGTCCGTTGCAATAATTTTGCCGCCGTTTTTGACATTGATGGTGGTGTAGCCGGTAGCATACACACCGCTGAACGCTGCCTGAACTGTGGCGTTGTCGATTGTGACAGTGCAGCCCGTATAATCATTTCCGGACTTGGACTTTGACGCCTCTATCCCAGTACCATAGGAAGAAGCTGTGTTTTCGTAGCTTCCATTTTTAATAGTAAAATTAACTCCCGGCCGGACAACCAAGCCATTTTGATCGTTACAGGTCAACGTATTCCTGCCTAAATCAAGTATAATATTTTTGTAAATGAATGTTGTCCTACCATACGCACCATAATCATCTTTGCTTGTATCCTGTCCCTTTAGCTCAGCGTTCTTCAGCAGCGTAACCGTGCCGCCAGCACCACTTTCCCCGCCCGCTGCATGGAGAGCTTCATAGATTTTAGTATAGTGAAGCGTCGTGCCGTCTACTGTAACGGCCGCCTCGTGGGTTGTGCACTTGTCGCCACCGTTGCACGTCACTCCTGTATCCGCCGCCAACGCCGTCACCGGCAGCAGGGACATTACCATAGCCAGAGCCATAATGCCTGATAATAGTTTCTTCTTCATAGTATATTTCTCTCCTTTCCATGTTGGTGTCTCCGTCTTTCTTCGCGG
>DXEA01000102.1 GCA_019115225.1 Candidatus Evtepia faecigallinarum
ATTAGTTGGCACCCTTGGGGTTCATGGGATCGGTACGATCCTCGATCCAATACTTGCCGATGGGATCCTGAGAAGCGTCCTTGTTGACGTTGTGGGCGATCATCAGGGTCTGGTTGCGGTTCTCGACCTGCAGGGCGTTGTCGAAGCCGGCGGCGTCGACGTTGGCGCGCATAGCCTCCTTGGTCAGGCGGACAGCCATGGGATCCTTGGCGGCGATAACGCGAGCCAGCTCCAGGCCAGCGGGGATCAGAGCGGGACGATCCTCAACAACCTTGGACACCAGGCCCAGGTTCCAAGCTTCGTCAGCGCTGATGAAGTTGCCGGTCAGCATCATCTCGAAAGCACGGCCGGTGCCGATCAGACGAGGCAGGAAGTAGGAGGAGGACATGTCGCAGCCGCCGATGCCCACGTTGGCATAGAAGCAGGAGAAGCGAGCGGTCTTGGTGCAGATACGGATGTCGGAGCACATAGCCAGAGAGAAGCCACCGCCAGCGGAGACGTTGTCGATCAGGGTGATCCAGGGCTGGGGAGTCTTAGCAATGTACCACTCCAGCTCGCCCAGCTTGATCTGATAGTGATAGAAACCGGGGACGGTCTCCTCATAGTCGGTCAGACCCTGCTTGACGTCCAGGCCGGCGCAGAAGCCCTTGGCCTCGTCGCCGCCGTACAGCAGGACGACGCGGATGTTGTAGTACTCGTCAACCAGCCACTGGGCCAGGTTGGTCAGGTCCTCAACCAGGCCGTGGGACAGAGCGTTGTAAGCCTTGGGTCTGTTCAGGGTGACCTTCAGAATGTTGGGCTCGACCATCTCGAGCAGCAGGTTCTCATAAGAGGGCAGCTCTCTGGCTGCAGGATAAACAGGCTTCATGATAAAATCCTCCACTATTATAAGTACTCGGCCTTTCAGCCGGTTTGCTTACGCCGGCCGGCCCCCAAGGGGGCCGACCGACGGAAGTGACATGAAATGACGTCAGTGGCAGACTGGATCAGTTGGTGTTGCCGTTGGCAGCAACATACATGCCGTGGATCAGGTACTGGATGTCGCCGGAACCCTCGATGTTGGGGGCAACAGCAGCGTCACGCAGGAAGCGCTCGGCCTGATACTCGTCGCAGACACCATAGGCGCCCATAGCGTTGACGGCCATGGTGGCAACCTTGGTAGCGGTCTCAGCGGCATAACCCTTGGCCTGAGCGGTGCGGGCCTGAACAGCACGCATGACGGGGATGTCGTCGGGCTCGAAGTGGTTGTGGTCGCAGTAGTCAGCGGCCTCCAGCAGCAGCAGCTCAGCGGTGTGAGCATAGGTCAGCATGGTGGACAGACGCAGCTGAGTGGTGGGGAACTTGGTGATGGACTTGCCGCGGTGCAGCTTCTCCTGGCAGTACTTCAGAGCGATGTCGGCAGCACCCAGAGCGGTACCAACGAACACGGCGGTGAAGCCCAGCTTACCATAAGCGGTGGTGCCCAGCAGCTGGGTGAAGCCGTCGCCGGGCTTGCCCAGGATCTGGTCCTCGGTGACCTTCACGTCATCCAGGAAGATGTCATAGACCTCGGAGCCGCGATAGCCGATCTTCTCCCAGGGGGAGGAGATGGAGTAGCCCTCGCAGAACTTGTCGATCACCAGGCCGGTGACCAGGTCCTTGCCGGACTCCTCGTCCTTCTGCAGGGCGAACAGCACGCAGGGGCCGTCATAACCAGCGTTGGAGATGAAGCGCTTGACGCCGTTGAGCTTGTAGGTGCCGTCGGCCTGCTTCTCCAGACGGGTCTTGAGCATCTTGGGGTCGGAACCGGTCTCGGGCTCGGTGAAAGCGAAGGAGACGGTCTGCTCGCCGCGGCAGCAGGGAGCCAGATACTTCAGCTTCTGCTCGTGGTTGGCATACAGGTCCAGAGCTTCCAGGCCCAGGATGTACACGTCCAGGCACTTGCCCACGGAGGGGGAGACGCGGCTGAGCTCCTTGATGACGATGGCCTGCTCCACGTGGCCCATGCCCATGCCGTCATACTCCTCGGGGAAGCTGATGCCGATGAAGCCGCACTCGGCCAGCTGCTCGTGGATGTCGTGGGGCAGCTGGGGATGCTCCTGGCCGTTGCTGACCTTCACCATCTCGCCGGCCTCGATCTCCTCGATGCGGGGCTGCAGGACGGACTCGGCAAAGTCCTTAGCAAGGTCGTGGATCATCTGCTGGTCTTCGTTCAGTTTGAATTCCATATTAAGATTCCTCCTGTAAATGATTTCTTGCGTAACAAGCATTGAAACAATTGCCTGGGCATGAGAAGAATGCCCACAGCAATGTGCCTTCCACGCGGGGCAACTTCTACAGGGATATTATATCATAAGAAATGAGGGGGCACATGCCACATATTGATTATTTTTGCCGAGCCCATTAGTTAATCAGCACTATGTCCCGCCAAAGGAGGGGCGGAGACGGCAGGCAAAACTGCCAAAAACTTGACGGAAAAACTGCACATTCCCCACAAAAACAGAGGAAATGACGTGGGGAGCTCCCCGGTTTTGCCCGGAAGACCTTCCGTGGAAACTGCCATGGCGGGGGGAGAGGAGGGGAGAAAAATTGTGTAAATGAGAAAATCAGGCCTTGACGAAGCCGGGTTCTTCCTGTAAGATAGGACAAACACAGGCGGAAAAACCGCGCTGGCCGTCGACCGGGTGGAAGCGGTCCGGCAGAGCGGTACTGAGATGAAGGAAAACCTCCATTTTTCCAGGAAGCCCCTGCTGTAAAGATGATCATACGACCCCATTCGGGGCAGTATTAAAGTATTATGTAAGTTAAGGAGTTGCACAAACATGGAAGTAAAGACTGTTGGCGTGTACGGCGCAGGCTTGATGGGCAGAGGCATCGCCCAGGTGGCTCTGGAGGGCGGCTATGACGTGGTCCTCTACAATCACCGCACCCCCACCCTGGAAAAGGGCGTAGCGGAGATCAAAAAGAATTTTGAGAAGAAGATCGCCAAGGGCAAGATCACCCAGGAGCAGGCCGATACCTGGCTGGGCCGCCTGAAGGCCACCATCGAGCTGGACGACCTGAAGGACGTGGACATCGTCTTTGAGGCCATGGTGGAGAACATGGAGCTGAAGAAGGACGCCTTCGCCAAGATGGCTCCCATCATCAAGCCCGACGCCATCTTCGTCTCCAACACCTCCTCCCTGAGCATCACCGAGCTGGCAGCGGCTTCCCAGCGCCCGGAGAAGTTCCTGGGCATGCACTTCTTCAGCCCCGTGCCCGCCATGAAGCTGGTGGAGATCATCAACGCCTATGATACCTCCGAGGATACCATCGAGACCGGCAAGACCGTGGCCAAGGGCTTTGGCAAGGAGTTTGTCACCGTGCAGGACGTGCCCATGTTCATCGCCAACCGGGTCATGTGCCCCATGATGAACGAGGCTGCTATCCTGGCCGGGGAGAACGTGTGCTCCTATGAGGACATCGACAAGGCCTGCGAGCTGGGCTACAATCTGCCCATGGGCCCCCTGAAGCTGGCGGACTTCATCGGCATCGACGTGATGATCGAGGTCATGGAGTCCCTGTATCAGGAGACCGCCGACTCCAAGTATCGCCCCGCCCACCTGTACAAGGTCCTTTATCGTGCCGGCCGTCTGGGCCGCAAGAGCGGGAAGGGCTTCTACGATTATAGCAAGTAATTTTTGAACCCGCTGCGCTGGGCTTCAAAAATTGAGGGGATTGCAGCCCCCCTGCGCGCAAACACCCGGTCGCCTTTGGCGACCGGGTGTTCACACTTGGGGGCTGAGAAGTATTTTTTCCCCGGCGGAGCCGGGGAAAAAATTTATTTGATTTTGTTCCGGCCCTTGCGAGGGCCGGAAGTCTGCGACGCTTGGAGAGGGGGCGGGTTTTGTGGAAAATTGCCCTCTTGACAAAGGCAGGGGCATGGGCTATGCTGTATGCAGTGGAAAATTTGATACCGTCACGCAATGAAGGGAATATGCCTTTTCCAGATCCATCACAGAGAGCGGCCGGTTGGTGCAAGACCGTATGGAGGGAGCTGGCGTCTCACCCCGGAGTGTGAGCTATTTGAGTGGGCGTTGCTGGACGCCAATAAGAGTGGTACCGCGGAGAAAGTTACTCTTCGTCTCTTTAGAAAAAAAGAGGCGGAGAATTTTTTTGTCCCTCCGCCCAAACGGAAAGGATCGTGTGTTTCCATGAAAAATTTTGAAAAGTACCGTCCCGGATATTACATGCCCCCGGAGACCTGTATGGACTGGGCCAAAAAGGACCGCCTGACCAAGGCCCCCGCCTGGTGCAGCGTGGACCTGCGGGACGGCAACCAGGCCCTCATCACCCCCATGAATTTAGAGGAAAAGCTGGACTTCTACCGCTTTTTGTTAAAACTGGGCTTTAAGGAGATCGAGGTGGGCTTCCCCGCCGCCTCCGAGACCGAGTATGAGTTCCTGCGCACCATCATCGAGGACCACCTCATCCCCGAGGACGTGTCCATCCAGGTCCTCACCCAGTCCCGGCCCCATATCATCCAAAAAACCTTCGCCGCCGTCAAGGGGGCCAAGAACGTGGTGGTCCACCTGTACAACTCCACCTCCTTCGCCCAGCGCCAGCAGGTGTTTCGCATGAGCGAGGACGAGATCGTGGACATCGCCGTCTCCGGGGCCAAGCTCTTTGACGAGTACGCGGCCAAGATGCCCGAGACCAACTTCCGCTTTGAGTACTCCCCGGAAAGCTTCACCGGCACCGAGGTGGAGTTCGCCCTGCGCATCTGCAACGCCGTCATCGACGTCTGGAAGCCCCGGCCCGAGCGCCAGGTCATCATCAACCTGCCCTCCACCGTGGAGATGTCCATGCCCCACGTCTATGCCCAGCAGATCGAGTACATGAGCAAGCACCTGCACGACCGGGAGAACGTCATCCTCTCCATCCACCCCCACAACGACCGGGGCACCGCCGTGGCCGCCGGGGAGCTGGCCCTGCTGGCCGGGGGCGACCGGATCGAGGGTACCCTCTTCGGCAACGGCGAGCGCACCGGCAACGTGGACATCGTCACCATGGCCATGAACCTCTTCACCCACGGGGTGGACCCCCAGCTGGACTTTTCCAACATGCCCGAGATCGTCCAGTTCTATGAGGACCTGACGGGCATGAGCGTGGGCTACCGCCAGCCCTATTCCGGCCACCTGGTCTTTGCCGCCTTCTCCGGCTCCCACCAGGACGCCATCTCCAAGGGGATGAAATTCCGGGAAGAGCGGGACGAGAAGTACTGGACCGTGCCCTACCTCCCCCTGGACCCCCACGACGTGAGCCGGGAGTACGAGACCGACGTCATCCGCATCAACAGCCAGTCGGGCAAGGGAGGCATCTCCTACATCCTGGAGCACAACTTCGGCTACGACCTGCCCAAGGAAATGGCCACCGAGGTGGGCTACTTCATCAAGGGCATCTCCGACCACGCCCACAAGGAGCTCACCCCCCACGAGATCCTGGTGGCCTTCCAGCACGAGTACCAGAACAAGGACGAGCCCATCGCCCTCCAGGACATCTCCTGGCTGCGGGAGGGCGGCTCCACCGTGGCCGATGTCACCCTGGCCATCGGCGAGCAGATCTTCTACCTCAGCGCCCGGGGCAACGGCCCGCTGGACGCCGTGAGCAACGTGCTCAAGATCGCAAACCCCAACATCAAGTACCGCTTCGTGGACTATGAAGAGCACGCCCTGGAGACCGACTCGGACTCCCTGGCCTCTGCCTACGTGGTCATCGCCGACGAGGAGGGCAACCACTACTGGGGCGTGGGTGTGGACAGCGACATCACCATGGCCTCCGTCTACGCCCTCATCACTGCCATCAACCGGGAGAACAAGGTCAAGCAGTTCATCCCCGTGGGCGCAGCCGCCGGCGGCAACGCCAACTGAAAACCAAGGGCCGCCGCCCGGGAGCGGGGGCCGGCATCGGGCTTGCCCGAACGATAGAGAACAGGAGGGATTCCCTATGGGAATGACAATGACGCAAAAAATCCTCGCCGCCCACGCCGGCTTGCCGGAGGTGAAGGCGGGGCAGCTGATCCGGGCCAAGCTGGACATGGTCCTGGGCAACGACATCACCTCTCCCGTGGCCATCCGGGAGTTTGACAAAGAGGGGTTCACCGGGGTCTTTGACAAGAGTAAGATCTCCCTGGTCATGGACCACTTCACCCCCAACAAGGACATCAAGGCCGCCGAGCAGTGCCTGCAGTGCCGCACCTTTGCCCAGCGCTTTGACATCGACAACTTCTACGACGTGGGCCAGATGGGCGTGGAGCACGCCCTGCTGCCCGAAAAGGGCCTGGTGGCCGCCGGGGAATGTATCATCGGCGCCGACTCCCACACCTGCACCTACGGCGCCCTGGGGGCCTTCTCCACCGGCGTGGGCTCCACGGACATGGCCGCGGGCATGGCCACCGGCGAGACCTGGTTCAAGGTCCCCGAGGCCATCAAGGTCCACCTGACCGGCAAGCTCCAGCCCTGGGTGAGCGGCAAGGACGTGATCCTCCACCTCATTGGCCTCATCGGCGTGGACGGGGCCCTGTACCAGAGCCTGGAGTACTGCGGCGACGGCGTGGCCGCCCTGTCCATGGACGACCGGCTGTGCATCGCCAACATGTCCATCGAGGCCGGGGCCAAGAACGGCATCTTCCCCGTGGACGAGATCACCCGGGCCTATCTGGACGGCCGGGTAAACCGCCCCTACACCGCCTACGAGGCCGACCCCGATGCCGAGTATGTCCGCACCGTGGAGATCGACCTGAGCCAGGTGGAGCCCACCGTGGCCTTCCCCCACCTGCCCGAGAACGCCCACCCTATCTCCCAGGTGGAGGAGATCAAGATCGACCAGGTGGTCATCGGCTCCTGCACCAACGGCCGGCTGGAGGACATGGCCGTGGCGGCCAAGATCCTCCAGGGCAAGAAGGTGGCAAGCCATGTGCGCTGCATCGTCATGCCGGCCACCCAGCACATTTTTAAGCAGTGCATCGAGCTGGGCTATATGACCACCTTCATCGACGCCGGCTGCGCCGTCTCCACCCCCACCTGCGGCCCCTGCCTGGGCGGCCACATGGGCGTCATGGCCAACGGCGAGAAGTGCGTGGCCACCACCAACCGGAACTTCGTGGGCCGGATGGGCGGCATTACTTCTGAAATCTATCTGGCCAGCCCCGCTGTGGCGGCTGCCTCTGCGGTTGCCGGCGTGATTGCCGACCCGAGAAAGGTGTGAGTGAACATGAACGCAAAAGGTTTCGTACATAAGTATGGGGACAATGTGGACACCGACGTCATCATCCCCGCCCGCTACCTGAACATCGCCGACAAGAAGGAGCTGGCCACCCACTGCATGGAGGACATTGACAAGAACTTCGTGAATGTGGTCAAGAGCGGCGACGTGATGGTGGGCGGCTTCAACTTCGGCTGCGGCTCCTCCCGGGAGCACGCCCCCATGGTCATCAAGGAGTCGGGCATCTCCTGCGTCATCGCCAAGACCTTCGCCCGCATCTTCTACCGCAACGCCATCAACATCGGCCTGGCCATCCTGGAGTGCCCCGAGGCCAGCGAGAAGATCGAAAACGGCGACGAGGTCACCGTGGACTTTGACACCGGCCTCATCACCAACGCCACCAAGGGGGAGACCTACCAGGCCAACCCCTTCCCGGCCTTCATCAAGGAGATCATCCAGGCCGGCGGCCTCATGGCCGACATCAAGAAGAGACAGGAGGCGTAAGGGAAGATGGAATACAAACTTGCGGTCATCCCCGGCGACGGCATCGGGCCGGATGTGATTGAGCAGACCCTGCTGGTGCTGGACAAGGTGGGGGAGAAGTTCGGCCACACCTTCCACTACCACAAGGTCCTGGCCGGCGGCTGCGCCATCGACGCCACCGGCGGCTGCCTGCCCCAGGAGACCATCGACGTGTGCAAGGCCGCCGACGCGGTCCTGCTGGGGGCTGTGGGCGGCTGGAAGTGGGACAACCTCCCCGGCGACCAGCGGCCCGAGCGGGCCCTGCTGGGCCTGCGCAAGGAGCTGGGCCTGTTTGCCAACCTCCGCCCCGCCCTCCTCTTTGAACAGCTGGCGGACGCCTCCCCCCTCAAGCCCGAGATCCTGGCCGGGGGCCTGGACATCGTGGTGGTGCGGGAGCTCACCGGCGGCATCTACTTTGGCGAAAAGGGCTTTAGGGACACCGACCTGGGCCCCGCCGCCTACGACGTGGAGCAGTACGCCGAGGAGGAGGTCCGCCGCATCGCCAAGGTGGCCTTTGACATGGCCATGAAGCGCAACAAGCATGTGACCAGTGTGGACAAGGCCAACGTCTTAGAGTCCTCCCGCCTGTGGCGGCGGGTGGTGGCCGAGGTGGGCAAGGACTACCCGGAAGTCACCCTGGACAACCTCTATGTGGACAACGCCGCCATGCAGCTGGTGCGCAACCCCCGTCAGTTCGACGTGATCGTCACCAGCAATATCTTTGGGGACATCCTCTCCGACGAGGCCAGCCAGATCACCGGCTCCATCGGCATGCTCCCCTCGGCCTCCCTGGCCCAGGGCAACTTTGGCATGTACGAGCCCGTCCACGGCTCCGCCCCGGACATCGCCGGCCAGGACAAGGCCAACCCCATGGCCACCATCCTCTCGGCTGCCATGATGCTCCGCTACACCTTCAACCTGGGCAAGGAGGCCGACGCGGTGGAGAACGCCGTCAAAGCCGTCCTGGACCAGGGCTACCGCACTCCCGACCTCTTCGCCGGGGAGGGGCAGCTCATCGGCACTGCCGAGATGGGCCGCCGGATTGCGGAGGCCATTTGAACTCATTCAGACAGAAAACGCGCGCTGCCGGATGCTGCCGGCGGCGCGCGTTTTTTCGTGTTTCCTGCCGGTGTGTGCCGGGCGAAGGGGGCGGAGGAGTAACCCTCCAATGCCGTTCGCCGGAAGGTGACAGGAAAGGCTTGCAAAAGGGCGGGCCTGTCCGTATAGTGAAAGGCACTTTTCCGGCTTGTCCGGGACGAAAAGGAGGGGATGGGATGAGAAATCCCGGATGGAAGACCCTGGCCCTGAGCCTGGCGCTGACCCTGGCGGCGGCGGTGCCGGCGGGGGCCTATGAGATGGGGACGGCGGGGGAGGCCTGCCGGCTGAGCGCCGGCCTGTCCCATTGCGCCTATGTGGATGAGGAGGGGGTCCTGTGGACCTGGGGCAGCGACCTGGCAGACCAGCTGGGGGTTTCACCGGAGACGAAGGGGCTGGATTTGCAGGGAGAGCTGGTCCCCCTGGCCCAGGAGCCCCAGAGGGTGCTGGAGGGGGTGGCCTCGGTGAGCGCCGGCGGCGCCTTCACCCTGGCCCTGAAGACCGACGGCACCCTCTGGGCCTGGGGGGCCAACGAGGCCGGCCAGCTGGGCACCGGCGACCGGACCGCCCGCCGGGTGCCGGTGCAGGTGCTGGACAGGGTGGCTGCCGTGAGCGCCGGGGACCGGCACAGCGCCGCCCTGCGCACCGACGGGACCCTGTGGACCTGGGGGGACAACCTCTACGGCCAGCTGGGGGACGGGACCTTCACCGGCCGGGCCCGGCCCGCCCAGGTACTGACGGAGGTGACTGCCGTGAGTGCCGGGGCCGGCAGTACCGGCGCGGTGCGGGCAGACGGCACGTTGTGGACCTGGGGCGAGAACCTCTTTGGCCAGCTGGGGGACGGCACCCTGGGCAGCCGCTCCCTCCCGGCCCAGGTGATGGAGGGGGTGACGGCGGTGGCCCTGGGGGGCTACCACACCGCCGCCCTGGACACCGGGGGAAGGCTGTGGATGTGGGGCAGCAACATCGACGGCCAGCTGGGCAGCGGGACGCCGGACGACCTGGAGACCTTCCCGGTGCCGGTGGACCTGCCGGCGGCGGTGACGGCGGTGAGCGCGGGCACAGGCCACACGGCGGCCCTGCTGGCCGATGGGACCTTGTGGACCTGGGGGCGGAATGACCGACAGCAGCTGGGGCTGGACCGGCAGGAGACATCCGTGACCCTGCCCGCCCGGGCTGCGGCGGCAGGCCCGGTCCGGGCCGTCAGTGCCGGGACCTATCAGACGGTGTGCCTGCTGGCCGACGGCTCCCTCCAGACCTGGGGCAGCCGCTTCATCGCCCTGCCCGGGGAAGGGGAGGCCCAGGCCGCCCTGGCCCCGGTGACGGGGGAAGTGTCCGGCAGCGGGCCGGGGTGGGTACCCTGGGTGCTCCTGACGGCCTCCGGCCTCCTCCTGGCGGTGGTGGGGCTGGGGACCCGGAGGGAGAGGGCGGGGGTGTGACGGCCCTTTACTTTTGGGGAAAAAGGGAGTATACTTTCTCTGGCAAATATCAGCGGGAGGTAGTCACCATGGAATTGTTTCGCCCTGCCGGCCCCCTGGAGGCCGCACCCCACAGCCGGGACTGGACCCGGGAGCACGGCTATGCCCAGGTCAGCCGGTTTGACTTTCCCGACCTCTATCTGGATGACAAGGTAGCCCGCTTGGTCCGGGAGGAGGCAGAGCTGGCCCCCTTCCTCCGGGCCTGCCTGGAGAATTTCGTCAACCACGAGTACGGCCACCTGTCCTCCCTGGACCTGGTGGAAAATTTCCTCAGCCGGGACGTGCACGGCAAGAACACCTGGATGCGGGGCAACTATCCCAGCCCCAAGTGGGGAGAGGTCCGGCTGGAGATCTTCTATGACCTGGGCCTGTTCCACCTGGAGGAAGTGGTCCCCCGGGCGCTGGCCCTGGAGCAGGTGAGAAAGGAACGGGCGTCCAAAGAGCCATGAAGCGCATCCTGTTCCGAAACCACACCGTGGAGGATGCCCTGGATTTCTGGCAGCTGCTGCGCCGGGGGCGGGTCCGGGCCCTGTTCAAGGAGCCGACGGAGAACACCGTCACCCAGCTCTTCCGGTATGTGATCACCGGCGCCTCCACCTTTTTGGTGGACTATCTCCTCCTCTTCCTGCTGGAGATGGCGGGGGTCCACTATCTGCCGGCGGCGGCCCTGTCCTTCACGGTGGGTATCACCTGCAACTTTGTCTTGACGAAGTTTTTCGCCTTCAAGGCGGTGGACCCCACCGTGGGTCCCACGGCGGAGGTGGCGGTCTTTGTCGCCATCTCGGTGGGCGGCCTGGTGCTGACCACGGTGCTGATGTATCTCTTCACCAGCCGGTTCCACCTGTACTTCATGGTCTCCAAGCTGCTCAGCAGCATCCTGGTCTTCTTTTGGAACTTTTTGGGGCGGAAGGTCATCCTCTATCCCGGCAAGGTCCACGAAAAACTCTGATGGGCACCGCAAAAACAGAACGGCTGCCCCGGAACCAAAGTTCCGGGGCAGCCGTTTGTCGTTGGGGAGCGGGGGTCAGAGATAGGCCTGCCGGTCCACATCCAGGACGCCCCGGGTGGTCAGGCGCAGGGTGGGGATCACCGGCAGGGCGAGGAAGCTCAGGACCATGAAGGGGTCCAGGGTCCGGGGGACCCCCAGGGCATAGGCGGCCTGCTTGGCGGCCTCCAGGTGGCGGTGGACCTCCTCCACCGGGGCGTCGGAGAACAGCCCGGCCAGGGGCAGGGCCACCTGGGCCAGGACAGTCCCCTCCCGCACCACCGCCATGCCGCCTCCCATGGCGGCCACCTGGTTGGCTGCCGCGGCCATGTCGGCGGCGTTGGTGCCGGCGGTGATGAGGTTGTGGCTGTCGTGGGCCACGGAGGCGGCCAGCGCCCCCGCCCCCAGGCCCAGGCCGTGGAGGTAGCCCAGGCCGATGTGGCCGGTGCCTCTGTGGCGCTCGATGACGGCCAGCTTGAGGATGTCCCGGTCCGGGTCCGGGCCGTCCGCCCGGCCTTGGTCGGTGGTGGCCAGCAGGCCCGCCTGCAGGCCGATGACGCCCCCGCCGGAGGGGTTGGGAAAGTCCGCTGCCTGCAGGGGCTTTACCCGGAAGGTGTCCCGGGCCCGCCGCACCAGGTCCGGGTCCACCGCCGGCTGGGGGATGGGGCGCAGGCCCTGGTGGTCATACCACAGCTTCCCCTGCTGAAAGACCATAGCCACGGTCATCTGGCACAAATCTGTCACCACCGTCAGGTCGGCCCGGAAGCCGGGGGCGATGGCCCCCCGGTCCCGGAGCTGGTGGTAGCGGGCGGGGGTGTAGGTGGCGGCCTTGACGGCCAGCAGGGGGTCGGCCCCCAGGGCGATGGCCCGGCGGAGGATGTAGTCTATGTGGCCCTTTTCCAACAGGTCGCCGGGGTGCTTGTCGTCGGTGCAGAACATGCACCGCTCACAGTAGGGCGGGGCCAGCAGGGGGATGAGGGCCTCTAAATTCTTGGCGGCGGTGCCGTCCCGGATCATGATGAACTGCCCCAGCCGCAGCTTTTCCAGGGCCTCGTCCAGATTGTCGCACTCGTGGTCCGAGCGGATGCCGGCGGCGGTATAGGCCTGGAGGGCCTTGCCATGGAGCAGGGGGGCGTGGCCGTCCACCCGCCGGCGGCGGCGCTGGGCGTCCATCACCTTGGTCAGGGGGTCCGGCCGGCCGGCCACGATGCCGGGATAGTCCATCATCTCGGCCAGACCGCCCACCCGGGGGTGGACATAAAAGGGGGCGATGGCCCGGTGGTCCAGGGTGGCCCCGGCCTCATCCAGGGGGGAGGCCGGCACGCAGGAGGGGAGCATAAAGCGGACCTCCACCGGCAGGCCCTCCGAGGCCTGGAGCATGTAGGTGATGCCGTCGGTCCCCATGACGTTGGCGATCTCGTGGGGGTCGGCCACCACCGTGGTGGTGCCGTGGGGGAGGACGGCCCGGGCAAACTGCCGGGGGGAGGTGAGGGCACTCTCCAGGTGGATGTGGGCGTCCAGGAAACCGGGCAGGACGATGCAGTCAGACAGGTCCATGTTCTCCCGGCCCCGGTAGTCGCCGATGCCGGCGATGAAGCCCTCGGCCAGGGCGATGTCCCCCCGGCACAGTTCGTTGGTAAAGACGTTTACATAGCGGGCGTTTTTCAGGACCAGATCAGCCTCCTCCCGCCCGGCGGCCACGGCGATGAGCCGCTGCTTCCGGGCCAGGCGCTGGTCTGGGGTGAGGTCGTGGTGGGCCATAGGCAGTTCCTTTCCTTCTCTGGGTGAGGGGTTGTGCGCCTCATTCTATCATGGGGGCATCCTGCCTGTCCACTCTCCGGGCAGGAAAAAAAGAGCGCCGCAGACAGCGGCGCTCTGGGAGAGCAGGATATCACAGGGTCCACGCCAGCTCGCCCCGGTCCAGAATGGCCTTGCCCGTGGCGGCGTTCACCAGGCGGAAGGCGGCCTGCCCCTGTCCCAGGTCCCACAGGTGCAGGGCAATGGGGGTGTCGGGGTAGAGGACGGTCTTCATGGCGGCATACATCCGCCGCAGCCGCCCGGGCTGGCCGGGGAAGAGGGCCCCGATGGCCAGCCGGCAGGCATAGCCGAAGGCGCACAGATCGTGGACGAAGGGCCCCTCCAGCCCCCGGCTTGTGGCCACGTCCCGGTCCACATGGACCAGGTTGGTGTCCCCGGTGAGCCGGTAGAGCAGGTGCTGCACCGGCCCCACATGGTCTTCCAGGACGAAGTCGGGCTCCCGCTGGGGGATCACGCTCTCCCGCCGGGGCATGGGGGCGCCTCCGTATCCCCCCAGGGTGGGGAAGAGGGTGGTGCAGCGGTTGGTGCACAGCAGGTTGCCCCCCTCGTCAAAGACCTCCACCTGGGAGCCCACGGCCATGCCCCGGCCCTCCCCCCGGTCAAACAGGCCGGTGAGCACGTCCCGGTAGACAAAGGTCCCCTTGCCCGCCGGGATGGGCCGGTGGTAGAGAAACTCATAGTCCAGGTTCACATAGGAGGCCTCCGGCTGCAGCAGCTCCTCCACCAGCACCGGCACCGAGCGGGGCCGGGGGAACCTGGGGCTCACGTTCACCGTGCCCCAGTAGGGGGTGGCCCCGAAGGTGGGCAGGGCCTGTAGGTCCTTTTCATAGGTATATAAGGGCTCCGTGGCCCCCACGGCCAGGGCGTACAGCACGCAGTCCCGCCACTGGTAGGTCATGGTGCGCCACTCGGTGGCCAGGCCCGCCAGACGGGCCTCCCGGTTCTTGTCCATCATGCTCCCTCTCCTTTGTCGCTTCCTTGGTCCAAAAATTCTCTCAGGGCGGCCAGACGCTTCTGCCCCACCGCCCGGCCCAGGTCATAGACGGCCTGGATCTTCTCCCGCCGGTGCTCCACCCGCTTAATGTCCAGGGCGGCCTCCGGCCGGATGACAAAGATCTCCCCCCGGCGCTCCTTTTCCCGGACGTAGGCGGTGGTGTCGTTGTACACATCCTGCCGCCGGGCCATGGTCTCCAGCAGGGCGGGGTACTGCTTGTACACCTTCCGCATGAGGGGCATGGCCTTGTTCCTGGTTTTCACATAGCCCATGGGCTGAGTGAGGACCACCACGATGCGGTCATACCCCTGCTCCTCCAGGTATTTCAGGGGGATGGAGTCTGCGATCCCCCCGTCCAGCAGGTCCCGGCCGTCCACAGAGACGATGCGGGAGGCCAGGGGCATGGAGGCCGAGGCCCGGAACCAGTCCAGGTCGGTCTCGTCCCCGGTCAGACAGTCGTGATAGACGGGCCGGCCGGTGTGTACATCCGTGCCCACCACATAGAAGTGCATGGGGTCGGCGGCGTAGGCGGCCCGGTCGAAGGGGTCCAAGTGGTCGGGGATCTCCCGGTAGCAGAAGTCCGCCCCGAACAGGTCCCCCGTCCTGGCCAGGGAGCGGAAGCTGCTGTAGCGGGGGTCCTTGCAGAAGCGCAGGTTGTACCGCAGCACCCGCCCCGGCTGGTGGGACTTATAGTTGCAGCCGAACACCGCCCCGGCGGACACCCCCACCGCGCCGTGGTAGGTGATCCCCTCCTCCATCATCACGTCGATGACGCCGGCGGTGAACAAGCCCCGCATGGCGCCTCCCTCCAGCACCAACCCCGTCTTCATGGCCATCTTCCTTTCTTTGGACGTTCTGCCCCTTATCCTACCACCAACGGGGGCGTTTGTAAAGCCGGGGCCTTGCGGGGGCGGAGGAGGGGGAGAGAGGGGGTGGAGGGAAAAATTTTTCAAAACTTACAAAAAGGGACTGGATTTTTCCCGGAAAGTATTGTATAATACCACCATAGAAAACCGCCCTTTCCAGCGGCGGGCAGAAAGGAGAGGAGTCCCATGGGTCTGGCCCGGCATCCTGCCGCAGGTGCGGCACGGTACGATGGCATTCCTCTTTTGCGGGGCATTTCCGCCTGAGGCGGGGGAGAGAGCCCCCCGTTTCCCATCAGGCAGTGGCTGCCGAATGGCCCGCAGAGGGAGAGACAAAAAGGATAGGATCTGACGATCCCCTGTCTGCCCTTTGAAAGGAGGCCAAGTCATGTTGTACGTTTGGACTTTGACGGTCGCCCTTTTCGCCCTGCCGGTGATCCTTGTGATCTTCACTTGGGCCCGGTCCCAGGCAGACGCCAGAGACTGTGTGGCCCGGTGGCAGGTGATCGCATCGGCGATCTATTTCCTGGCCGTCGGCCCCACCAGCTGGGGCGGCGAGACGGCTGTGCTGATGATCCTTTTGGGTGCCCTCATCGCGGCCACCGCATTGCTGGTGCGCCACTGCGTGGGCGGGCACCACCACGGATATTGGCATTTCTAAGACGGGTCCGGGAGGCAGTTCTCCCAGCCCGATGGCGTGAAAAGAAATTGTGAGAACCAAATTCCTCGCTGCCAAACTCAGAACCTGAAAAACAGCACCGGCGCACCGTTAAGGTGCGCCGGTGTTTTCTGCATACAGGGTAAAGGTGCGCTTGTCATAGTCCACCAGCCCCTCCTCCTTCATCCGGGCCAGCTCCCGGGTCATGGCTGCCCGGTCGGTGCACAGGTACTCGGCCAGGGCGGTGCGGCTGATGGGCACGGTAAAGGTGGGGCTGCCGGCGGCCCGGGCCTGGTGGGCCAGATAGGTCAGCAGCTTTTCCCGGATGGTGGTGCGGGAGACCACCTCCAACTTTTCCACCAGCACCAGGTTTTTCTCTGCGATCAGCTCCACCATGTTCTCGATCATCCGGTGGTGGAACCGGCAGACCAGCTTGCAGGCGTGGAGGATGCGCTCATAGTCCAGCAGCAGCACCCGGCAGTGGGTGCGGGCCTGGTAGGCGATGGTGCGGTTGCGGGCCTTGACGCAGGTGTAGCTCTCGCCAAAAATGCTGCCGGCAGGCAGGACGGTGAGCAGGGACTTTTTGCCAAAATAGTCCTCGCTGATCATCTCCACCTCCCCCTCCAGCACCACCCCCATGAGGGGGTGCTCCCCGGGGGAGCGCATGATGAAGTCCCCCCGGCGGGGGGAGATCTCCCGGGCGCTGAGACAGCCCAGCATGGCCTCCAGATCCTCGGGGGCTAAGTTGCGGAAGATGGGAAAGGTGCACAGCTCGTCAACGGTCATGGGGCTCACCTCCTGACTTCTTTATCTCAGTGTAAAATATTTTTCCGGCTGATGCAACTGCAACATATAAAATTTTTGTTTTTTGGTATCGTAACAGCAAGATCAATTCAGGGAGGAACATCAGTATGGAACGTAAGATGCAAAAGCCCGAGCGCCAGCTCACCCCCGAGGCCACCCTGGCCCTGCTCAAGCGGGGGGACCACGGGACCCTGTCCGTCCTGGGGGACGACGGCTACCCCTATGCCACCCCCGTCAACTACATCGTCATGAACGACAAGGTCTATCTCCACTCCGCCCCCTATGGCTACAAGATTGACTGCCTGCAGCGGGACAGCAAGTGCTGCTTCTCCGTCATCGTCAGCACCCACACCGTGCCCCAGAAGATCACCGCCGCCTTTGAGAGCATCATCCTCACCGGCACGGCGGCCTTTGTGGAGGACGAGGGCGAAAAGCGGGCCGTTTTGGAGACCTTCGTCACCCAGCGCTGCCCCGGCTATGAGGAAGTGGGATTCAAGATGCTGGAAAAGATGTTCCACAAGACCGCTGTCCTCCGCCTGGACCCCGTCTCCCTCACCGGCAAAGCCTACAAGGGCTGAGGATCATCCCCCTCTCCCGGGCCTGCGCCCGGATGCGAAAAGACCGAAGGGCCTGTCATCAGGTTCCTTCGGTCCTTTTTCATAGCCCCAGGATCACCCGGGCTACCTGGAAATAGATCACCAGCGTCACCACGTCCACCACCGTGGAGATAAAGGGGCTGGCCATCACCGCCGGGTCCAGACGGATGCGCTGGGCCAGCAGGGGCAGCAGACAGCCCACGGCCTTGGCGCACAGGACGGTAAAGACCATGGTCACGCAGATGACGGCGGCCACCGGCACGGTCACGCCGCTGTTGTGCAGCAGCAGCCGGTCCACCACCATGAGCTTGACGAAGTTGCAGGCGGCCAGGGTCACGCCGCACAGCACCGCCACCCGGACCTCCTTCCAGATGACCCGCAGGGCATCGGAAAACTCCACCTCACCCAAGGACAGGCCGCGGATGACGGCCACCGAGGCCTGGGTGCCGCTGTTGCCCCCGGTGCCGGTGAGCATGGGGATGAAGGCGATGAGGGCCGAGCAGGCGGCCAGGGAGGTCTCGTAACTGGTGAGCACCATGCTGGTCAGGGTGGCCGAGAGCATGAGGATGAGCAGCCAGGGCACCCGGGACTTCCAGGTCTCCAGCACCCCCGTGCGCAGGTAGGGCTTATCCGAGGGGGCCATACCGGCCATCTTTTCAAAGTCCTCGGTGGTCTCTTCCTGCAAGACGTCGATGGCGTCGTCCACGGTGACGATGCCCACCAGGCGGTTTTCCTGGTCCACCACCGGCAGGGCCACAAAGTCGTACTTGGTGAACATCTGGGCCACACTCTCCTGGTCCTCCAGGGTGTTCACGGAGATGACGTTGCTCTCCATGATCTCCTCCAGCACGTCGTCGTCCTCGGCCAGGATGAGGGTGCGCATGGAGATCATGCCGATGAGTTTGCGGTTGTTGTCGGTGACGTAACAGGTGTAGATGGTCTCCTTGTCCACGCCCGTGCGGCGAATCCGCTTGATGGCCTCCTCGGCGGTCATGTCCGGCCGGAGGCTGACGTACTCGGTGGTCATGATGCTCCCGGCGCTGTCGTCGGGATATTTCAAAATTTCATTGATCATCTTGCGCATCTCCGGGTCAGCCTGTTTCAGGATGCGCTTGACCACGTTGGCGGGCATCTCTTCCACGATGTCCACCGCGTCGTCCACGTACAGTTCGTCGACGACCTCTTTCAGTTCGTTGTCGGAAAAGCCCCGGATGAGCAGCTCCTGGGCCTCCGGGTCCATTTCCACAAAGGTCTCCGCCGCCAGTTCCTTGGGCAGCAGCCGAAAGAGCAGGGGGAGCTTTGCCTCGGGCATATCGTCAAAAATCGCCGCCACGTCCACGGCGTTCATGGTCACCAGGATATCCCGCAGGGTGGTGTATTTTTTGCCCTCCACCAGGGCAGCCAGGGTTTCCCCCAGCGTCACGACCGTTCGTTCTGCCATGGGTCCTTTCCTCCCAGCTGTTTTCGTTTCAAGACGCCCAGGGCGCCCAGTTTCGTAGCAGGAAGTAAGACACACCGGTCGGCCTTATGGCAGGGCGGCAGGAGGGATGGACGCCCTGGGGGGCGGCTCCTCCATGGGCCCGGCACATCGGCCCGCCACAGTGCCGTTACTACCGCCAGCGTCCATTGTTTTCACCTCCGTCGGGTTCAGGATTGCAGAGCGCCCGCAGGAGCTCTGTCTTTCATTATATGGGCCCCCGAAACGATTGTCAACCGGGACATGGCGGTCTTTCTTGTTTCGGGCAATTCGCGCCGGAAAGGGAGGGGATGGCCTTGACAAAACAGTTAGCTCGTGCTAACATCCTGGTAATGAGTTAGCAAAAGCTAACGCAAAAAACCACCGGAACAAAGGAGGCGCGCTATGAAGAAAGCGACGATTATTTTTGGCAGCACCACCGGCAACACAGAGATCGTGGCCGATAAGATCGCAGAGAACCTGACGGGGTATGAGACCCAGGTGGTCTATGTGACCGACGCCAAGGACGATGCCCTGGTGCAGGGGGCGGACCTGGTGATCTACGGCTGCTCCACCATGGGGTTGGGGGAGCTGCAGGAGGACTTTCTGCCCTATTATGAAAACCGCATGACGGCGGCCCTGCTCAAGGACAAGAACGTGGCCGTGTTCGGCCTGGGAGACAAGGAGAACTATGAGGACTACTTCTGCTGGTCGGCGGACATTTTGAGCAAGAAGGTGACGGCGTGCGGCGCCAACCTGGTCTGTGAGCCCCTGAAGGTGGACGGCGAGCCCGACGACAACGAGGCCGCCGTGGTGGCCTGGGCCAAAGGCCTGTAAGCTTTTTTTCAAACAGCAACCCGGGCCCGGGACGCCGGTCCCCCAATCCCCCCGGCCGCCTTTGGCGGCCGGGGGGATTTTTGTCCGAGATTTCCGGCGGCGCCGGGTCTTTTTCCGGAGCCTCCGGCAGCGGCGGGGCGGCGGAATGTGTGCCGGCGGAGGACAGGGGAAGGGCCCGGTTGGGGGGCGGCAGAGGGGGATGGGGAGAAAAATTGTCTGTTTTCTAAAAGAAACCTTTGAAAATTCATGAAAATTTTGGTATACTGTAATCAATCATCCATGACAAAGCGGCTTTACAACGCGTCCCCGCTGGTTGGCCGCTTTTTTCTTCGTTCGCTGGCCGGGGCCGGCGGGGGAGGACTCATACGGAAAGGAGGACCCAATTATGGCAGATACATACCAGAAGGGCGAGTACGTCCGCTATGCCTGCAACGGCGTCTGTCTGGTGGACGACGTGCGGCTGGACAGTCTCGCCAGGAAAGAAGCTCCGAAAGAATTTTACATCCTGAAACCTGTCAGCAACCCGGCCTCCACCATTTTCGTGCCCACCGGCAGCCCCGCGCTGGTGAGCAAAATGTCCCGGCTGCCTGACCGGGAGGAGCTGGACCGGATGATCCTGTCGGTCAAGGGTCTCACCTTCCCCTGGATCGAGGACCGCAAGGCCCGGCTGGCCCGGTTTCAGGAAATCGTGAAGGAGTGTGACCTGCGGGACCTGATCTGCTTGGCCCTGTGCATCTACCAGCGCAAGCGGGATTTGACCGCCGCAGGAAAAAAGCTGGGCGCTTCCGACGAAGGGGTGCTCCAGCGGGCGGAGGCCCTCATTGAAAACCAGGTGGGGTTCGTCCTCCAGGTCAGCGGCGACCAGGTGGGCCCCTACATCCGCAGCAAGCTGGAAAGCTGACCCGTCCCAAAGGCTTCTCCGGCCCCGGCAGAGAGATGGCCTGTGGTCCCTGCTTCCCCCTTTGGTGGGAGCGGGGACTTTTTTGCCCTATGCCGGCAAGAGAAACGGACCGCCGGAGGTCTCTCCGGCGGTCCGTGTTTTTTTCTTACTGCATCAGGCCGCACACCAGCTCGGCATAGTGGGCGGGGTCGGGCAGGGGCAGGTCGGCGATGATGAGGGCCTGGTTGTACAGGACCTCCACATAGGCCGCTGCCTTCTCCTTGTCCTCCTCATAGGCCTTGCACAGGGCCTGGAAGGCAGAGGAGTCGGGGTTGAGCTCCAGCACCCGCTGGGCGCTCATGGGGAAGTCCCGGCGCATTTTGCGGAAATACTTCTCCATCTCCAGGGAGACCGGGCCCTCGGCGGTCAGGCACACGGCGCCGCTCTGGAGGATCTTGGAGATGCGGACCTTGGACACTTCGCCCTTCAGGGTCTCCTGGGCGAATTCCAAGAGCTCCTTGTGGTCCTTCTCGGCCTGCTCCACGCTGGCCTTCTCGGCGTCGGTGACGGGCAGGGCGTTCTCGTCAGAGACGGAGACGAAGGGCTTGTCATAGGCGTTCTCCAGCATTTGCAGGACGATCTCGTCCTCGTCCACCGTCAGGTAGAGGACCTCATAGCCGGCCTTCAGCACCCGCTCAGCCTGGGGCATCTTGGAGGCGTGGTCCACGGAGTCGGCGCAGACATAATAGATCTTCTCCTGGGACTCGGGCATCCGGTCCACATACTCCTTCAGGGAGGTGAGCTTGTTTTCCTTGGAGGACCAGAAGAGCAGCAGGTCCCGGATGGTGTCCCGGTTCTGGCCATAGGCGTTCATGAGGGCGTATTTGAACTGCATGCCAAAGGCGGTCCAGAACTGCTGGTACTTCTCCCGGTCGTCCTTCATGAGCTTGACCAGCTCGTTCTTGATCTTCTTTTCAATGTTGTTGGCAATGACCTTCAGCTGCCGGTCGTGCTGGAGCATCTCACGGGAGATATTCAGGGAGACGTCGGGGGTGTCCACGATACCCTGGACGAAGCTAAAATGGTCGGGCAGCAGGTCGGGGCACTTGTCCATGATCATCACCCCGGAGGAGTAGAGCTGCAGGCCCTTCTTGAAGTCGGTGGTGAAGTAGTTCATGGGCACCTGGCCGGGAATGTACAGCAGGGCTTTGTACTCAAAGTTACCTTCGGCGGCCACGTGGACAGACAGCAGGGGGTCCTGCCAGTCGCCGAACTTGGACTTGTAAAAGTCGTTGTACTCCTCCTGGGTGACCTTGCTCTTGGGCCGCTGCCAGATGGGGACCATGGAGTTGACGGTCTCCCACTCCTTGACCTGCTCGTACTCGGGCTTGTAGTCGTCGCCGGCGTCCTCGGGTTTCGGCTTCTGGCGGCTGTGGGTCATCTCCATGCGGATGGGATAGCGGATGTAGTCGGAGTACTTCTTGACCAGGTTGGACAGGGCATACTCGTCCAGATAGTCCCCGTACTTCTCATCGTCGGTGTCGGCCTTGATGGACATGATGACCTCGGTGCCCACGGTGTCCTTCTGGCAGGGCTCGATGGTGTAGCCGTCCACCCCCTCGGACTCCCACTTCCAGGCGGAATCGGAGCCGTAGGCCTTGGAGATCACCGTGACCTTGTCGGCCACCATGAAGGCGGAGTAGAAGCCCACGCCGAACTGGCCGATGATGTCCAGCTCGGCGTCGTCGGCGTCCTCGGTCTCCTTCTTGAACTGGAGGGA
>DXEA01000103.1 GCA_019115225.1 Candidatus Evtepia faecigallinarum
TCTTCCAGCCGTCTTTTTCCTGACGGCCCTGCACCACATAGCCTTCTGTGGTTTCGGCGCTCTGTACCTCCATCCCTTTGGCGGAGGACAGGAACGACGATACGGCGTTCGCCACTACCTGGGTACTCATATCGGCGGGCAGCCGGAATACTCTCGATTCATTTGCCATAGATATGCATATGCGCTTTTGCAAAGGCCATGGAGTCGACCACACCAATATCGGATGCCTTTGTCCGATGAAACACTGGACTCAGTTGATACAAATTACTCATCATAAAAACTTACCAGTAGATGTCCCTCGGGGCAGTGCTGATAGGCAGACTATAGGTAAAAGGCTGGCCGGAGAGGGTCATGTGGACGGCGCAGCTCAGGGCGGACTCCGCAGCCAGAGGCTGGGGCAGGGAGGCGGTGGCCACGGTGATGTAGGTGTATCTCGTCAGAAGCACATCTGGATTGTCCGAGGTGGAGTACTGGGATTCCTCGCGCACCTGGCTCAGGGCATAGGCCTCCGGCGGCAGGGGCTCCCCGTCCACATAGACGGTGACGCTTAGGGTGTCGCCCTCGGCCTGCTCCGGCGCGACGGGCACCACCTGTGGGAAGTCCTCCCCGTCGTCCCACCAGACCTTCATCGTCACGGTGTTGGTTGTTTCATCATACTCTCCCCGCAGCTGGGGGCATCGGCCCAAGTCGGCAGCGGTGTAGGTCTCCGTTTCCCCATTTACCTGTTCCACCGTCAGACGCATCTCAAAGGTGGGGTAGGTGTCCGCCCCCGCCTCTGCCCAGTAGTCGTCGAAATCCGGGGGATAAACCACATAGAAAGCGGTATACAGCCCGGCATCGATGTCCGCCCGGGGGATGCCCTCACCGAAAGTATCCTCATAAAAAGGACGCTGGGTGATGGTGTCAAACTGGGTGACCTTGGCCGAGGCAATGGTCTCTGGCTCCGGGAAGGCCACCTGCAAAAAACCCTCGGATCCGTTCATCATGGCCGAGAAAAAAGTGATGGGTTCCGGCGTCTGGACTGGGCCGGGGCTTTCCTCTCCGCCCGGAGGCGTGGTCTCCGGCGGCACCGTGGGGAGCGGGTCCCCGGCTGACGTCGGCGGCTCGGGAGAGGGGAGCTCCGCTGCCGGGACGGCGGCCGCTACTGTCAACAGAAGGGCCATGGCGACGGAGGCCAGTATCCGCCAGCCCCGCCGGCGCTCCCGATTCCGGGGCGCACCCCTGCCGCCGCCCTGAAACTCCGGGGGAAGCGGGGCCGCCTCCGCCCCGGGGCGGGGCTCCTCCGGGACGCCAGGCTCCCAGGGCAGGATGAACTCCGGGGGAAGTTTCCATTCCTTTGGCGGTGCGCTCCGCTCCATCGGCGGCGCGTTCCGCAGATTCTGCCCGCCCATGGCTCACATAGAGTGGACGTCCAGCTGGGGGAAGGGGCACTCCACACCCAGCTGGCGCAGGCCCAAGAGCAGATCCCGATTGAGGATCCGCGCACCGCCATAGATGTCCTTTTCTTTCACGTCCACGCAGAAACGCAGCACCACGGCGCTGTCAGCCAGCTGCTGCACCCCCAGGTAGACCGGCGTGTCCAACATGACGTCCGCACGCTTCTGCCGGATCTCCTCCAGCAGGGACGGGAATTTCTCCTCCAGTGCCTCCAGATCACAGGTATAGGGGATGGAGATGTCGCAAAAGGACTTGGACACGTGGTCGGAACGGTTGAGGATGTTCCGCATATCCGCATTGTTTACAATCTTGATGTTCTCGCTGGCGTCGGTGATAGAGGTGGTGCGGATGCCGATGTCCGTCACCACGCCCCGGAAGCCGTCCACCTCTATGATGTCCCCCACATTGTACTGGCTATCAAAGAGGATGAACACGCCCGTGACCAGGTCGGCGATGATGCTGTCGGCGGCAAAGCCGACGATTAAGGCCAAAACACCCAGGCTGGCCACAATAGCCAGAATATTCACACCCAGGAGGTGTAGACCCCAGCAGAGGATGAAAATGGCTGCGGCATAGCGCAGGAGGCTACGGGTGATGGAGAGGATGGACCGGGCCCGGTGGGTCCTGGGCTTGCAGAGGGTCAAGAAGAACTCCGCCACCCACTCCGCCAGCAGCACCCCTGCCGCCATGGCCGCCAGACGCAGGATAGCCCTCAGGCTGAGGGTCCAGTCGGCGGTCAGGGCCGCCGTTTTCATGGCACCAGTGGCAAAGCCGGCGGTCAGGGCCACTGCCAGGATGACCGCCAGAATCAGGAACTTAATAATGCTTTGTTTTTCTTTCATCGTTTGTTTCCTTCCTTTCTGACAATGCTGTGTGCTTGTGTGGGACGGCCCCGATGGATGGTCAGGCGGAGTGACCAGCAGTCGCTGGTGATCTGGACCACGCTGCTGTGTATCAAAAGCTCGTTTTCCAGATACCGTACGATCCGCCACGGCGGTTATGGCTCACTCTTTTCCCTGTTTGGACAAGCCCTCGCAGGGCTGCAGCAGGGTGACCTTCAGCTCGGTACCCATCTCCTGCTCCTCAGCAGAGATGGAAAAGGTGCTGGGATTACCGTATGCCTCCGCTTTGGCCACAATGGTCTCCTCTCCCTTTTGGTAAGTCACCCTCTCGCCGTCCAGCACATCATAAATCACCAGGAGCACATACCGCCGGGCATATCATTCATTTTTCCTAAACAATCTACTAATCCAACTTTCCTTTCGTTCCTCCTGCTCAGTGCCGCTCCCATCAGATAGCTGTTGTTTAATAGTTCCCGCGTGAAGAGCCTGGGCCGCTGCTGCTGTCTGCTGAACGGCGGCCAGTGCGTCAGTAAGCCGGGTAATGGTCTGCACCTGCTGTTCAATCTGCCGGTCTTTCACTTCAAGCTGTCCTTGCAGCGTGTCAATAGTGGCCTGTAAAACAGATCCCTCCAGATATTCAGATTCATTGTCTGTTTATTCGCTCTGCCGGGAGAGCGGCGCCCCGCATTCCGGACAGAATTTCACGCCCGGGGCAGCGGACGCGCCGCACGAGGGGCATACCGTACCGTCAGGC
>DXEA01000104.1 GCA_019115225.1 Candidatus Evtepia faecigallinarum
AGGCTCTGCTCAGCCAAAATGTGTATAACAAACCAGACCCAGACCGTTTGCCTGCGTCTATGTGGAAAACTTTTCTGTTTTTGCGGGGCTACGCCGTCATTTTCTCAGACACACGGGTCTGGAGCCTACCCTGTTCCCGCTTCATCCACAGCTTTTTCAGATCAAAGGCCAGGGCCAGCAGGAACAGCTCCGTGCGGATGTTGGCTTTACCCCAGGTCAGAAAGCGGCGGAATCCAAAGTCGTTTTTGAGCAGGCCAAAGGCCCCCTCCACCTGGATGGAGCGGCAAAGGCGCAGATGGATCCCGCGTTCCGTCATGATGTTTTTGGCCGCCTGCTCCCGTTTCTCCCAGAAGGTCTTCTGGAGAACGATCTCCTTGGGCTTGTTCTGGTCCTTGGCTCGGCAGCACTGTGCCCGGCAGGGACATTCGCCGCAATCTTCACACCGGTACCAGGCGGTGGATACAAGCTGTCCATCTTGCCATTCCGTGGTCTCCCGTCTCAGGGACAGCTTCCTGCCCTGGGCGCAGGTGAAGCTGTCCTCTTCGGGGTCATATTCCATGTTCTCAATGCGGCCCACCTGCTTGCGAAATTTCTTGGTCCGCTTCTGGTCGTAGTTGGTGGGCTTTATGAAGCACATCTGGCCATTCTGCTCCAGATACAGATAGTTCTCCAGGCTTTCATAACCCGCGTCCGCCACCACTTCCTCGTAGCGAGTCTGGTGCCATTGGGACAGCTTCTCCAGCATGGGACGCAGCGTCCTCACATCCGCACGGTCTGAGAACACCTCCAACCCGGTAATATATTCGCTGTTTACCGCAATTTGGACATTGTACCCAGGTTTGAGCTGGCCATTTCTCATGTGGTCTTCCTTCATCCGCATGAAGGTGGCATCCGGGTCGGTTTTGGAATAGCTGTTGCGCTCTTCTCCCATGGTGGAAAGGATGCCTTCATACCGTTCCCATCGCTCCAGAAGAGCCTGCTTTTCCTCCCAATCCCGCTGAGCTTGGCTTTTGCGGCTGCCTTTGCCGCTGACAAACACGATCTTCCTGGCTTCTTCTTCCAGCAGTGAGCGCACTGCGGTGGATGTGGTCAATCCCGTCAAGGATTTCAATTTTTCCTCTACGCGGGCCTGCTGCTTTTCCACACTCTTCCGCCAGACAAACGTATACCGTCCTGCCCGGCTTTCCAGCTTGGTCCCGTCCAGAAAGACCGCTTTGTGGTCTGTTTCGCCCATTTTCTCCAGTTTGCGGACAAACTGGTAGAACAGATCCTCCACCGCTTCTTTACAGCGCCCGGTGCGGAACCGAGCCAGGGTGCTGTGGTCCGGCGCTTTCTGGTCCTCCAGCAGCCACCTGAAGTCGATCCGGTACTGACAGGCCTCCTCCAGTTTCCGGCTGGAGTAGATTCCGCATAGATACCCGTGGACCAATACCTTGAACAGAACCCGTGGATCCGCCGCCGATTTTCTCCCTTTGGGAGAATACGCTGCGTACAGTTTCCCATACTCCAGTTCCTCAAGCTGGGCGCTTAGCAGACGGACGGGTGCGTTTTCCGGTATCATCATTTCTGAATTTAGTGCAAGTACTAGTTGACCGTGGCGCTCATATACGGTACACTGGTCTTGCTTTTTCTTTGCCTTCACAAACTAAGAATAAAGCAAACGGCGAGGTTTGGAAACCCTTTCGGGCTCCAAACCTCGCTCGTTTTTATGGCCTCATTTTGCAACGGACCCGTTTTTTTATAATCTGTGAAATGGTCAGCGGGCATCCAGATAGTCCTTCAGGTAGAGCAGGGCCTGGCGGTAGCCCTCCAGTCCCAGGCCCATGTAGGTCTTGATGCAGGCCATGCCCGCGTAGGAGATCTGCCGGAAATCCTCCCGCTGGGAGACATCGGAGATGTGGACCTCCACCGCCGGCAGGGCCACCGCCTTCAGGGCGTCGAGAATGGCCACGCTGGTGTGGGTGTAGGCGGCGGGGTTGATGACGATGCCGTCAAACTTCCCCAGAGCCTGCTGGATCTTGTCCACGATGGCCCCCTCGTGGTTGGACTGAAAGACCTCCACGGTCATGCCCGCCTGCCGGCAGGTCTCCTCCACCAGGGCCACCAGGGCGGCGTAGTCCTGGCGGCCGTAGAGGTCGGGCTCCCGGATGCCCAACAGGTTCAGGTTGGGGCCGTTAATCACTAATACGTTCATAGGCTTCCTCCACGCGCTTGGCCACGGTCTCCACCGGGCCGTCGTTGGCCACGGTCACATCTGCAAAGCGCCGGTACATGGGCAGACGCATGGTGTACATGTCCTGAAGGTTCCCCCGCAGGGAGAGGGGGCGGCCCTTCTTGGGCAGCTTGGACAGCTCCCGCTCCAGGAAGATGATGGTGCCGTTCTGGTGCAGGTGGGGATAGTTCTCCGCCCGGGTCACGCACCCGCCCCCGGTGGCGATGACCAGGCCGGAGGCCTTGCCCAGCTCCTTGAGCAGGGCGGTCTCCTGGGCCCGGAAGGCGGCCTCGCCATGGTGGGTGATGTACTCCCCGGCGGGCATGCCCAGGACCTTTTCCAGCTCCTGGTCGCAGTCCACAAAGGGGCGGTCCAGCATCTCGGCCAGGGCCTGGCCCACGGTGCTCTTGCCGCAGCCGGGCATGCCGATGAGGATGCGGTTTTCCTTCCGGCGGCGCATGATGTGATAGGCCTCCATGGAGCGGATGGCGGGGATGACCTCCCCGGTAAAGATCTGGCTGGCGCAGCGGGCCTGCTCGGCCAGCATATACAGCCCGCCGATGGCGGGGATCTTCAGCGCCTCGGCCTGCTGGATGAGGGCGGTGCGGGCGGGGTTGTAGATCAGGTCCATGACCCCCTCGCACCGGGGAAAGCTGCGCAGGTCCACAGGGGAAGCGGCGGTGTTGGGATACATGCCAACGGGGGTGGTGTTGATGAGGACGGCCGCGTCCTTGTGCTTGTCCAGGTTGGAATAGTTGTCCTCCCCGGTGCGGGAGATGACCACGATCTCCCCCGCCCCCAGCTTCTGCAGCACATACTGCACCGCCAGGCTGGCCCCGCCGGAGCCCAGCACCAGGCACTTCCGGT
Organism: Candidatus Evtepia faecigallinarum; assembly: GCA_019115225.1. Lineage (GTDB taxonomy): Bacteria > Bacillota > Clostridia > Oscillospirales > Oscillospiraceae > Evtepia > Evtepia faecigallinarum. Next base: position 3,080 of record DXEA01000104.1, read on the forward strand.
CCCGGATGCGTATCCGGCTCTTCCACACCATGCCCTCAAAGCCTGCCGCGTCGGTGTTGTCCCCCAGCAGGGAGCCGTCCAGCTGCTTGACCACCGTGTTCACGCTGCCGATGGCGGCAGCGGCCTCGGTGATCTCGTCGCAGATGGCCAGCATGGTGGTCTTGTAGGGGATGGTCACGTTCAGACCCTGGAAATCCCGTTTCCGCACGAAATCCCCTAACTCCACCGGCGGCACTTCAAAGAGCTCATAGTCATAGTCCCCGAACAGGGCGTGCAGCTCGCGGGAATAGCTGTGCCCCAGTTTTTCTCCCAACAGTCCGCAGCGCATCAGATCACCTCACTATAGCTTCCCAAGTACTGGAACTCCTCGCAGACAGCGGACAGGTCGTCCACCATGCGGATGAATTCCTCGGAATAGACCGAGGTCTCCAGGTCGAAGTAGAACATGAACTCGAACTCCCGGTCGGGCAGGGGCCGGCTTTCCAGCTTGATGAGGTTCAGGCCCAGGGTGTAGAACCGGGCCAGGATCTGATACAGGGAGCCCGGCCGGTGGGGCAGGACCACCATGAGGGAGGTCTTGTCCGCCCCCGGATAAATCTCCAGCTTTTTGGAGATACAGATGAAGCGGGTGTAGTTGTTGCTCCGGTCCTGGATGTCAGCGGCCAGGCGCTCCAGGCCGTACAGGGCGATGCAGCTGTGGGAGGCGATGGCGGCCACGTCGGTGCGGTCGGACTGGGCCACGGCGGCGGCGGCGGCGGCGGTGTTCTCACAGGGGGTGATCTTCACGTCCTTGCCCAGCTTTTCCAGATAGGCCGCGCACTGGCTGATGGCCTGGGGATGGGAGAAGATCTCCTTGACGTCGCTCATCTTGGTGCCCTTCTTGGCCACCAGGTTGTGGTCGATCTTCATGCGGGTGGAGCGGACGATCTTGAAGCTGCTGTGGTGGAGCATCAGGTCATAGATCTGCTTGACGGAGCCGGCGGTGCTGTTCTCCAGGGGGAGCACGCCGTAGTCGCAGAAGCCGTTCTCGATGGCGGAGAAAACGCTCTCGAAGGAGCCGAAGTACATCACCTGGGGGTGCTTGAAGAGCTTTTCACAGGCCAGCTGGGAATAGGCGCCCTCCACCCCCTGGCAAGCCACGGTGGCAGAGGGGGGGAAGAGGTTGGGGGTATTCTCCATGGCCGCCTGGATCTCCTGGCGCAGGGCGGAGGGCTGGGGGTTCATGGCGTTCTGGTAGCCCCGGCTGATCTCAAAGAGCATGGACCAGAGGGCGTAGCCGTACTGCTCCAACTCCGGGGGGAGCTTGGCGGCGATGTCGGCCAGCTTGTCCCGCTCCCGGGCGGGGTCCAGGGTGGGCAGGCCCTGCTCCTTCTTGGCCTGGCTGACCCGGGCCACCACGTCCATGCGCTGGGCAAAGGCCTGGACTAAGGTTTCGTCAATGGCGTCGATCTCTTCTCTCAGTTCTTCTAAATTCATGGTTGTCTGCTCCTTTCCTGCTGCTCCAGCAGCGCGTCATAGACGGCGATGGCCGCGGCAGCCTCCACACAGGGCACCGCCCGGGGGACGATGCAGGGGTCGTGGCGACCGTGGATTTCTAATATGGTGTCCTCCCGCCGGGACAGGCTGACGCTCTGCTGGGGCCGGGCGATGGAAGGGGTGGGCTTCACTGCCGCCCGAAAGACCAGAGGCATCCCGTTGGTGATCCCCCCCAAAATGCCTCCGGCATGGTTGGTGCGGGTTTTGACGGTGTCTCCGTCCCAATAAAAGGGGTCGTTGTTCTGGCTGCCCCGCAGGGCGGCGGCGGCAAAGCCTGCGCCGAAGTCCACCCCCTTGACGGCGGGGATGGCAAAGATCAGCCGGGCGATGCGGTTCTCCATGCCGTCCAGCATGGGGTCCCCTAAGCCCACGGGCAGGCCGATGACCCCACATTGGATGATGCCGCCCAGGGAGTCCAGTTCCTCCTTGGCCCGGGCGATGGCGGCCTGCATCCGCTCCCCCGCCCCGTCGTCCAGGACGGGGAAGGGTTTCCCGGCGGGGGCCAGCAGGTCCTCCCGGGACAGGTCCACCGGGTCGTAGTCCCGGTCGGGGATGCCCCCGATGGCGGCAATGTGGGCCCCCACATAGATCCCCCGGCGGGCCAGGATCTGCTTGCAGATGCCCCCGGCGATGCACAGGGGGGCGGTGAGGCGGCCGGAGAAGTGGCCGCCCCCTGCCACGTCCTGAAAGCCCCCGTACTTCACCTGGGCGGTGAAGTCGGCGTGGCCGGGGCGGGGGATGTCCCGTAAATTCTCATAGTCCTTGGAGCGGGTGTTGGTGTTGCGGATGACCGCTGCCAACGGGGCGCCGCAGGTGCGGCCCTTATCCAGGCCGGAGAGGAACTCCGGCCGGTCGGCCTCCTTCCGGGTGGTGGACCAGGCCCCGGTGCCGGGGGCCCGGCGGCTGAGGAAGGCTTGCAGCTCCTCCAGGTCCACGGCTTCCCCGGCGGGCAGGCCGTCCACCGTCACCCCGATGGCCGGGGCGTGGGACTGGCCAAAGATGGAAACGGTCAGTTGACCGTGATAAATACTGCTCATAACACTACAATGTCCTCATTATGTAATATCCCCGCCGGTCCGTCAAGGCCTAAAGGGGTCTTCCTCCACCTTTTTTCCCAAAAGGCGCAGGCTTTTCCAAAAGTCCGGGTAGGATTTGTCCACAGCCTGGCCCCCAAGGACCTCCACCGGGCCGGTACAGGCCCCCGAGGCCACGGCCGCGGCCATGGCGATGCGGTGGTCCCCGGCGGCGTCCACCCGGCCCCCTTCCAGGGCAGCGCGGCCCTGGATGATGAGCCCGTCCTCGGTCTGGCTCACCTGGCCCCCCAGGGCGTTGAGGGCCCGGGCGGTGGTCTCCAGCCGGTCAGACTCCTTCAGGCGCAGGCGGGCGGCCCCGGTGATGCGGGTGGTCCCCGGGGTGGCCGCCGCCACGGCGGCCAGCACCGGCACCAGGTCGGGGATGTCCCTGGCGTCGATGTCCGTGGGGGTCCGTCTGCCCCACAGGGCAGTCACCCGGTCGCCGGTGACGCTGATGCGGGCCCCCATCCTCGCCAGCACCTGGCAGATGGCCTTGTCCCCCTGCAGAGAGTTTCCATCCATGCCGGTGACGGTGACGCTCTCCCCTCCCAGGGCCCCCAGGCACAGCCAGGGGGCGGCGTTGGACCAGTCCCCCTCCACCCGGACCAGGCCGGGGCTGCGGCAGAGCTGGGGCAGGACGGTCCAGCCCCCGGGGCTTTCCCTGGGCTCCACCCCAAAGTCCGCCAGGGCCCGGAGGGTCAGGGCCAGGTAACTGGCCGACTCCCGCTCCCCGGCCACCAGCAGCTCACTGCTGCCGGAGAGCAGGGGCAGGGCGAAGAGCAGGCCGCTGATGAACTGGGAGGACACGTTCCCCGGCAGCCGGTAGACCCCCGGCATGAGGCGGCCGGCGATGGCGATGGTCTTCTTTTCCTGGTCGATGGTCACGGTGCAGCCGTTTTCCTCCAGCTGCTCTGCCAAGGGCCCCATGGGCCGCTGGACCAGGCGGCCGGCGGTCTGGAAGGTGACCCGGGCCCCCAGGGCCCCCGCCACCGGCAGGAGGAAGCGGAGGGTGGAGCCGCTCTCCCCGCAGTCCAGCACCGCCCCCTGGGCCGACCGGTCCCGGTCCAGGGGGGTGACGTCATAGCCGTCCTCCCGCTTGGTGATCTGCGCCCCCAACCCCTGCAGGCAGCGGAGGGTGGCGTCGATGTCCTGGGAGGACTGGGGGCAGACCACCCGGGTGGGGCGGTCTGCCAGGGCCGCGCACAGCAGCAGCCGGTGGGCCGCCGATTTGGAGGGGATGGCGGCCAGGGTCCCCTGGGCAGCGCCCGGTTGGATGGTGACGGTCACTGGGCAAGCCCCCTTTCGATCCAGGTCAGCAGGTCCCCCACCGGCACCTTTTCCAGCCGGCTGCGGCCCCAGGCCACGGGGACCACTAAGGTGATGGTGTCCCCTGCCCGCTTTTTGTCCGACAGGGTCTTTTCATACAGTTCCCGGGCGGTATAATCGGTGGCCGTGGGCAGGTGGTATTTTTCCAACAAGGCGGTCAGGCGCACCAGCACCGCCGCCGGGCACAGGCCGAAGGAGACCGCCGCCCGGGTGACCAGGGTCATGCCGATGGCCACCGCCTTGCCGTGGGAGATGGTGTAGTCGCTGCAGGCCTCCACCCCGTGGCCGATGGTGTGGCCCAAGTTCAAGAGCTGCCGGGCGCCGGTGTCAAACTCGTCCTGCTCCACCAGGTCCCGTTTTTGGGCGATGCACCGGGCGGCCACTTCCTCCGGGTCGGCGGCCAGGTCAATTTTCTCCAGCTTGTCCAGCAGGGCCGCGTCCCCGATCATGCCGTACTTGATGACCTCGGCGCAGCCGTCGGCAAAGGTCTCGGCGGGGAGGGTGGCCAGGGTGGCCAGGTCCCACAGGACGGCCTTGGGCTGATAAAAGGCCCCGGCCAGGTTCTTGCCCCCCCGCAGGTCGATGGCGGTCTTGCCCCCCACGGAGGCATCCACCGCCGCCAGCAGGGTGGTGGGCAGCTGCACAAAGGGGATGCCCCGCAGGAAGGTGGCGGCGGCAAACCCTGTCAGGTCCCCCACCACGCCGCCCCCCAGGGCGATGAGGCCGTCGGCCCGGGTGATGTGCTCCTGGGCCAGAAACTCCAGCAGGTTCAGATAGGTGCTCCCGTTCTTGTGCTCCTCCCCGGCGGGAAAGACGAAGGAGCACACCCGGAAGCCCTCCCCCTTCAGGCTGTCGGCCACGGCCTCCAGGTAGCGGGGGGCCACGTTGGTGTCGGAGACCACCGCCGCCGTGCGGCCCCGGAAGGCCCGGGCGGCCTCCTGTCCTACGGAAGCCAGCAGGCCCCGGGCGATCTTCACGTCATAGGTGTGGGATGCTTGGACGGTTACCGTGGTCATTTCCCGTCTACCTCCTCTTTGATCCTTCTGCCCTCGTCCAGCAGGCGGCAGAGGGTGTCGAAGTCGTTGTCCTCGATGGCCTTGCGGTACTGGCCCAGGGCGGCGATGAGGGTATCCAGCTCAAAGAGCATGTTGTCTCGGTTTTCCAAAAAAAGCTCGGCCCACATGGCGGGGTTGAGCCAGGCCACCCGGGTCAGGTCCTTGTAGCTGCCGGCGGAAAAGCCGTCGTGCTGCCGGGCGGTGGGGCTCTTGATGTACGCATTGGAGATCACGTGGGCCATCTGGGAGGTGAAGGCGATGCGCTGGTCGTGCTCCTTGGCGGTGGTGATGGAGATGCGCCCAAAGCCCACCGGGGCCAAGAGGGTTTTGGCCCGGTCCAGCAGGCGGATGTCGTCGAACCGGGGGGGCACGATGACCATGGGGGCCCCGTCGAAGAGGTCGGCCCGGCTGGCCCGGAAGCCCGAGTAGTGGGTGCCCGCCATGGGGTGGCCCCCCAGGAAGGGGAAGCCATACTGCTCGGCCAGGGGAAAGACTCCGGCGCACACCTTCTCCTTGGTGCCGGCGCAGTCGATGACCATGGTCTCTTTGGACAGCAGGGGGGCCAGACGGGTCATGTGCTCCACCACCGCCTCCGGGTAGGTGGCCAGGAGGAGGAGATCCAGCTCGCCGAGCCGGTCGTCGGTGAGGGGCCCCTGGATGGCCTGGGCGATTTCGGCAAACTCCGTGATGGAGGGGTCCTTGTCCCAGCCCAGGACGGTGATCCCTTCCCCCCGCTGGTAGGCCTTGGCCAGGGAGCCGCCGATGAGCCCTAAGCCGATGATGCCGACGGTCATCCCTCCATCGCCTCCCGGATGCGCAGGATCTTCCCGGCGGTGTGGCGGAACTGCTCGGGGGTCAGGGACTGGGCCCCGTCGCACAGGGCGTGGGGGGGATCGTTGTGGACCTCGATCATGATGCCGTCGGCCCCGGCGGCGGCGGCGGCCATGGCCATGGGCTCTACCAGGTAGGCGTGGCCGGTGGCGTGGCTGGGGTCCACCACCACGGGCAGGTGGGTCAGGCCCTTGAGGACGGGGACCACGGACAGGTCCAGGGTGTTGCGGGTGTAGGTGGACTCATAGGTGCGGATGCCCCGCTCGCAGAGGATGACGTTCTCGTTGCCGTTGGCCATGATGTACTCGGCGCTCATGAGCAGCTCCTTGATGGTGCCCGCCAGGCCCCGCTTGAGGAGGATGGGCTTGTTGGTCTTTCCCAGCTCCTTGAGCATGTCGAAGTTCTGGGTGTTCCGGGCGCCCACCTGGATGACGTCCACCTCCTCGAAGAGGTCTAAGTTGCGGATGTCCATGAGCTCGGTGACGATGGGCAGGCCGGTGGCCTTCTTAGCCTCCAGCAGCAGGCGGATGCCCTCGGCCCCCAGGCCCTGGAAGTCATAGGGGGAGGTACGGGGCTTGAAGGCGCCGCCCCGCAGGAAGGTGGCCCCGGCCTTTTTCACCTCCTGGGCCACGAAGGTGATCTGTTCCTCGGTCTCCACCGAGCAGGGGCCGGCGATGAGGCCGAAGTGGCCCCCGCCGATGGCGGCGGGGCCCACCTGGATGACGGTGTCCTCGGGATGGAACTTGCGGTTGACCGCCTTGAAGGGGTCGGAAACCCGGGTCACCGTCTCCACGATGTCCAGGCTCTGGATCATCTCCATGTCCACCTTAGAGGTGTTGCCAATGAGACCCAGCACCGTCTGGTACTCCCCGTGGGAGACGTGGACCCCTAAGTTCTGCTCCTCCAGCCAGTGGATGAGATGCTGGGTGCGTTCCGGCGAAGCGCCGGGCTTTAAGACTGCGATCATAGTATGTTCTCCTTTCCATGGGCCACACCCTGCCGTTCCAGCGGGCGGACACAAAAAAACACGCCACACAGAACGGAATCTGTGTGGCGTATGGTGTTCTTCCAACTCTCTTGGGAAGGACCGCAATTTTATCCAGCACAAATTGCCATTACTCTATTCCCTTGTAGGAGATAAAGTAATAGTAGGTAAAGGCGAATGCGCTGTTCTTGCTGATGGTCTGCTTTTTCATACAAAACCATTCCTTCCTTAATAGCGGATTCATTTTACCACGCTTTTTCCCACCCGTCAAGGGTGAATTTAACCTTATGGTGTCATAATCTATATATTATACTTAGAAAAAACGCCAAGGAGGGGCACCCGCGGCCTGACCGCGGGTGCCTGAAAGCAGCATTTTCATGAGACCGGGCGGCCAAAGCAGGGCAGCGGCGGCTGGCGCAGGGCTGCGCCAGCCGCCGTTTTACGGTTTCTTTTGCTCCTTGGGGTCCTGCTCCTGCTGCTTGTCCTCGTCCTTCTTCTTGTCCTTGTCGAAAAATTCCTCAAAGATCAGGGCCAGGGGCAGGCCGGAGAGTTCGTCCATGGCGGTCTCCTTTCCCGGTCAGGTCATCTTCTCCTGCTTGACCTTCTTGTCGATGACGTGGCGGGAGGCCAGCTCGTCCCGCACGTCCTCCAGGCTGATGCCCAGCTGGAGCATGAGGACCATCACGTGGTAGGCAAGGTCGGCGATCTCGTAAATGGTCTCCTTCTTGTCCTCGGCCTTGCCGGCGATGATGACCTCGGTGGACTCCTCGCCCACCTTTTTCAGGATCTTGTCGATGCCCTTGTCGAAGAGATAGGAAGTGTAGGACCCCTCCTTGGGGCTCTCCTTCCGGCCCCGGAGCATGTCCATTAAGCCCTCCAGGGAGAAGGCGGTGTTCTCCTCGCTCTCAAAGAGGGGGTTGTGGAAGCAGGACTCCGCCCCCGTGTGGCAGGCGGGGCCGTCCTTGTTCACCCGGATGACCAGGGCGTCGTAGTCGCAGTCGGCGGTGATGTCGATGATGTGCTGCACCGCCCCGGAGGTCTCCCCCTTCCGCCACAGCTCCTGGCGGGAGCGGCTCCAGAAGCAGGTGCGCTCTTCCTTGATGGAGATCTCCAGGCTCTCCTTGTTCATATAGGCCAGGGTGAGCACCTGGCCGCTCTTCCCATCCACCACGATGGCGGGGATGAGGCCTTTTTCGTCAAACTTCAGTTTTTCCATGTCGATCATGGTTGCTATCCTCCCGGTCTTACCGTACCAAAATACCCTGGGCCCGCAGGTCCTGCTTCAGCTGGGGAATGGCGATCTGGCCAAAGTGGAACACCGAGGCCGCCAGCCCCGCATCCACCCCCGGCAGGGTGTGGAAAAGTTCTATGAAATCCTCGGTCTTGCCCGCGCCGCCGGAGGCGATCACCGGCACCTTCACCGCGTCGCACACAGCAGCGAGCATCTCCAGGTCAAAGCCCCCCTTGACGCCGTCGGTGTCGATGGAGTTGACCACCACTTCCCCGGCGCCCAGGTCCACGCAGCGTTTGATCCAGCCGATGGCCTCCATGCCCGTGTCGTCCCGGCCCCCCCGGGCAAAGACCCGGAACTGGCCGTCCACCCGCTTGACGTCGGCGGAGAGGACCACGCACTGGCTGCCATAGCGCAGGGCGGCCTGGCGGATGAGGTCGGGGTTGCGTATAGCCCCGGAGTTGACGCTGACCTTGTCGGCCCCGCATTTTAAGACCCGGTCAAAGTCGTCCAGGGTGTTGATGCCCCCGCCCACGGTCAGGGGGATGAAGACCCGGCTGGCCGTCTGGCGCAGGATGTCGGTGAAGAGGCTGCGGCCCTCGGCGGAGGCGGTGATGTCGTAAAAGACCAGCTCGTCGGCCCCGCTCTTGGTGTAATATTCGGCCAGCTCCACCGGGGAACTCACGTCGCTGAGCCCCTGGAAGTTGACCCCCTTGACCACCCGGCCGTCCTTCACGTCCAGGCAGGGGATGATGCGCTTGGTGATCATGCTCTCCCTCCTTCTCCCAGGGCGATGGCCTGGGCCAGGTCGATGGCGCCGGTGTAATAGGCCTTGCCGATGATGGCCCCGGCCACCCCGGCGGCTTTCAGGGCCTGGATGTCCTCCAAGGAGGACACGCCCCCCGAGGCGATGATGTCCATGGGATACCGGACGGCCAGGGTGCGGTAGAGCTCCCGGTTGGTGCCCTGCATGGCCCCGTCCCGGGAGATGTCGGTGCAGATGATGGTTTTCACGCCCAGCTGCTGCATCCGGTCAAAAAAGGTCTGCCAGCCGTCCTGGCTGGTCTCCAGCCAGCCCTTGATGGCCACCTTGCCGTCTTTCAGGTCGGCCCCCACGGCGATCTTGTCCCCGTATTCGGCCACGGCCCGGGCGGTAAAGTCCGGGTCGGTGACGGCGGCGGTGCCCAGGATGACCCGGCTGGCCCCGGCGTCCAAGTAGCGGCGGACGGTGTCCATGCTGCGGATGCCGCCCCCCACCTCCACGAAGAGCCCTGTGCGGGCGGTGATCTTTTCGATGGTGGGGAGGTTCGTGGTCTGGCCGGTCTTGGCCCCCTCCAGGTCCACCAGGTGGAGGTGGGTAGCCCCGGCGGCCTCGAATTTTTCCACCGTATTCAAAGGCTCCGGGTCGTAAACCGTCATCTGGTCATAGTCCCCCTTGTACAGGCGGACCGCTTGACCTCCATAGAGGTCGATGGCAGGAAATATCAGCATCTTACCAACTCCCTTCGCAGAAGGTCTTCAGAATGGACAGTCCCACGACCCCGCTCTTCTCCGGGTGGAACTGACAGCCCATGACGTTGCCCCTGGCCACGGCGGCGGTGAGCTCCGCGCCATATTCCGTGGTGGCGATGACGGCATCGGCACAGTCGGTGGCGTAGAAGGAGTGGACAAAGTACACGCACTCCCCCTCGGGCACGGTTGCCAGGAGGGGATGGGCCTTCCCCCGGGGATAGCAGAGGGCGTTCCAGCCGATGTGGGGAATTTTATAGCCGGCGGGGATGACCCCCTCCATGGGGACCACCTTGCCGGGGATGAGTCCCAACCCCTTCCAGGCGCCAAACTCCAAACTTTCCTCAAAGAGCAGCTGCATCCCCAGGCAGATGCCCAGGATGGGCTTGCCCTTGGCGGCCTCCTGGCAGATGACCTGGTCCAGGCCGGTCTGGCGGAGCTTGTCCGCCGCGTCGGCAAAGGCCCCCACGCCGGGGAGGAACAGTTTATCCGCCTGCCGCAGCAGGTCCGGGTCGCCGGTGACCACCGGCTGCTGGCCGATGGCCTCCAGAGAGCGGCAGAGGGAGAAGAGGTTCCCCACGCCGTAGTCGATTACCGCGATCATACCAATCTTCCTTTCGTGGAGGGGATCTCGTTGCCCCCGGTGAGGGCCACGGCCTGCTTCAGGCTCCGGGACGCGGCCTTAAAGACCCCCTCAATGAGGTGGTGGCTGTTCTCCCCTGCCAGTTTGCGCAGGTGGAGGGTGCAGTTTGCCTGCCGGGTGAAGGCCAGCCAGAACTCCTTGGCCAGCTCCGTGTCAAAGGTGCCCACCTTGGCCGTGGGCATGGGGACATCCCAGCACAGCATCCCCCGGCCGGACAGGTCCACCGCTGCCAGCACCAGGGCCTCGTCCATGGGCAGGGCGATGTGGCCGAAGCGCTCCACCCCCCGCATCTCCCCCAAAGCCCGGGCGAAGGCCATCCCCAGGCAGATGCCCACGTCCTCCACGGTATGGTGGTCGTCCACCCAGGTGTCCCCCTGGCAGTGGACGGTGAGGTCAAAGGACCCGTGGCGGGCAAAGCCGGTGAGCATGTGGTCAAAGAAGCCCACGCCGGTCTGGATGTCGTGCCGGCCGGTGCCGTCTAAGTTCAGGGTGAGGGTGATGTCGGTCTCCCCGGTCTTGCGGGTGATTTCGGTCTGGCGCATCACGATCCCTCCCCGGCTAAAATTTCCCGGGCCGTCCGGACAAAGACGGCCATCTCGTCCTCGGTGCCGATGGTCACCCGGTTATACTGGGCGATGGCCGGGTCGGAGAAGTGGCGGATGAGGATGCCCCGGTCCTTGCACTGGCGGTAAAAGGTCTCCCCGTCCAGCTTGGGATGGGTGAGAAAGATGAAGTTGGCCTGGGAGTCGGGCATGGTGAAGCCCAGCTGGCGCAGGTCGGCCATGGTCTTGGCCCGGGTGGCCATGATCCGCTGGGCGTTTTTGCGGAAATAGGCGTCGGCGTCCACCGCCGCCTCCCCCAGTTTCAGGGTCAGGCGGTTGACGTTATAGGGGTTGGTGGAATACTTTAGCTTTTCCAGGTCCTCGATGATGGCCCGGCTGCCCAGGGCAAAGCCCAGGCGGGCCCCCGCCATGGAGCGGGACTTGGAATAGGTCATGACCACCAGGAGGTTATCATACTTGTCCAGCAGGGCCGCGGCGGAGTCTGCCCCGAAGTCCACATAGGCCTCGTCCACCACCACCACATGGCTGGGGTCGGCGGCCACGATGGCCTCCACCTGGTCCAGGGGGAGGGCCAGGCCCGTGGGGGCGTTGGGGTTGGCCAGCACCGTCAGCTTCCCCCGGCCGGCCAGGGCGGCGGGGTCCACAGAGAAGTCCTCCCGCAGGGGGACGGTCTCATAGGGCACCTGGTGCAGGTCGGCAAAGACGGGGTAAAAGCTATAGGTCAGGCTGGGAAAGACCGCCCCGTCGGCCCCGAAGGCCATGAAGGCAAAGCTCAGGATGTCATCGGAGCCGTTGGACAGAAAGACCTGGTTGGGCTTGACCTTGTACAGCCACGCCAGCTTCTGCCGCAGCACGGTCCCCTCCGGGTCGGAGTACAGGCGCAGGTCGGCCATGTCCTCCGCCCCCAGGGCGGACAGGACCGCCGGGGCGGGGGGGTAGGGGGACTCGTTGGTGTTCAGCTTGATGTATTGCCGGTCCCGGGGCTGCTCCCCGGGGGTGTACGCGGTCAGGCCGGCGTACTTGTCGTTGAGAAAGCGGCTCATGGTTCCTCCCCCACTACGGCGGGGTCAAAGCGGATGTCCACACTGCGGGCGTGGCCGGTGAGGCCCTCCTTCTTGGCAAAGTTGGACACGGACATCTGGGCTTTGGCCAGGGCGTCTTTGGTGTAATAGGTGTACTGCATCTTCTTGACAAAATCGTCCACCGACAGGGGGCTGGAGAACCGGGCCGTGCCGCTGGTGGGCAGGGTGTGGTTGGGGCCGGCGAAGTAGTCCCCCAAGGCCTCCGGGCAGTTGCGGCCCAGGAAGACGGAACCGGCGTTGGTGATCTTGCTCAGAAAGTCAAAGGGCTGGTCCACGCAGATCTCCAGGTGCTCGGGGGCAATCTCGTTGGAAATCTCCACGGCGGTGTCCAGGCTCTGGGCCAGGATGATCTTGCCGTTACGGTCGATGGAGGCCCGGGCGATGTCCTTGCGCAAAAGCTTGGGGATCTGCTCCTCAATGGCGGCCTGGACGGCCAGGGCCAGCTCCTCGCTGTCGGTGACCAGGACGGCGGAGGCGTTGGGGTCGTGCTCGGCCTGGCTGAGGAGATCCGCTGCCACGATCTGGGGATTGCAGTTGCCGTCGGCAATGACCAGAATCTCACTGGGCCCGGCCACCATGTCGATGCCCACCTGGCCAAAGACCTGCTTTTTCGCCTCGGCCACAAACTGGTTGCCGGGGCCCACGATCTTGTCCACCTTGGGCACGCTCTCGGTGCCATAGGCCAGGGCGGCCACCGCCTGGGCGCCCCCCACCCGGAAGACCCGGTCCACCCCGCAGATGCGGGCGGCGGCCAGGATGTTGGGGGGGATCTTGCCGTCCTTCCCCGGGGGGGTGACCATGCAGACCTCCTTCACCCCCGCCAGCTTGGCGGGGATGCAGTTCATGAGGACGCTGGAGGGATAGGCCGCCGTGCCCCCGGGCACATACAGGCCCACCCGCTCCAGGGGCAGGATCTTCTGGCCCATGAGGATGCCCTCCTCGTCACTCACGAGGAAGCTGTTGCGCACCTGGCGCTGGTGGAAGGCCACAATGCGGTCTGCCGCCCGGTAGAGGATCTCCACCAGACCGGGGTCGGCGGCCCGGAAGCCCTCGTCGATGGCGCCCATCCCCACCTCGATGGAGGTCAGGTCCACCCCGTCAAACTCCTTGGTGTATTTCTTCAAAGCGGCGTCTCCGCCTGCCTTCACGTCGGCCAGGATGGCCTGGACAGGGGCGGCCACCGAGTCCACCGGGTCCTCCCGGGCGAAAATGGTCTTGCGCTCGGTCTCCCCTTCCTTCAGAATCCGTATCATTTCTTCTCTGCCTCCTTGGCGGCCACCTGCTCCCGCAGGCCCTCATAAAGGGTCTGGATGGCCTCGTGCTTGAATTTGAAGCTGACTTTGTTGGCGATGAGCCGGGCGCTGATGGGAACGATGGTCTCGATGGGGGTCAGGTCGTTCTCCCGCAGGGTGGTGCCCGTCTCCACGATGTCCACGATCACGTCGGTCAGGTCCAGGATGGGGGCGATCTCGATGGACCCGTGCAGGCGGATGATGTCGATGTCCCGGCTGCGGGCGCTGTAGTAGGCCCGGGTGATGTGGGGGAACTCCGTGGCCACCCGCAGGGTCTTGTCCGGGTCGTCCCGGAAGCCGTTGCGGGCCGCCACGCACATGCGGCACTTGCCCACGTTCAGGTCCAGCAGTTCATAGATGTCCGGGCCGTACTCCAGCAAAATGTCCTTGCCGGCCACCCCCACATCGGCGGCCCCCCGCTCCACATACACGGGCACGTCGGAGGGCTTGACCCAGAAATAGCGCACCCCTGCCTCGGGGTTTTCAAAAATCAGCTTACGCTTGGGGTCCAGCAGCTCCTCGCAGGGGAAGCCTGCCTGGGCGAACATGGCATACACCCGCTCCCCCAGCCGGCCCTTGGGCAGGGCCACGTTGAGAAACTCCTTCATGCCTTCTCCCCTCCTCTCAGGTCCACGATCTCTTTGGCCCGCAGGTCCCCCGCCTGGCGGCGGGCCAGGGTCCGCTTGCCCCCGGCGGCCAGGTCGGACAGGCGGCCGGTGAGCTGGGTCAGGTCGGTGGCCTCGTCATAGAGGACCAGCACGTCTGCGTCAAAGGGGGGCTGGGCGGGTCCCAGTCGTTCCAGCTCGTTGAGGTTGATGGCAAAGCCCATGGCCCCGCACTGCTTGCCCATTTTCTCCACCATTTTATCATATTGTCCCCCGGAGAGCACCCCCGCGGACAAATTTTTCAAAAATCCCCGGAAGACGATGCCGCTGTAGTAGTCCATGTCCCCCTCCACGGAGAAGTCCAGATAGACCTTGTCCCCCAGGCCGTTGGCCTTGAGGAGGGTGCACAGGCTGTTCAGCTCCTCCCAGGCCTCCCGGGTCTTTTTCCCGCCCACGCACAGGGGGGCAAGCTCTGCCAGCACCGTCTCCATGGTGCCGTAGGTGGTCACCAGCCGCTCCAGCAGGGCCTTGACGGTGCCGCTGAGGTTCCGGCTGCGGCAGAACTCCTCCAGCCCCGCCAGGCTCTTGGCCCGCACGGCGGCCATCACCTGGCCGTAGTCGGCCTCGTCCACCCCGGCGGCCTCCATGAAGCCCGAGACCAGGCCCACATGGGAGATGTCCAGCACATAGTCCGGGCTGATGGCCGCTAAGCTCTCCAGGGCCAGGGCCGTGACCTCGTAGATGTGGTAGAGGTCCAGCTCCCCGATGCACTCCAGGCCGGTCTGCATGATCTCCTGAAAGGCCTCGTCGGCCTTGCCGGAGCGGTAGACGGTCTCGTTATAGTAAACCTTCCGGGGGCCGGGCTCTCCCTCCCGGGTGTTCTTGATGATGGACAGGGTCACATCGGGCTTGAGGGCCATGAGGACCCCCCGGCTGTCGGTGAAGGTGATCATTCGGTCGCTGACCAAAAAATCCTTGTTGCGTACATATAGGTCATATTCCTCAAACTTGCTCATTTTGAACCGGCGGTAGCCGTATCCCTCATAAAGTCCCCGCAGGCGGTACATGGTCTGCTCGCCGCTGCGCAGGATCTTCCAATCCAGCTGCATGATGTGGTCCCCTTTCTTGTGGCTATTTAGTATACTATCACTCTACTGCGATAAAGTAAAGGAAAATTTTCACGTTCTGCCCCTTCCGGCGAAAAAAATTTCGGGGGCCGGGCGGGGCGCCTTTGTTCACTTCGCCCTTCCCCCCGCCTGCCCCATTGTCCCCGGGGCAAAAGTGTGCTATCATACATAGCATACTTTGACGAGACCTTGCCAAGGAGGAATGTGTCCATGCGGATCGCCAACACAGTCAACGACTCCATCGTCGACGGCTTCGGCCTGCGCTTTACGGTCTTTACCCAGGGCTGTCCCCACCATTGCCCCGGCTGCCACAACCCGGACACCCACGACCCCGCGGGGGGCCGGGAGGTGAGCCTGGAGGAGCTGGCGGAGCAGATGGGCAAGAACCCCCTGCTCAATGGCCTGACCCTGTCCGGGGGGGAGCCCTTTGCCCAGGCGGCCGACTGCGCCGCCCTGGCCCGGCGGGCCCATGCCATGGGGCTGACCGTGTGGACCTATTCCGGCTATCTCTTTGAACACCTGCGGGACAAGGGGGACCCGGACTGGACCGCCCTGCTGGCGGCCACGGACGTGCTGGTGGACGGCCCCTTCCTGCAGGGGGAAAAGTCCTATGAGCTGCGCTTCCGGGGCAGCCGGAACCAGCGGCTCATCGACGTGCCGGCCAGCCTGGCCCAGGGGAAAACCGTGCTGTGGCACCAGGAGGACCCCTTGGCCAAGTTCACCGTGCCCGAGTCCTGACAGGAGGCGAGTGCATGACCATCGAACAGATGCAAGATCATTTTTCCCACCGGGAGCTGGGGGTCCAGGGGGCCGTGGGAGAGTATGCGGTGCTGGTGCCCCTGGTCCAGCGGGAGGGGAAGCTGTGCCTGCTCTTTGAGACCCGGGCGGAGACCCTGGTGGGCCACCAGCCGGGGGAGGTGTGCTTCCCCGGCGGGAGAAGGGAGAAGGGGGAGACCCCGGTCCAGACCGCCCTGCGGGAGACCTGGGAGGAGCTGGCCGTCCCCCGGCAGGAGATCCAGGTGCTGGCCCCCCTGGACGTGATCCAGGACATCAGCGACCGGGTGATCTATCCCTTCCTGGCCTGCATCAGCCCCCAGGGGCTGGATGCCCTGCGGCCCAGTCCCGGCGAGGTGAAGGACGTGTTTTTCGTCCCCCTGGACTTTTTGCTGGACTACCCGGAAGAGGTCTACCGCTACAAGGTGGCCGCCCAGGTGGACGACCGCTTCCCCTATGCCCGCATGGGCTTTCCCCAGGACTACCCCTGGCGGACGGGATTTTTAGACGTGCCCATCTATGAGTATGAGGGCCACTTCATCTGGGGCATGACCGCCCGGACGGTGCGCTGGCTGTTGCGGGAGATCCGAAAGATGACGGAACAGGGGGAGACCCCGTGAGGTCCGTGGAGCAGCTGGGGCGCTATCGCCTGACCCAGTCGGATGAATTTTTCAAGCTGGGCCGGGACAGCGTGCTCCTGGCCCGGTTCTGCACCCTGCGCCGGGGCTGGTGGGTGTGCGACCTGGGGTGCGGGGTGGGGTCTTTGCTGCTGCTGGTCTCCCAGCGGGAGGAAAGCCTGCACCGGCTGGGCATCGAGCTGAACCCCGGCGCGGCGGACCTGGCCCGGCAGAACCTGGCGGACAACGGCCTGTCGGGGCAGGTGCTGACGGGGGATCTGCGGGAGAGATCCCTCACCCCCGGGGACCGCTTCCATCTGGTCCTCTCCAACCCCCCCTATTTCCGGGCCGGGTCGGGGAAGTCTGGGGGACAGGCCCGGATGGACGACACCTGTTCGGTCACCGACCTGTGCCAGGCGGCGGGGCGGCTGGTGCGTACCGGGGGCCGCTTCGCCCTGGTCTACCGTCCAGAACGGTTGGCCGAGCTTTTCTCCGCCCTGGAAGGGGCCAGGCTCACCCCCAAACGGCTGCAACTACTATCCTATGACCTGACCAAGCCCCCCTACGCCGTGCTGGTGGAGGCCGTGAAGGAGGGGGGACCCGGCCTGGAGATCCTGCCGGTACACTATCAGGTCTCATCAGAATCTTAAGGAGGACGCTGCCATGGCAGGAACCTTGTATCTGGTCGCCACCCCCATCGGGAACCTGGGCGACCTCTCCCCCCGGGCCGCCCGGACCCTGGCCCAGGCCGATTTCATCGCCGCCGAGGACACCCGGGTGACCGTGAAACTCCTAAACCACCTGGGCCTGCGCAAGCCCATGGTGAGCTACCACCGCCACAGCACCGACGCCCGGGGCGTTGCAATCCTCGACCGCCTGCAGGCGGGGGAGGACTGCGCCCTGGTCACCGACGCGGGCACCCCCGCCATCAGCGACCCCGGGGAGGAGCTGGTGGCCCAGTGCGCCCGGCTGGACATCCCCGTGGTGGCCATCCCCGGGGCCTGCGCCTTCGTCAACGCCCTGGCCGTCTCCGGCCTGCCCACAGGGCGGTTCACCTTCGAGGGTTTCCTGGCCATGAACAAGAAGAACCGCCGGGCCCACCTGGACAGCCTCAAAGGGGAGACCCGCACCATGGTCTTTCACGAGGCCCCCCATAAACTCCCCGCCACCCTGGCCGACTTAGCAGACGCCTTCGGCCCGGACCGCCGCATCGCCCTGTGCCGGGAACTGACCAAACTCCACGAAGAAGTCCGCCGGACCACCTTGGGCGAAGCAGCCGCCCACTACCAGGAAACCCCTCCCAAGGGCGAATTCGTCCTGGTCATAGAGGGGGCCCCGGAACGGGCCCCCGAAAGCTATACCATGGAGGACGGCCTGACCCTGGCCGCCAAACTCCAGTCCGAAGGCTGGTCCACCCGGGACGCTGTCAAAGAAGCCGCCTCCGTCTGCGGCCTCTCCCGCAAAGCCCTCTACGACCAAGTCATCGCCACCAAAAACCAAACCGACTAACCCAACCCCCTGCATCCTCCCCCTCCCGGCCGCCAAAGGCGGCCTCCCAAAAAGCGTCGCAGACTTCCGGCCCTCGCAAGGGCCGGAACAAATTCCAATCCATTTTTTCCCCGGCTCCGCCGGGGAAAAAATACTTCTCAGCTTCCAAGTGTGCGGGCCCATCGGGCCCGTGCGCGCAGGAAGCTGCTCTCCTTCAAATCTTGGAGCCCAGCAAAGCGGGTCCAAGATTTCCCCACCACAAGTGTGAACACCCCGGCCGCAAGCGGCCGGGGTGTTTGCGCGCAGGGGGCTGTAACCCTCCCTCAATTTTTGAAGCCCAGCGCAGCGGGTTCAAAAATTATTTCCCTTCGAGTTCTTTTAAGCAATGTGCGCAGATATTTTTGCCCTTAAAGACGGTGATATCCTTTGCACTGTCGCAGAAAATGCAGGCGGGCTGATACTTTTTCAGCATGATCGAAGCCCCGTCCACATAGATTTCCAAAGAATCCTTTTCCGCGATGTTCAGTGTGCGCCGCAGCTCGATGGGCAAGACAATTCGCCCCAACTCATCGACTCGGCGGACGATTCCTGTTGATTTCATAATGGGAAGCACATCCTTTCAGCGTCAGCCGT
Source organism: Candidatus Evtepia faecigallinarum (assembly GCA_019115225.1). Classification (GTDB taxonomy): domain Bacteria; phylum Bacillota; class Clostridia; order Oscillospirales; family Oscillospiraceae; genus Evtepia; species Evtepia faecigallinarum. The sequence goes on from DXEA01000104.1 coordinate 21,450, forward strand.
TGTTTCTTTCTCCTCTGCCGATCCTTACTGCAGAGGCGGCTTGATGGTTGGATTGACAAAAAAATCCAAAATAGACAAAAAACACATAGGTCTCTTTGATTATAACAAAATGTGTATGGAAGTCAATCGAAAAATGTCGTTTTCACGGAAAAAGGAGAAAAAAGGAAATTTATCCCTACCAAATCCCCCATGTTTTCCCAAAATAAGGGCCTGCTGGGCGGCTGAGGAAGGGGAAAAGGAGGCAAAAACATGGCCATGACCGTGATCTGGACCGGGATGACCACCCTCTCCCTGGTCTGCGCCCTGGCCCTGGGCAACCAGGGGCTGCTGGCCAACGCCGCCCTGGAGGGGGCGGCCTCGGCGGTGCAGCTGGCCATCTCCATGGCGGGGATGCTGTGCCTGTGGATGGGGGTGATGGAAGTAATGGACCGGGCGGGCCTGGCCGCCGGGCTGGCCAGGGTCCTGCGGCCGGTGCTGGGGCGGCTCTTTCCCGACTTTGCCCGGGACCGGGGGACCATGGACACCATCGCCGCCAACGTCTCGGCAAACCTGCTGGGGCTGGGCAACGCCGCCACCCCCCTGGGCATGGAGGCCGCCCGGCGGATGAGCCGGCGCTCCCCCGGGGTGGCCGGGGACAGCCTGTGCATGCTGGTGGTGTGCAACACCGCCTCCATCCAGCTCATCCCCACCACCGTGGCGGTAGTGCGGGCGGCGGCGGGGTGCCAGACCCCCTTTGACATCCTGCCGGCGGTGTGGGTGACCTCCGCCCTGTCGGTGGCCACGGGGATCACGGCGGCCAAGGTCCTGGCCAGGGTCTGGCGGGACTGAGAAAGGGGGAAGAAGACCGTGCAGATGGTGCTGGACCTGATGGTGCCGGGCATCCTGGTGGGGGTGTCCTGCTACGGGATGGCGAAAAAGGTGGACGTGTACGAGGCCCTTTTGCAGGGGGCAGCCAGGGGGCTGGAGATCCTGCTGCGCATCCTCCCCGCCCTCATCTCTCTGCTGACGGTGACCGCCATGCTCCGGGCCTCGGGGGCCCTGGACCTGGCGGCGGAGATCCTGGCCCCCACCTTGCATTGGCTGGGCATTCCCCCGGAAACGGTAGGGCTCATGCTGGTGCGGCCCATCAGCGGCAGCGCCGCCCTGGGGGTGGGGTCGGACCTCATCGCCACCTACGGCCCCGACTCCACCATCGGGCGCACGGCGGCGGTGATGCTGGGCTCCACGGAGACCACCTTTTATACCATCGCCGTCTATTTCGGCGCGGCTGGCATCCAAAAGACCCGCTATGCCATCCCCGCCGCCCTGTGTGCTGACTTTGCCGGGTTCTTTTTTGCCTCTGTCACGGTGCGTCTCTTCCTGGGGTGAGGATTGCGCCCCCCGTTTGCCTATGATAAGATAGGGGGAAACAGGACGCTGAAAGGAGGCAGACGCCATGGACCCCATCACCCTGCACACCCCCCTGACCCGGCTGGCCGGGGTGGGCCCCGCCCGGGCCGCCGCCCTGGCAAAGCTGGGGCTGAAGGAGCTGGGGGACCTGCTGGCCTACTTCCCCCGGGAGTACGAGGACCGCACCCTCCGCCATGAGGGCATCCCCCGCCTGCCGGCGGACACCCCCGTCTGCTTCTCCGCCGTGGTGGCCGAGCCCTTCGTCACCAGCCGCATCCGCAAGGGGATGGAGCTGACCAAGGGGCGCATCGTGGACGGCAGCGGCCAGGTCTCTGTCACCTTTTTTAACCAGAGCTATGTCCGCCAGATGCTCCATCCGGGACAGAGCTATTATTTTTACGGAAAGCTCACCGGCCTCGGCCCCCGGCGGCAGATGGTCAGCCCCCAGTTTGAACCGGAGGGAAAGGGGGAGTTTACCGGGGGCATCCTGCCCGTCTATCCCCTGACGGCGGGGATCTCCAACCGGCTGCTCATCAGCCTGGTCCGCCAGGCCCTGCCCTGCCTGGACCAGGTGGAGGAGACCTTGCCCGAGGACCTGCGCCGGCAGCACCGGCTGGCCCCGGCGGCGGAGGCTTATCTGGCCATCCACTTCCCCCCCTCCTGGGACGTGCTGGCAAGGGCCCGGCGGCGGCTGGTCTTTGAGGAGCTCTTCTGCCTGAACCTGGGCCTGACCCTCCTGCGTCGGCGGCGGGCGGGGCAAGAGGCCATCCCCTTTTCCCAGACCGATCTGACCCCCTTCACCGCCGCCCTCCCCTTCCCCCTCACCCGGGCCCAGGCCCGGGCGGCGGCCGAGGCTGCGGCGGACATGGCCCAAGGGGTGCCCATGAACCGGCTGCTCCAGGGGGACGTGGGCTCGGGCAAGACGGTGGTGGCCGCCGCCTGTGCCTATCTGGCCTGGCGCAGCGGCTGTCAGGCCGCCCTCATGGCCCCCACGGAGCTGCTGGCCCAGCAGCATCTGAACACCATGGCAGGGCTGCTGGGGCCCTTCGGCCTGCGGATCGCCCTGCTCTCCGGCTCCATGACCGCCGCCCAGAAGCGGGCCTGCCACGCCGCCCTGGCCGCCGGGGAGATCGACCTGATCGTGGGCACCCACGCCCTGCTCAGCCAGGGGGTGGACTTTGCCCGCCTGGGGCTGGTAATCACCGACGAGCAGCACCGCTTCGGCGTGGACCAGCGGGCCGCCCTGGCCGCCAAGAGCGGCGGGGACCTCCGGCCCCATGTGCTGGTGATGTCCGCCACCCCCATCCCCCGGACCCTGGCCCTGATGATCTATGGAGAGCTGGACCTGTCGGTGCTGGACGAGCTCCCCCCGGGGCGCAGCCCGGTGGCCACCTATCTGGTCCACGGGGACAAGCGGGGCCGGCTGTACGCCTTTGTCCGCAAGCAGGTGGGGCTGGGGCGGCAGGTCTACATCGTCTGCCCGGCGGTGGACCAGGAGGACCCGGAGGGCATGAAGGCCGCCGAGCAGTACGGGCGGCAGCTCCAGCAGCAGGTCTTTCCCGACCTGCGGGTGGGCATCGTCCACGGCCGGCAGAAGCCCAAGGAGAAGCAGGCGGCCATGGCCGCCTTTGCCGCAGGCCAGACGGATATCCTGGTCTCCACCACCGTCATCGAGGTGGGGGTGGACGTGCCCAACGCCAGCCTGATGGTCATTGAGGACGCAGACCACTTTGGGCTCAGCCAGCTCCACCAGCTCCGGGGCCGGGTGGGCCGGGGGAAGCACCAGTCCTACTGCGTGCTCCTCTCGGACAGCCGGAACGACCTCACCCGCCAGCGCCTGAAAGCCCTGGCCGCCACCACCGACGGCTTCGCCATTGCCGAGGAGGACCTGAAGCTCCGGGGCCCCGGCGACTTTTTCGGGGCCCGCCAGCACGGCCTGCCCCAGCTGAAGCTGGCCAGCCTGGAGGAGGACATGGTATCGGTCCACCAGGCCCAGGCCGCCGCCCAGGCCCTCCTGGCCGCCGACCCCGACCTGTCCGCCCACGCCCCCCTGCGCCGGCGGGCGGAACAGCTCTTCCGGGCCAGCGGGGACAGTTTGAATTAGTTTCATCCCCCTGCGCGGCAGCTGTGCAGGGAAAAGAGAAACCGGCATGGAGACTCCATGCCGGTTTCTTGTGTTTGCAGAGCGAAACGGTCAGCCTTCCGCCGGACCCAGGCGGCGCTTTTTGATGCCGTTGACCACGAGGGAGGCGGCAAAGGCCGCGATCACCATGGCCGGCAGATAGGTCACCGGGAAGCACAGCAGCAGCACCGCCACGGCGGTGAGGGGCTTGCCCATCACCAGGCTGCACAGGGCGGCGGTGACAATGGCCACTGCGTAGGAGCCATCCATGCCCACCGCCCCGGCAAAGGCATAGCCGATGGCCACCCCGGAGAAGATCACCGGGAAGATGCTCCCGCCCCGCCAGCCCAGGTGGAAGCAGAGGCTGGTCATGGCCAGCTTGGCGATGCCGCTGCCCAGCAGGACCGCGAGGGGGTAGGAAGTCCAGGTCCCCATGAGCTCCCCCATCTGGCTCTCCCCGGAAAACTGGGCCAGGGGGAGCACATGGGCCACCAGGGCCAGCACCAGCCCCGCCAGCAGGCAGCGCAGGACGGGCCGGCGTCTGCCCCGCTCCCCCAGGGCCTTCATGGCCCGCTGGAGGAGGAGGTACAGGCCCCCCGCCGCCATGCCCGCAGCAATGAGGGGAATGATCCACTTCCACTGCTCGGGGCCTATGGCGTGGGCCCGGGCAAACCGGGGCAGGCCGCTGCCCCCGCCAAAGGCCCGGGTCAGGCCGTACAGGGCCAGCATCCCCCCGGCCACCCCCAGGATGTAAATAAAGATCCGGCCCTTCTTCCCTAGCAGCTTTTTGCGATAGTGCTCCCTGGGGCCGTCGGGCTCCAGGTTGTCCACGATGCCGAAGAGGGGGGCGCCGAAGATCACCCCCAGGCTCACCGCCGCGCCGGTCTCTGCCAGCGCCGCCGCCCGGTCTCCCCGGTATTTTAGCCTATCCCCAATGAGGGTACACAGCCCCGCGATGACCCCCGTCAGCCCCGCCTCCGGCCCCAGGGCCCCGCCGAAGATCAGGGGGAGCAGGGCCGCCACGGCGATGACGGGCAGGCGGTCATAGGGATAGCCCCCGGTCTGCTTCACCTTCTCCATCACCTGCTCCATGTCGTCGGGCAGGGTGCCGAATTTTTTCTGCCACAGGCCGATGACCACGCCCCCCAGGCCGCAGACCACCAGGCCGTAGACCAGGGAGCCCTCGCAGCCCAGGGCCGCCGGTAGGTGTTCCCAAAGCCCCGCGATCCCCCACTCCATCAGCTGCAGCAGCAGCCACACAATGGCTCCCGCTGCCCCGCCCAGGACAAAGGCGAGCAGGCCGAAGAGCAGTGTTCCCGTGGTTTTCGTCATCTGTCCCATCCTCTCTCACTCCATCAGGCCCGTCCGGTCCAGCCGGCGGACTTTTTCCTGCATCTCTTCCAGCTCCGCCCGGTCCAGCTCGGTCAGGTGCTCCAGCTTGTCCAGAAAGACCGCAAAGGTCTCCCTCTCCCGCCGGGCCAGCACCTCCTGGTAGTGGCTGACCACCACCCCGGTGACCAGGGCCATGAGGATCATCTCATACACGGTCATCACCACCACCATCAGCCGGCCCACCGTGGTCACCGCCGCGATGTCCCCGTAGCCGATGGTGGTGCAGGAGACAAAGAGGAACCACATGCCATCCCCCAGCGTCCCCACCGCCGGCTCCACCCCCCGCAGCACCAGGGAGAAAAGGAGGAAGAGCACCAGAAAGCCCACCACCGCCTTCTCCAGCCGGCACCGCCGGACCACCGCCCAAAACAGCCTGAAATTTTTCATCTTCCCTCTCCGTCCTTCC
>DXEA01000105.1 GCA_019115225.1 Candidatus Evtepia faecigallinarum
CAGTTCAAATCTGGGTGGCGCCTCCAAAAATCGACAAGCACCGTCAGGGGCTTGTCGATTTTTCCTTCTTCACTATTCACTTTTCACTATTCACTTTCCTTCGGGGTCGATTTTTGGTAGTGAAGAGTGAATAGTGAATAAGTACGGTGTGCCGCAGGCGGCACGGATTTGATTTTTGGGGATGAATAGGGGATAGGGAGTGGGGGACCTTGTCGAAAGACAAGGCTTTTTTTCTATCTTTTTACTACTTTGCAGGAAGGAGGAGACGGTTATGGAAGGGGAGACGAAGGGAAAGCAGCACCCGTGGCTGGGTAAGCTGTTTATTCTGGCCATCCTGGCCATTCTGACGGCGGGGCTGCTCCGCACCGTTTTTTGGCCCAAAGAGATCAACGGCTATGAAAACCGCTATGCCAACCAGATGCCCTCCTTCACCCTGTCTGGCTTTCTGGACGGTACCTTCCAGGACGGGGTGGATTCTGCCCTCATGGACCAGGTCCAGCTGGCCCAGGCCATGAAGCAGACCTACAACCAGACCAAGAGCCGCTACCTGGCCGGGGCGGTGGAGAGCATCACCCAGCTGGCCGGCCTGGACCCTTACCGCTACGTCTCCTTCCAGGGCCTGTGCCTGTACGGCGACGGGTACATCGTCAACTGGACCCGCCCCCTGTCCATGGGCCAGGAGGCCCTGGACCGCAAGGCGGACGCCCTCAACAGCACCTTTGCCAACCATCCTGAACTGACCTTCTATACCTATTATATTGAAAAGGACACCGACCTGGATTTTGAGACCGGCACCAAGACCGGCCTGGCAGATTACCTCATGCCCCAGCTGAACCTGCCGGAAGAAAACAAGGGGATCTACCGGGTAGACAGCTTTGCGGAGTTTGCGGAAAAGTTTTATCGCACAGACACCCACTGGAACTACCTTGGTTCCTATGAAGGCTACCTCCAGCTCCACGACCTGCTGTGCTGCGCCGGGGACCCCCTCCAGCCGGCAGGGGAGGCGGTGGAGGTCAGCGACACCTTCAGCGGCGTGAAGGCCTCCACCGTAGGGGCCGACGGGGTCTTTACCGAGACCTTTTTCGCCTGGCCCTACGAGTTCCCCGCCATGACCGTCACCATCAACGGCCAGCCGGCGGAGGACTATGGCAGTCAGGACATCTATCTCTCCGGCCAGGCCACGGACGTGCTCACCTATGGCAGCTTCTACGGCGGGGACAACGGGGAGACCGTCTTCTCCACTGGCACCGAAGGCCGGGGGAACCTGCTGGTCATCGGGGAGTCCTTCGACAACGCCGTCCTGAAACTCTTGGCCAGTCACTACGACAACCTGTATTCGGTGGACCTGCGCTACTACGAGCACAGCATGGGCCAGCCCTTCGACCTGACCGCCTACACCCAGGCCAATGACATCTCCACGGTCCTGCTCATGGGCAACATCGACTATTTTATCCAGGACACATTCGACCCGGAGGCATAAGCTATGGTATTCAGCAGTCTGACCTTTCTCTACCTCTTCCTGCCTCTGGCGGTCATCCCCTATTTCCTCTGGAAGAACCGGGTCTATCGCAACACCCTCCTGCTTATCCTCTCCCTGCTCTTTTACGCCTGGGGGGAGCCAAAGTATGTGGTCATGATGCTGGCCGCCACGGTGGTGGCCTACCTGGGAGGGCGGGGCATGGCGGCCCTGGACCAGCGCCCAGGGGCGAAACGGGTGGTCTTTGCCGTCACCGTCTGCCTGGTGGTCCTGAACCTGCTGGTGTTCAAGTACCTGAACTTCTTCTGGGACAACCTCTCCCACCTCTTCTCCGGCGGCTGGACCATCCCCCAGATCGCCCTGCCCATCGGCATCAGCTTCTACACCTTCCAGATCCTCTCCTACGTCATCGACCTCTACTTTGGCCGGGTAGCCCTCCAGAAGAACTTCTTCTACCTGCTGCTCTATATCAGCTTCTTCCCCCAGCTCATCGCCGGCCCCATCGTCCGCTACAGCACCATTGAGGACGAGATCCTCCACCGGCAGGAGTCCTGGGCCGACGTGGAGGCGGGCTTAAAGCGCTTCATCGTGGGCTTGAGCAAAAAGGTCCTCATCGCCAACAACGTGGCCGCCATCGCCGAGATGATCTATGGGGGCAACCCCTATGTCTATGGCACCTCCATGTACTGGCTGGCCGCCCTGGCCTACACCTTTCAGATCTATTTCGACTTTTCCGGTTACAGCGACATGGCCATCGGCCTGGGCCGGATGTTCGGCTTTCACTTTTTGGAAAACTTCAACTACCCCTACCTCTCCCGCTCCGCCACGGAGTTCTGGCGGCGCTGGCACATCTCCCTGTCCTCCTGGTTCCGGGATTATATCTACATCCCCCTGGGGGGCAGCCGGGTGGGGAAGGCCAAGTGGGTGCGCAACATCCTCATTGTCTGGGGCCTGACGGGCTTCTGGCACGGGGCAGAGTGGAACTTCATCCTCTGGGGCCTGTACTACGCCGCCCTGCTCATGGCAGAAAAATTTTTCCTGGGAAAGTGGTTGGAAAAGCTCCCATCCTTCTTCCGCTGGCTGTACGCCTTCTTCGTGGTCAACCTGGGCTGGGTCCTCTTCAACCGGACGGATTTCTCCGACCTCTCCCACGCCCTGCACACCATGTTCGTCTGGCAGCAGACCAGCCTGGCCCAGGTCATCAGCGCCGATTCGGACATCCTCCTGGCCCTGGCCTTCCTGCCCCTGGCCTTCCTCTTCTCCTTCCCGGTGGCAAAGAAGCTGCCCAAACCCAAGGGACTGGCCGGAGCAGTGGTGGAGGACGTCATCTACGGCGCCCTCTTCCTCCTGTCCATCCTCTCCATCGTCAGCTCCGTCTACAACCCCTTCATCTACTTCCGCTTCTAAAAAATGCCGTCGGACGAGTCCGACGGCATTTTTCCATTCCAATCCGTGCCGCTTGCGGCACACCACACTTATTCACTATTCACTCTTCACTTTTCACTTCCCTCTCTCCGGCTTGCAGACTTTATCCAATATCCCCGCCAGGTGAGCCAGCACCACCCCGTAATTGCACATGGGCACCCCCTGCTCCTGCGCCTGGGCAATGCGCCCCAGCACATGGCGGCGGTTGAACATGCACCCGCCGCAGTGGATGACCAGGTCATAAGGGGAGAGGTCCTTGGGGAAATCATTCCCCCGCACAAACTGAAAGGACAGTCCTTCTCCCACCCGCTGCCGCAGCAGCTTGGGGATCTTCACCCGTCCGATATCCTCTCCCGTAGGGGCATGGGCGCAGGCCTCCGCCACCAGGACCACCGCGTCCTCCGTGAGCTGGTCGATGGCCTTTGCCCCTTCCCAGAACACGTCAATGTCCCCCTTGTACCCGGCAAAGAGGATGGAGAAGGAGGTCAGCAGGCTCTCCGGCGGCTTTGCCTGCCACACCAGGGGAAAGACCTGGGAGTCGGTGATGATGAGCTTGGGCGGCCGCGCCAGGGCATCCAGGGTGGTCTGTAAGACGTCAGCCGTACAGCTCATCACCGCGCACCCCTTGTCCAGCAGCTCCCGGATGGTCTGCACCTGGGGCAGGATCAGCCGCCCCTTGGGGGCCTGCAGATCCTGGGGCATCACCAACAACACCAGGTCCCCGGCCTGGACCAGGTCCCCGGTGATGGTCAAGTCCCAGAAATCGTCGGGCAGCGCCTGGGCCAGGGCCTGCCGCAGCTGGGGAATCCCTTCCCCCGTGGCCGCACTCACCGGCAGCACCGCCATGCCCCCCAACGCCTGGGAGGCAGCGGCCTGAAGGGCCCCGACATCTGCGAGACGGTCACACTGGTTGAGCACCGCCACCACAGGGACCTTGCGTGCCCCCAGTTCCTCTAACCAGGGCAGCTCTTCCTCCGGCACCCCGGTGAGCACCAGCAGCGCCAGATCGGCCTTTTCCATGGCCTGCCGGGTCTTTTCGGCCCGCAGCTGGCCCAGGGGCCCCACGTCATCCAACCCGGCGGTGTCCACAAAGACCACCGGTCCCACGCCCCGCAGCTCAAAGGACTTGTATACGGGATCAGCCGTCGTCCCGGCCACCGGGGAGACCAGGGCGATCTCCTGCCCGGTGAGGGCGTTGATGAGGGAGGACTTCCCGGCGTTGCGCCGGCCGACCAGGGCGATGTGGGGCCGGTTGGCCCGGGGCGTCTCCGTCAGTGCCATGTCACATCCCTCCCAGGTCCAGCGTCAGCCCGGTCAGGGCCGCCACCGTCTCACAGTGGCCCAGCCCCGAGACCTTCCGCTGGTCAATGGGCCGGAAGGCCTTGGCCTGGGCCTCCGGCAGCAGGTCGCAGAAGAGCAGGTTGGCCCCGCAGGCGATGGCATTCACATTTCCCGTCTCATCGGCCAGCCCGGTTTCGGGGTTGATCCCCGGCTGCTGGGCGGTGATCTTGATGCCCGGCAGCATCAGGCGCAGAATGGCCATCTCCTTGTTGTTGAGCAAAAAGCTTCCCGGTCCCCCTTCCGCCGCCAGGGGAGTCCCCGCGGCGGGCAGATAGGGGATGTTGGGCGCCCAGCTGATCTCCAGCTCTTTCATGAGCAGAATGTCATCGGCCAGCTCATCCAAGGTCTGCCCCGGCCAGTCCACGATATTCCCGGAGGCCAGCTCCATGCCGACCTCCTTCACCCACCGGGCGCACTGCAGGCGCTTGTGGTAGTCGGTAGAGGGGTTCAGACGCTGGAAGCTGTCCGGGTGGGACATCTCGAATTTCAGCACATACTCCGTCACCCCGGCGTCGTGGAGGGCCTGGTACTGGCTCTTTTCCAGCTCCCCGGCCCCCAGGGATACGGTGTACCCCTGCTCCCGCAGGCCGGAGACGATGGTCAGCAGCCGGTCAAAGCCGTAGTGGAGGTCCTCCCCGGCCAGCAGGAACATCCGCCCTAACCCGTCCCCCCTGGCCCTGGCCGACAGGGCCAGGACCTCTTCCGGGGGGATGCGGTAGCGGGGGATCTGATTGCCCGCCCGCATGCCGCAGTACAGACATTGGTTCTTGCAGATGTTGGTGTAGGCCAGCATGGCCGTCACCAGCAGCCTGTCCCCGAACACCCGCTGGCACACCGCCCGGGCGGCGGGGGCGACCTCATTCCAAAAATCCTCCGGGGGCATGGTGAGGATCTCTAAAATCTCCCCTTTGGTCTGGAGGATCATTGGCCCAGATAGTAAAAGTCGTCCCCGGGCAGACTGCCGCCCACGGCCTGGGGATTCTGGTCAAAGAGGACCTGGAGATAGCCCTGGACGGAGGTCATCATCTCCTGGCCGGTGATGCAGACGATGTTGCAGGCGGGGATGGCCTTCTCGGCCACGGCGGCCTCCACGATGTCATACTGCTCCACCAGCTGGGCAGCCTCGGTGACGTTCTCGTTGACATAGGCGGTGGAGGCGGCGTATTCCTTCAAAAAGTCCGCCACAGCCTGGGGATGGGCTTCGGCAAACTCCTTGCGCACCACGAGACCGGCGGTGATGAGCTGGCTGCCGTTGTCCAGCTTGTCCCACTCTGCGGTCAGGTCCAGGGCCACGGTCAGGTCACTGAACTTGGACTGGGCCACAGTGACAAAGGGTTGGGGCATCAGGGCGATCACATGGTCCTGGGCGGCCATCTGGGCCACGATCTCCGCTGGCTCGCTCTTCCACTCGATGGTCACATCAGTAGCGGGGTCCAGGCCGTTCTTTTCCAGCAGATAGTTCAGGGCATACTCAGGGGTGGAGCCCTTGCCGGTGGCATAGATGGTCTGGCCCTTCAGGCTGGCCCAGTCGGTGACGGTCTGGCCGCCCTTTTCCACCAGATAGATGACCCCCAGGGTGTTCACTGCCAGCAGCTGCACGGAGCCCTCGGCGTTGTTATACAGCACCGAGCCCAGGTTCACCGGCACAGCCAGGATATCCAGCTCTCCCTGGAGCAGCTTGGGGGTCAGCTCATCGGCGGAGCCGGCCATGGTGAACGCATAGGAATTGGTGGTGGTGCCGGCGTCGTTGTCGGCAAGCAGTTTTACCATGCCCATGGAGGTGGGCCCTTTCAGGCCGCCCAGACGGATGGTCACGTCCTCCTCCTGGGCAGCGGCGGTGTCGTCGGTGGTGTTTTTTGTCTCTTCGCTGGTGCTCCCGCAGCCGGCGCACAGGGCGGCGGTGAGGGAGAGGGCCAGCAAGAGGGCAAGGATCTTTTTCATGGTTTTCTACCTCATTTCTCAAATCTCGCGCAATGGCGGCAACGGCCTCATTCTACTCCAAAGCGGCGCAAAAGTGCGTTGCAAACGCAACCAAGCAAACCTTTTCCCCACCGGCCGCCGGAAAAAACATCCCCGCGTCCGAGAGGGACGCGGGGATGAGACAGGCAAAAACAGGGGAGAGGCTCAGGCCTTCTTCCACAGGCCGTGGAGGTTGCAGTACTCATAGGCAGCCACGAACTTGTCGCCGGGGGCCAGAGCGAAGACGGCCTTGGGCTCCTGGCCGGGCTTGAGGGCCTTGCGCTGGTTGCCCTGCTCGGTCTGCAGGCTGATCCACTGGATATAGTGCTTCTCCTCCATGGGGTGGGTGACGGAGCCCACGGTGACGGTGACCAGGTTGCCGTCGATCTCCACCACGGGCACATGCTTCTCGGTGGCGGCGTCGGTGGTGTTGGCCACCAGCTCCTTCATCTCCTCGCCGCAGCAGGAGACCTTGGGACCCTTGGCATCCACATAAGCGACGATGTTGCCGCAGTGGGAACATTTGTAGAACTTCATATCCATTGTAAAAACTCCTTTGTATTTTATTCAAGTAATGGTTGGCCTCTTTTTCTTCTTGTGCTATTATAATACCAAGACGAGATGACTGCAACAGTGATTTTGTCACCTAAAGATAAATTTTCACCACCGGGTACTTCCCAGATGGAGGACATTTCCATGAACCAAGAACTTTCCTTTTATCCTTACCTTGCCCCCGAGGAGAAAGACCTGTTGGACCATGCCATGCAGCACCTGTCCTGCCGCAAGGCCCAGGTGGTCCACCGCCACGGGGACACCTGTGTGGGCCTGATCTTTGTGGCCCGGGGCCGGCTGGCCTTTTCCATCCTCTCAGAGGAAGGACGGGAGATCACGGTCTTTCGGGTGGAGAAGGGGGAGTCGTGCATCCTCTCGGCAGCCTGCGTGCTGCAGAGCCTGGATTTTGAGAGCCACATCACCGCCGAGGTCCCCTCGGAGATCGCCATCCTCCCGGCCCCCATCCTCTCCCAGCTGATGAACCGCAACCCCGATGTGGAGCGCCTGGTCTACAAGCAGGCGGTGAGCCAGTATTCCAGCGTGCTGCGCACCATGCAGCAGATCCTCTTCCTCAGCCTGGAAAAGCGCCTGGCCACCTTTTTGCTGGAGGAATGTCAGCGGCGCAAGGCCCCTGCCTTCTCCTGCACCCACGAGCAGATCGCCCGCTACATCGGTTCCTCCCGGGAGGTGGTCACCCGGATGCTCAACCAGTTTGCCGGCCGGGGGATCGTCTCCCTGGGCCGGGGCACCGTGACGGTGCTGGACCCGGAGGCTTTGGAAGACGTGCTGGCCTGAGACGCCAGGGAAAGGAGAGAATATGAACCAGGATTTTGAGTTTTATAACCCCACCCAAGTCTTTTTCGGCCGTTCGGCCATGGAAAATCTGCCGGGACTGCTGTCCCTGTACGGCCCCAACGTGCTGCTGGCCTATGGCGGCGGGTCCATCCGGGCCAACGGGGTCTACGACCAGGTGATCCAGGCGCTGGCAGACAGCGGCAAGCAGGTCACGGAATTTACCGGCATCATGCCCAACCCCACCTATGCCAAGGTGCTGGAGGGAGGCCGGCTGGCCCGGGCCTGTCAGGCAGACCTGATTCTGGCCGTGGGCGGCGGCTCTGTCATCGACTGCGCCAAGGCGGTGGCCATCGCCGCCGTGGAGGACGGGGACCTGTGGAAGCGCCACTGGCTGGAAAAGCGCCCGCCGGACGCAGACCCCCTCCCCGTAGGGGCGGTGCTGACCATGGTGGGCACCGGCTCTGAGATGGACGGGGACTCGGTGGTCACCAACGAGGAGACTAAGTTCAAGACTTCTACCTGGGACTACAGCCTCTACCCCCGCTTTGCCATCCTGAACCCGGAGTTTACCTACAGCGTGCCCGAGTACCAGATGGTCTCCGGCATCTTCGACATCCTCTCCCACATCATGGAGATCTATTTCAGCCCCGAAGACGAGGACAACCTCTCCGACGACTTTTCCGAGGCGCTCATGAAGAGCGTCATCCGCAACACCGCCGCCGCCCTGGAAAACCCCAGGGACTACACCGCCCGAGGAAACCTCATGTGGGCCTCCTCCCTGGCCCTGAGCGGCCTGCTGGCCCCCTCCAAGCGCCAGGACTGGGAGGTCCATCAGATCCAGCACCAGATCGGCGCCTATTACGACTGCGCCCACGGCATGGGCCTGGCGGCCATCTCCCCGGCCTACTATCGCTTGGTCTGCCCCTACGGCCTGGCAAAATTCAAGCGCTTTGCCATCAACGTCTGGGGCATCGACCCGGCGGGCAAAAGCGATGAGGAAGTGGCCTATGCAGGCATCAACGCCCTGGCGGCCTTTATCCAGAACAGCCGCATGACCACAAACCTCCGCCAGCTGGGCCTGCCCGATGACAGCCTGCTGGAGACCATCGCCGCCACCTGCAACCTGCGCCAGGGCGGCTATCACCCCCTGACCCGGACAGAGGTCCTCCAGGTGCTGCGGGAGAGCTTCTGAGAGCACAAAAAAAGTCGATGCGGAAACCGTCCGCATCGACTTTTTTCTCAGAACGATTGGGGTTAGAAATAAAGGCCTTCCTTTTCCTGGCCGCCCAGCAGGTCCACGAAATAGGGGGCGACCACATAGACGTTGGTGGCCACCTTCATGATGTGGCCATCCTCGGTATAGATGACACCGGAGATGAAGTCCAGCAGCCGGCGAGCCACATCCCGCTCGGTATCGGCCAGGTTCAGCACCACAAATTTCATATCCCGGAGGAGATCGGCAATCTTAGAGGCATCCTTATACTCCTTGGGAGCGACAAGGACGATCTGCATGTCGGCAGCGCTGCGAATGGGCTGCACCCCCTCGGGTTCCCACCCGCGGTCTTCCTCCTCATAGGCGTAATTCTCTTCGTATTGGTAATCCTCGTACAGGTCTTCTTCTTCCGGCTTACGGCGCAGTGCGCTAAAGAATGACATGTGCCTACCTCCTCTGTATTGATATGCTCTCTCGAGGGATCAATTCTCCACGATCACAAGAACACGACAGCTGCCCAGATCAAGCATTTTTATCATGATACTACAAAATAGGATGGATTTCAAGGGTTTTGTGGAATATTTTGTGAATGTCTGTAACTCTTTTTCAATATATTGAAATCAAACTGTAAACACTTCGGAATCGGAATGAAAACACTTGTATCCGCTTTTGCGGCCCACCACTATATCTTGGGGTGGGCGGGGAGAGGGCATTATGACCTGCCGCCATAGAGCTCGATCAGCCGGGCCAATTCCTCCTCATCTTTGTCGTCCAATCCATGGGCATTGGCCAAGGATTCCACATGATGGGTCAGCTCGTGGGCCAGGGTGGTGTACAGCTCCTCCTGCCAGTCCTCCTCCGACCAGTTCTCCCGCCGGGCCGAGGCCAGAAAGGAGCCGTAGTAGAGGTTGATGGACCGGCCCAGATACCCGTCCTGGATATACTCCCCCATAAAATAGACCTCATCGGGGGGGAACATGGGGTCGGGCTTGGCCTCCTCCTGGAGAAGGATGCCCCCGTTGAGCTCTTGGAAAAAGACGGGGGGAAACTCCTCGGCCATCTCGTCGAGAAACTCGGCCACCTGATCGAATGTATATTCCATGGGTCCGCCTCCTTTGGGGGATGATGGTCCATTGTACAATAGTTTGCCCCCCATTGCAAGGAAAAGCAACGGACCCCGGCCGGGGGGATATTCTGCCGGCGCCCTTTGATATACTGAAATAGCAATGGCGCCCTGCACCCGCCTGCCCCCGGGGGGTGGAAAATCCCCCCAAAGGGTGGTATGATAGGGCCATGGAAAGCAGGCGCCGCTGGGAGGGATAGTATGGACATCCGCAACGAACACCGCACCCTGGAAAAGCAGCTGCGGGCCCTGGCCAAGCAGGAGGACCGTCTGGCCCGCCGGGCCCTCCAGGCCGCGCCCCCTGCCTGGAAGAGCAAGTTGGAGGAAAAGATCCCCGCCAAAGCCTCCGCCGCCCTGGAGACCGCCTTTGTCAAGGCCTTCTCCCTGGTCTTTGAAAAGGGGACCGGGGTGATTGAAAAGAGCTATGACCGTCAGGCCATCCAGACGGGCTTTGCCCTGCGCCAGCACGCCATGCAGGTGCGGGGGAGCCGCCAGGATTACGGGGCCTTCCGCCGGGAGCGCCGGGGGCCGGAGACCAAAAACCTCCTGCTCACCACCGCCGAGGGGGTGGGCCTGGGCCTGCTGGGCATCGGCCTGCCGGACCTGGTCCTCTTTGTGGGCATGCTCCTAAAGGGGGTCTACGAGACCGCCCTCCACTATGGCTTTTCCTACGACAGCCCCCGGGAGCGCTATTGGATCTTACAGGTGCTCCAGACCTCCCTGACCAAGGGGGAGGACTGGCAGACCTGCCACGACAAGGTGTGTCAGGTCCTGCCCGACGGGCTTTGTGACCCCACCCCGGAGCAGTGGAAGGACCAGCTGGACGCCGCCGCCCGGACCTTTGCCCTGGATATGCTCCTGCTCAAATTCATCCAGGGCCTGCCCCTGGTGGGGGTGCTGGGGGGCGCCGGCAACCCGGTGTACTACCGCCGGGTGATGCGCTATGTCCAGCTGATCTATTCCAAGCGCTATCTGCTCCAGCGCCAGAAAGGGAAGTGACACACCATGGAACCATACCTGCTGCCCCAGGGGGACCAGGCCGCCCTGGCCCCCGGCGCCGCCTACAGTGTGCCGGGGCTGTTTCTGTATTCTGATCTCATCTACACCTGCCTGGACCAGGTGGAGGCCAAGTTCGGCTACCGCATCCCCGTCCGCTACCTCTACGGCTCCCCGAAAGTGCTGTGGAACGGCGGCCGGCTGGTGCTCACCGACAACCACTACACCAGCCGGCAGCTCTTTGACGAGCTGGCCGGCGCGGCGGCCCGGGGCATCACCCCCCTGCTCACCTTCTCCATGACCCACCTGACCCCGGCGGACCTGGACGACCCCGCCGGCAACGAGCTGCTGGAGATGACCGACCAGGTAAAGGGGGGCGTCATCGTCTCCCACCCCCTGCTGGGGGACTACATCCGCCGGAAGTACCCCCGGATAGAGCTTCACGCCTCGGTGATCCTGACCTCCTTTGCGGAGAAGCGGGACGCGGCCTACTATGAGGGCCTGGCCAGGGACTATGACCGCTATGTGGTCCACCCCGACGACAACTTCCGCCCGGACCTGCTGGCCCGGCTGCCCAAGGACCGGGGGGAGATCATCCTCAACGAGCGCTGCGTTCTCCACTGCCCCCAGCGCAAGGAGCACTACCTGTCCACCACCGACGACCAGCGCATTTTGCAGCAAGGGGAGGGGGAGCTGTCCCACTTCCTGGACCGCTGTCCCTTCGTGCCCGATTTCAAACAGTGCCAGACCAAGGCGCGCAACATCTCCCTGACCGCCCAGGACCTGGTGAACCTGCAGCAGATGGGCTTCTCCCTCTTCAAGCTACAGGGGCGGCTGGACATCCCCTATGTGTTTTTCTTTGACTTCCTCCGCTATACCCTGGAAAACCAGGTGGCCTTCCCGGCCATGTACCCCATCTTCGCCTTTGCCATCCGCAACCACCTGAAGGAGAAGGAGCGCCGCCGCCGGGCCCAGCAAACGCCCCGGTGATTTCCCGGGAAACAGACCAGCCCCGCCGGTTTCTGCCGGCGGGGCTCAGCTTGTCGAAGAAGGCTGTGCCTTCTTCGACAAAGGGGATGGCGCTGCGCTGCGTGCCTCGGTTGTCCGCAAGGGCGGACAATTCGACACTTCGCTCCGCGAGAAGTGTTTTCGGCGACGTACACGCCGCCGCCGAAAAGAATCCCATCTGATTTCGCGGCTGCGGCCGCGAAACTCTGCGAGGCTTCCTCGACAGACCAGCCCCGCCGGTTTCTGCCGGCGGGGCTGGCGGTTTATGGGGGGGACCTTAATAGGGTTCGTGGAAGCGCTTGGTATAGACCTCTTTCAGCTGGTCCCGGAAGTCCGGGTGGGCGATCTCGATGAGGGCCCTGGCCCGCTGGCGGAGGGTCCTGCCCCGCAGCTGGGCGATGCCGTATTCGGTGACCACATAGTGGGTTTCAAACCGGGAGAGGGTGACAGGCCGTCCGGCCTCGAACTGGTCCACGATCCGGGAGGCCTTCCCGCCCATGGCGGTGGAGGGCATGGCCACGATGGACTTGCCCCCCTTGGAGAAGGAGGCCCCCCGGACGAAGTCCACAAAGCCGCCTGCGCCGCTGAAGATGTTGTCGGCGCTGAGGGAGTCCGCTGCCACCTGGCCGATGAGGTCCACACTCAGGGCGGAGTTGACCGAGACCACGTTGTCGTTCTGGCCGATGACCCGGGGGTCGTTGACGTAACTCACGGGGAAAATCTGCAGCTTGGGGTTCAGGCGGGCGTAGTCATACAGCTCGTCCCGGCCATAGAGATAGGTGACCACCGACACCCCCTTGTTGATCTGCTTGCGGCTGTTGTTGATGTTCCCCGCCTTCAATAGGCCCAGGGCCCCGTCGCACAGCATCTCCGAGTGGACCCCCAGGTCGTTCTTGTCCCCCAAAAAGTGGAGGATGGCGTCGGGGATGGTGCCGATGCCCAGCTGGATGGCAGCCCCATCCTGGATGAGGCTGGCGCAGTGGCGGCCGATCTGCTCCTCGATGGGTCCCACCGGCAGGATGGGCCGCCGGAACAGAGGTTCGTCACATTCCACCGCCAGGTGGATGTCGTCGATGTGGACCAGGGTGTCCCCATAGGTCCGGGGCATGTTGCGGTTGATCTGGGCGATGACCAGCTTGGCGTTTTCCGTAATACATTTAGTATAGTCCACCGTCACCCCGTAGGAACACCATCCCTTCTCATCCGGGGGCGAGAGGGTGATGAGGGCCACGTCGATGGGCAGATAGCCCTCGGCAAAGAGCCGGGGGGACTCCCCAAAGAGGTTGGGGGTGTAGTCGGCCCGGCCCTGGTTGACGGCCTGGCGGCTGCCGGGGCCGGCGAAGAGGGAGTTGTGCCAGAAGTGGCCGGCATACATGGGCTGGGTATACTTGCAGGGACCCAGGGCCAGCATGTGGCAGATTTCGACGTTTTCATAGGCCTGATAGTTCTCCAGCATGGCGTTGACCAGGGCCTGGGGTTCCCCCACACTGTGGGCCAGGGCCACCCGGTCGCCGGAGTGGATGTGGGCAACGGCCTCTTGGGCCGTGACAAATGTTGCCATAACGATGCTCCTTCCCATTGCGCCGGTGCGATTTCACTTGCAGTATAGCGGCCGGGAGGGAGAATGTAAAACGACGAATGTTGAAACCGGGTTTTAAGAAAATTGAGGGAGGGAAGCCCTCACAGGGGGGCGGCCCCCTTCACATGCTGCCAGAACTGCCGGGCGGCAGGGGAGAGGGCCTGGGGACTCTTGCAGGCCACCCCCAGCTGCCGCTTGGCCGGCGGGTCCAGCTCCCGCTTGGCCAGGCGATAGGGGGTGCGCTTGAGGAGCAGCTCGGGCAGGATGCTCATGCCTAAGCCCTGCTCCACCATGGCCATGACGGCATAGTCGTCCTTGGCGGAATAGGTGATCCGGGGGGCGCAGGGGACCTTGCGGAAAAGGGCCCGGGTGTCACTGTCCAAAGAGTCCGGGCGGAGAATATAGGGGGCCTGCCGGAGCTCTTCCAGGGGGAACCGCTCTGCTTCCGGGGCCTGGTCCTCGGGGAAAATGGCAAGGATCCGCTCTTCCAGCAGCAGGATACATTCCAGGTGGCTGGGAGCGGGCAGGCGGAGAAAGCCCAGGTCGATGCGCCCCTCGCTCAGCCACGTGAGAATGTCCTCATAGCTGCCCTGGAGGAGCTCGAAGGTGATGTTGGGGTGCTGTTGGGAAAAGCTGTGCAGCAGCTGGGGGAGAATGTGCACCGACACGCTGAGAAAGGTGCCGATGCGCACCCGCCCCACCTCCAGCCCGTGGAAGCCGGCGGCCTGGCGCAGCACCTCCTGGTTCTGCTGGCACAGGGCCCGGATGGCGGGGACCAGGGCCTCCCCCTCGGCGGTCAGGCGGACCCCGAACCGGTCCCGGACCAGTAGCTTCAGGCCCAGCTCATCCTCCAGGCCGGTGATGATGTGGCTGATGGCCGACTGGGTATAGCCCAAGACCTCCGAGGCCTTGGTGAAGCTGCCCAGGTCGGCGGTCTGCAATAAAATCTCATATTTCTTGATGCTCATAGCGGGCTCCTCTCTGGGGATCATGATAGGATTAGTATACCACAATTTGCCCCCCTTGGGGGGTATGAAGGGAATTGAAACCCGGTTTCAAAAAAGCGCGTTTTACGCCGCCGGGGTTTTGGTCTATACTCAAACCAAAGGACCCCGGCGCCCTGCGGGCCCCGCGAGAAACAACAGGGAGGAATGACTATGCAGACCCAGGCAGCACCCCGCACGTCCAAGCAATGGGTGGACCAGATGCTCCGCGACCACTATGAGGCCGCCCGCCGCGCCAAGCAGGAGGGGCGGCTGGTGTGCTGGAGCACCTCCATCGCCCCCCAGGAACTGCTGACCACCATGGACATCGTCACCATGTACCCGGAAAACCACGCCGCCGCCATCGGCGCCCGGCGGGACACCGAGACCTTCATCGCCCACACGGAGGCCATGGGCTATTCCTCCGACCTGTGCTCCTACGCCCGGGTGAACCTGGCCTATGCGGAGATCCAGCACAGCCAGGCGGAGAACATGCCCATGCCCGATTTCCTCCTGTGCACCAGCAACATCTGCCACACGGTCATCAAGTGGTATGAAAACCTGGCCAAGGAGCTGAACATCCCCCTCATCATGTTCGACACCCCCTTCAACCACACCGACCAGATCCAGGACCACAATGCCAAATACATGGCCAGCCAGCTCTATGGCATCATTGAGCAGTTGGAGGAGATCACCGGGCGCAGGTTCGACCACGACAGGCTCCGCCAGGTCATGGAAATCTCCAACGAGACCTGTTATTGGTGGAAAAAGGCCACCGAGCTGGCCACTGCCCACCCCTCTCCCTTAGACGGCTTTGACATCTTTAACTACATGGCCATCATCGTCTTTGCCCGGGGGACCACCGAGGCCCGGGACCTCTTCCGCCTCTGGCACGACGAGCTCCAGGAAAAAATCCGCCTGGGCCAGGGGCCCTGGAAGGACGGGGAGGAGAAATTCCGCATCCTCTGGGACGGCATCGCCTGCTGGCCCTATCTGCGCTATACCTATAAAACCCTGAAAAAGCTGGGCATCAACATGGTCACCTCCACCTATCCCAAGTCCTGGACGGTGAGCTATGACACCGGCGACATCGAGGGCATGGCCCGGGCCTATTCCGGCAACGTCTACCCCAACCGCAACCTCCACTACGACGTGGAGAATATGGTGAACCTGGCCCGGAAGTTTGACCTGGACGGCATCGTCTTCCACTCCAACCGCAGCTGCAAGCTCATGGACTTCCGGCAGTACGAGGTCCAGCGCCGGATTTTTGAGGAGTGCGGCGTCCCCTCGGTGATCTTTGACGGGGACCAGACCGACCCCCGCCTCTTCTCCGAAGCCCAGTACGAGACCCGCATCCAGGCCCTGGCGGAGATGATGGCCGAGAGCAAGAAAGGAGCGGCGGCACGATGAACACACTGCAAACCATGATCCAGGAGCTCTGTCAGGCCGGGAACTGTCCCGCCCAGACCATCCAGGCCAGCATGACCCAGACCGGCAAGCCCGCCGTGGGCTGCTTCCCCCTCTTCGTCCCCGAGGAACTGGTGTATGCCGCCGGTTTTCTCCCCATCGGCCTGTGGGGCGGGGTATCCACGTTTCAGAAGTCCAACAAATACATCCAGAGCTTTGCCTGTTCCATCCTCCGGGCCAACCTGGAGCTGGGGATGTCCGGCCAGTATGATTTCCTGCAAGCCGCCCTCATCCCCACCCAGTGCGACACCCTGAAATGCGTCTGTGAGAATTTCAAGGTGGCCGTGCCCAAGGTCCCCGTCATCGGGGTCACCATCCCCCAGAACCGCACCGCCCCGGCGGCCATGGAGCAGCTGCTGGCGGAGTTTGACTACCTCACCCAGGCCCTGGCCCAGGTCCAGACCCCCGCCTGCCAGCCCATGCCCCTGGAGGAGGCCTTTGCCATTTATGAGGACTACCGGGCCGTGATGAGAGAGTTCGTGGACACCGTGCCCGACTACCTGAACACCATCACCCCCAAAGTCCGCCACCTGCTCATCAAGGCAGCCTGGTTCATGGACAAGAAGACGTATACGGAAAAGATGCGCGCCCTCCTGGCCGCCCTGAAGCAGCAGCCCAAGGAGGAATTTACCGGCAAGCGCTTCCTGCTCACCGGCATCATGCTGGACGCCCAGCCGGTGCTGGACCTGCTGGAAGAGCTGCACATCGCCGTGGTCGATGACCTGCTCTGCCACGAATCCCTCCAGTTCCGCACCCCCACCCGCCCGGTGGGGACAGCGGCGGAAAAGCTGGCCGGCCGGTTCCTGGACCTGAAGGGGGTCTCCCCCCTCTACGAGCCGGGCAAGCCCCGGGGCGCCCAGCTGGCCCAGCTGGCCAAGGCGCGGGGGGCGGACGCCGTCCTCTTCTGCCTGATGAAGTTCTGCGACCCGGAGGCCTTTGACCAGCCTTTGGTGAAGAAGGACCTGGCCGCCGCCGGCGTGCCCATGGTGAGCATCGAGCACGACCAGCTGGTGGAGTCTGCCGAACAGCTCCGCACCCGCATCCAGGGCTTTTTGGAAACCCAGCTGGCCTGAACGGAAAGGAGACGGGACCATGTATTTGGGATTGGACATCGGTTCCTCCTCCTCCAAGGCGGTCCTCTTGGGGGAGGACGGCGCCATCCTGGCCGCCCAGGTGGTGAACCTGGGCACGGGAACCCGGGGTCCCG
>DXEA01000011.1 GCA_019115225.1 Candidatus Evtepia faecigallinarum
AATCCGCCGGCGGTGCTGCCCGCGCAGCCGCCCAGGAACATCAGCAGCACCAGGATAAACTGGGAGAAGGTGGGCCAGAGGGTATAGTCCGTGGTGGCAAAGCCGGTGGTGGAGACGATGGAGGCCACCTGAAAGCAGGTGTCCAGCAGGGCCCGGCCCGCACTGTCATACAGCGGCAGGACGTTGACAAAGATCAGTCCCACGGCGGCCGCCACGGCGATGAGGAAAAAGCGCAGCTCGTCGCTGCCCAAAGCCTGCCGCAGCCGCCCGGTGATGACCAGGAAGAAGACGGCGAAGTTCAGGGAGCACAGGAGCATGAAGACGGTGATGATGATCTCGCAGGCGGGCAGGCCGTAGGCGGCGATGCTGGTGTTCATGACGGAAAAGCCGCCGGTACAGACGGTGGCAAAGGTGGTGACCACCGCATCATACAGGGGCAGGCCGGCGATGCACAGGGCGATGATCTCCGCCACCGTCAGCACAATGTAGATCAGATAGAGGATGCGGGCGGACAGGGCGGTCTTGGGCACCAGCTTGTTGCTCACCGGGCCGGTGGCCTCTGCCTGGACCAGCACCTGGGTGCGCCCGCCCACCTTGGGCAGGAAGGCCAGGGTGAAGATGAGCACCCCCATGCCCCCGATCCAGGAGGAGAAGGAGCGCCAGAAGAGGATGCCCCGGGGCAGGGGCTCCACAGCGGTGAGGATGGAGGCGCCGGTGGTGGTGAAGCCGGAGACGATCTCGAAAAAGCAGTCGGCAAAGGAGGCGAATTCCCCGGAAAACCAAAAGGGCAGGGCGCCGAAGAGACTCAGGGCCAGCCAGATCAGCCCCACCACCGCAAAGCCCTCCCGGGAGTAAAAGTCGGGCCGGGCCCGCAGGCGGACCAGCAGGGAGCCCAGAATGCCCACGATCAGGATGGTATAGAAGAAGGGGCGGGGGTCCTCCCGGTAAATGAGGGCGACGGTGAGGGGGAGGAGCAGACACAGGGCCTCCAACTGCAGGGTGCGGCCCAGGGTGCGGAGCATGAGCTTATAATTCATAGCACAACGTACAAACAGGGCGGGAAGAGCGCCGCCGGGCCCCGGCGGGGCGGGAGGCTCTCCGTGGAAAGGAACAGAAAGAAGAGGCCGCCGGGGCTGGGGCCTCCTATGGGGTTAGTCTTTGACAAAAATATCCCGGAAGGTCTGGATGCCCTCCCCGTGGGAGATGACAATGACCCGGTCCCCGGCCGACAGGACGGTGGTGCCCGAGGGGATGACCACATGGTCCTCATGGAGCAGGGCCACGATGAGAAAGCCCTTGCGGATCTCCAGATCTTTCAGGGGGATACCCAGGTTGGGGGTGGTCTCCCGGAGGATGAACTCGGCGGCCTCGGCGTCGGTGTCGGCGATGCGGTGCAGGGAGGTCATCACGCTGCCGCTCTTATCCTGCAGCCCCCGCACCAGGCGCAGGATGCGGGAGACGGTGATGAGCTTGGGGGCCACCACGCAGTCCAGGCCGGCGGCCTGGACCACCTCGGCGTAGTTGTCCCGGTTGCACTTGGCCACCACCTTGCGCACCCCCTGCTGCTGGGCATAGAGGGCGGAGATGAGGTTGTCCTCGTCCCGGCCGGTCAGGGCGATGAAGGCGTCGTTGTTGGTAAAGTGCTCGGAGTGAAGCAGCTCCTGGTCGGTGCCGTCTCCGTGGAGGATAAGGGCCTCGGGGAGCCACTCGGACAGGGCCCGGCAGTGCTCCTCGTTGTTCTCCACCAGGGTCACCCGCACCCCCATGGACAGCAGCATTTTGGACAGGTAGTGGGAGATGCGGCTGCCGCCGATGAGGAAGGCAGAGTGGATGCGGGGCAGGTCCCGGCCCAGGGCCCGCAGATAGGAATACAGGTCCTGGGGGGAGCCGGTCACATAGAGCTTATCGCCCACCTGGGGCACGAAGTCCCCGTTGGGCACGATCACCTGTCCCTTCCGCTCGGCGGCGGAGAAGAGGATGGACAGGTCGCTGGCCCGGCTGAAGAGGGCGGAGAGGGGGATGCCCACAATGGGGTCGCCCTCCCGCACCCGGATGCCCAGCATCTCCACCTTGCCCCGGAAGAAGGTGTCCACGTTGGCTGCGGCGGGGAAGCGCAGCAGGCGGGAGATCTCCAGGGCGGTGGAGTACTCGGGGTTGATGACGGCGTCCACGTTCAGCTCCTTCTGCAGGGCGGCCAGGTCGTCGGTGTACACCACGTCCCGGATGCGGGCGATGGTGTACTTGGCCCCCAGCCGCTTGGCGGTCAGGCAGCAGAGCATGTTCACCTCGTCCATGTTGGTGGTGGCCAGGACCAGGTCGGCATCCTCCGCCCCGGCCTCGGCCAGCACGGAGGGGGCGGCGCCGGGGCCCTTGATGCACATGACGTCCAAGGTGTCGCTGGCCCGGTGGATGGCCTCGCTGTCGTTGTCGATGATGGTGATATTATGGTCTTCTCGGGAGAGATAGGCGGCCAGGGTGGAGCCCACCTTGCCGGCACCCACAATGATGATGTTCAACAGACATCCTCCTATTCCAGGGCGGGCTTGCCCGCCATGCCATCGTATGAAGGAGTATACTAGGGAAAAAGTACCCTCATCATAGCACAGAATATGGAAAGACGCAATTCGGCGGGGCAAATTTTATTGCTGCGGCCGGGCCTCTTTCAAAGTGGGGAAAATTGTGCTATGATTATACTATGATAACAGTAAACTTCCCCTCTGCCGTCTCTGCCCGGCCGAACGGGGCGTGCAGGAGGCGAAGAGCGTGCGGCAAATGGACCTGACCCAAGGGGTCATCTGGAAAAACCTCATCGTGTATGCCGGGCCGGTGGTCCTGTCCTCCCTGCTCCAGTCGGCCTATTCCATCACCGACCTCATCGTGGCCGGCTGGTTCATCGGCAAGGACGGCATTTCGGCCATCAACAACGCCGGCCAGGTCATGACCATCCTCACCCAGATCATCATGGGCATCACCATCGGCGGCAACATCCTCATGGGCCAGTACTTTGGCAGCCGCCAGCACGACCAGCGCAAGCAGACCGACCGCACCCTCTTCTCCTTCTCCCTGCTGGCGGGGGTGGGGATGCTGGGGGTGGTCTTCCTGCTCAGCCGCCCCATCCTCCTGGCCCTCCATGCCCCCGCCCTGGACCAGGCCCAGGCCTATCTCCAGGTGTGCGCCTTCGGCCTGCCGGCCATTTTTGGCTACAACGCCATGGCGGCCATGCTCCGCTCGGTGGGGGACTCCAAGCAGCCCTTTTACTGCGTGGCCGTGACGGCGGGGTGCAACATCGTCCTGGACTGCCTCTTCATGGGGGCCTTTCAGTGGGGCGTGGAGGGGGCGGCCCTGGCCACGGTCCTGGCCCAGTGGGCCAGCTTCCTCTTCTGCTCGGT
The DNA here is from genome assembly GCA_019115225.1 of Candidatus Evtepia faecigallinarum. Classification (GTDB taxonomy): domain Bacteria; phylum Bacillota; class Clostridia; order Oscillospirales; family Oscillospiraceae; genus Evtepia; species Evtepia faecigallinarum. The sequence goes on from DXEA01000011.1 coordinate 3,390, forward strand.
CTATGTCCAGCGGCACAAGGGCCTCTTCGGCCTGGAGCGGCGGCTGAGCATCCAGCGGGACAAGCTGGGCAAGATGCTCAAGCTGGGCATCCCCAGCGCCATCCAGATGACGGTGGTGGGCCTGTCGTGGCTGGCCATGACCTTCCTCATCAACCACTACGGGGTGGAGGCCTCGGCGGCCAGCGGCATCTGCGCCAAGATCAAGGACGTCTCCCTTATGTTCACCTTGGCCCTCTACACCGCCGCCACCACCATGGTGGCCCAGTGCCTGGGGGCCCGGAAGTTTGACCGGGCCAGCCGGGTGGTCCACGTGGCCATGCGCTTCTCCCTAGGGGTGACGGCAGTGCTCATCCTGCTCATCCAGCTCCTGGCCCCCCAGATCCTGGCCATCTTCCACCCCGACCAGGTGACCATGGACATCGCCCTGGAAAACCTGCGCATTGAGATCCTGGGCCAGATTTTCTATGCCAGCTTCATGGTCTACAACGCCCTGCCCATGGGGGCGGGCCACACCCTCTTTGCCCTGGGCTCCAGCCTGCTCAACTGCATCGTGGTGCGGGTGGTGCTGGCCCTCATCCTGGACCGCTACTTCGGCCTGACGGGGATCTTCTGGGCCTGCGCCATCGCGCCGGCCTCGTCGGTGCCCCTGGGCTACATTTACGAGCACCGGGGCAAATGGCGGCGCAGCCTGGCAGAGCCCAAGAAAGAGTAACATAAAAAAGGAGTCAGCCGAAGGTGCCTCCTTTTTTGTTATCCCCGGGCGGGGGAGACCCACTCCAGAAGCTGCTCCACCGTCACGGATTGGTTCATGTTGTACCGGTGCAGGCCCAGCAAAGACTGGGGATGGCCTTTGATGAGGGTGTTGCACCCCACCTGGGTGGTGAAGGTGATGTCAAACCCGTTCTCCAGCAGGGTCACCTGGGACAGGGTGTCAAAGTATCCCCCGGGGTAGGCCATCACATGGACGGACTCCTCCCCGGTCTCCCCCAGGACCTGGCGGATGGCCTGGCAGTCGGCGGAGAGGCTTTCCCGATAATCCTCCTCCGACTCCCCTTCCAGGGGCAGGATGTTCTCCCGGGGCTGGTCGGTGTCCTCATAGGGCCCCCACTGGTGCATGTCATAGGTGTGGCTTTGCAGGGAGATCACTCCCGAGGCCACCATCTCCGCCCCCTGCTGGGCGGAGAAGTGGGGGGTGATGGGGTAGTCGGTGTCCTTGTAATGTTCCGTGTCCCCCATGGTGGAGCCGATAACGAAGATCGTGGCCTTCATGCCGTACTTTTGCAGAATGGGCCAGGCGTATTCGTAGTTGCTCAGATAGCCGTCGTCGAAGGTGATGACCACGGGCTTGTCAGGCAGTGCCTTGCCCTCGTTTACATAGGCGGCCAGCTCGTCGGGGAAGACGGCGGTGTAGCCCGCCTGGGCCAGGGCGGCCATGTGCTCCTCAAAGAGCTGGGGGGTGATGACGATGTCGTCGTTGCCCTCCTGGTCCAGGTGGTGGTACATGAGCACCGGCACCTGGGCGGTGTAATCCTCCTCCGCCAGCGGCGCGGCCTGGGCCATCTTTGCCACATGCTCCTGGACGTTGTCTGTGGTGACGTAGACCCCGAAATCCTCGGGGATGTAGATGGAGTCATCCCCAAAGACCCGGGCCAGGGCCATCTCGCCCACACAGTTGCGAAAATGGGTCTCGTCGTAGAAGTACCGGGGCTCAAAACTCACCGAGCTGTAGGAGAAGTCCCAATAGGGGGTCACCTGGGCCAGGCGGGTGTAGAAGTCCGACACCTGGTCCCAGTCGAAATAGTCCATGTAGTCGGCATACACCGGGGCGCACAGGACCAGGAAGTTGACCCCCTTCTCCGCGCACAGGTCCCGGATGCGGGCCAGGGAGTCCAGGGTGCCGGTGACGGCGTCCTCGTGGATGTCGTTGCTGGCCTGGGGGTAGTTGGCAAAGACGGGGTAGGCCTCCAGATACTCGTCCATGTTCCCGATGGGCTCGGCGTCCCGGACGATCTTGTCATACGCCCCCGTCTGGGTGTTGAAGACGTCAAAGGTCTGGGTGAGGTAGGTGTCCTGGGCCATGGCGGTGAGCTTATCCAGGCTGTGGCGGGGGTCCATGAAGAGGTATTTGGCCAAAAAGGCGGCGGCGTTTTCCCCGGTGGTCGCCGGGGGCATGGCGTAGGAGAGGGCCGGGTCGGGGAGGGTGTCGTAGTCCTTGGCGTTGTCCAGATAGACATTGATCACCAGGTTCTTCACCTCGGCGTTCTCCAGCAGCCAGACCGCCTCTTGCTCCACGTCCAGCATGTCCGCGCCGTACATGATCATGTTGTAAAAGTCGGCGTCTAAGTATTCGTTAAGAGCTTCCACCGGGAAGGAGCTGGTGGAGGAGCAGCCCAGCAGGTAGGAGTCGTACTCCTGGTGGTGGTCCTCGATGTAGGTCATCTTGGCGGCGCGGGGGTTGAGGGTCATCTCATAGGAGGGCCAGGACAAGGTCTTGTGGTGAAAGACCCCATAGGGGTCCACCAGCCAGTTAAACCCCAGTACCCCCGCCCCCAGCACCACGACGGTGGCCACAAAGAGGGCGAACCATTTCTTGGAACTCATGCAGACCTCCTGTTCTCAGAATTGCTTGTAGATAAAGTCGGAGGAGATGTAGTCGGCCCGCAGCACCCCGAAGCAGAAGAGTACCGCCAGGGGCACCAGAATGGCCAGCCACTGGACAAAGGGGGAGCGCCGCTCCAGCATGGGCCGGATGTGCCCCCGTTTCTCCTGGTACCACTCGGCCCCCAGCATGGTGGCCACCCCGGCAAAGAGGATGAGAAAATCGCTGCCGGTTAATCCCAGGGTGAGCAGGGTGCCGTTGTACAGGTCGGGCAGATTGGGGTGGAGGAAGGTCTCCTTGACCATCCACACGGCGGTGAGGAACCGGGGCGCCCGGGTGATGTAGCGGCCGAAAAAGACCAGGATGTTGGTCCGGGCCAGCTGGAAGAGGTACCAGCCCAGGGATTTGTCGTTGATGTGCAGGGCTTGCTTCCACTTTAAGAACTGGGGGGCCAGGAGCAGGGAGGCGGTGATGATGGCGCCGTTCCAGAAGCCGAAGGCCACATAGCGCCAGTTGGCCCCGTGCCAGATGCCGATGATGAAGTAGATGATGAAGGTGGCCAGGGAGGTGGGGATGATTTTTCCCAGCTTTCCCTTCACATGCTTGCGGGTGAACTTGCCCAGCTTGCCAAAGGGCTTGGACAGGGACAGGGGGTAAAAGACATAGTCCCGCATCCAGGCCCCCAGGGTGATGTGCCAGCGCCGCCAGAAATCGGTCAGGGAGGTGGCATACAGGGGCCGGCGGAAGTTTTCCGCTAAGTCGATGCCGAACATCCGGGCCACCCCCCGGGTGATGTCGATGCCCCCGGAGAAGTCCCCGTACAGCTGGATGCAGTAGAAGAGGACCCCCACGGCGATGACGCTGCCGCTGTGGGACCAGGGCTCGTCCAGGACGTTGCCCACCAGAACGGCGGCCCGGTCGGCGATGACCATTTTCTTAAAGTACCCCCACATGGCCAGCTGGATGCCGTATTTCAGGTCGGTGAAGTCCAGCTTCCGCCCGGCCAGCAGCTGAGGCTCCAACTGGTCGAAGCGGCTGATGGGCCCCTGGACCATCTGGGGAAAGAAGGAGACAAAGAGCAGGAGCTTGGCAAAGTTCTTCTCCGGCGGGTATTTGTCCCGATACACGTCGATGACATAGCCCACCGACTGGAACATGAAAAAGGAGATCCCCAGGGGGAGCACCAGCTCCGACAGGGGGATCTGGCTGCCCGGGGCCAGGGTGTCCGCCAGGGGCTGGAGGAGGTCGGCGGTAAAGTTCCAGTACTTGAGCACATAGAGCAAAACAAAATTCGCCAGGCAGGCAAACAACACCACAGCCCGGCGATATGGCTTGTATTTGGCGGTGACCGCCTTTTTCTCCTCCTTGGGGGCGGCCCGGCGCAGGTCGTTGTAGCGGCCCAGCAGCCGCCCGGCCACATAGACCGTGGCGGCGGTGTAAAAGACATAGAGGACGGTCCTGCCGCCCCCCACGCAGTAAAAGACCATGCTGGCGGCCAGCAGCACCATCCACTGCACCCGCTGGGGCAGCAGGTAGTACACCGCCACCGACAGGCCCACGAGGACCAGAAAGGGAAGGCTGGTAAAGGACATACTTACTCTTTCCGGGCCTCAATGAGCGCCAGCATGGCGTCTACGGTGTTGAAGTTCTCGGGCACCAGGTCGTCCACGGAGATCTCCACGTCAAAGGCGTCCTTGATCTCGGAGACGATGGTCACGATGTCCAGGGACTCTAAGATCTCATCGTCCACCAGGGCGGTCTCGGTCTCAAAGTCCACGCCGGGGACGGCTTCGGTCAGGATGGCTAACAGTTGTTCCTTCATGGGATCAGATACCTTCTTTCTCAGTGTAGCACAGCACCGCCGAGCGGCGGCCGTCGGGGGTGAAGCCAAAGCGGCCATAGGCCGTCTGGGCGGCCAGGTCGTCCCGGCGGGTCCAGACGATGCTCTTGGCGCCGCCGATGGCTTGCAGGTAGCCCGCCAGCAGGGGGCGGGTGCGGCCGGTGCCCCGGCGGTCGGAGCGGACGGCCAGATGGCGGATCTCGCCGGTCTTTCCATCAAAGACAAAATGGAGCAGGCCGGTGATTTGCCCCTTTTCCTCCAGCACCAGCACCCGGCCCTGGGCCAGCTGGCCGGCCAGCTCCTCCTCGGTGGGCAGGCAGCCGGTGAGGGGGTTGAAATTTTCCCGCAGGAAGGAGAGCACCCAGGGGGTGTTCTCGGGGCCGGGGGTGAGCAGGGGCAGGGCGGGCTCCCCGGCGGGGCCGGCGGGCCGGGACAGGCGCACCCGCTCAAAGACAGAGGTGAAGCCCTGGCCGCGCAGGTAAGTGACCGCCTCCTGCAGGCCGGTGTCCCGGGGGCGGAAAGCCACCTCGGCCACCGTGGGGCTGGGCAGCGGCGTGTCCAGGGGCCGGGACAGGTCGTTCAGATAAAAGTTCAGCCGGGTGTGGTCTGTCCGGTCCCGCAACAGCAGCAGGCCGGCGGGGGTCTCCAGGGCGTCCAGGGTGCCGGCGGCGATGGCCGGACCGTATTCGCCAGGGGTGACCATGGTGTTGGTCACCACGCCGGGGCGCATGTGGGAGGAGACCAGTTGGGATAGGTCCTCGTAGTCGTTAAGAGGCGCCATGGATGAATTCCTCCTTCAGCTTGGGCCGGTCGATCTTGCCGTTGGGGTTGTGGGGCATGGTGTCCAGCTGGTGATAGAGGTTGGGCACCATGTACCGGGGCAGCAGGGAGCGGGCGGTTTTGGCCAGGACCTTGGGGTCCTCGCCGCCGGTGTAGACGCAGTGGATGCGGTCCTTGTCCCCGTCGAAGAGACAGACCACCTCCTGCAAGGCGGGGATGCTGCTCAGGACGGTCTCGATCTCCCCCAGCTCGATGCGGTAGCCCATGTGCTTGACCTGCCCGTCCTGCCGGGTGAGGAAGGTGAACAGACCCTCCTCGTCCATGACGGCCAGATCGCCGGTGCGGTAGATGAGGTCAGGGTAGTTGGGGTTGCGGGGGTCCTGGATAAAGGCGGACCGGGTCTTGTCCCACTGGGCAAAGTAGCCCTTGGCCAGGCCCATGCCCCGCACACACAGCTCCCCGGGCTGGCCGGGAGGCACGGGCCGGAGGTGCTCGTCCAGCAGAAAGACCTCCTTGTTGGCGCAGGCCCGGCCGATGGGGATGCGCTCATCGTCGGCAAATTCCCGGTGGATGGGGTACCAGGTGCAGTCCACGGTGACCTCGGTGGGGCCGTAGAGATTGGTGTACTGGACCTGGGGCAGGGCGGCCCGCCAGCGGTTGAGCTGCTTGGCCTGCAAGGCCTCGCCCCCTAAGATGGCGGTGCGCAGGTGGGAGGGGACCTTCTTCTCCAGCACCCCGGAGTTGGCCACCAGGTGGAAGGCCGAGGTGGCCCAGACCAGGGCGGTGACCTTCTTCTCCTCCAAAAAGTCTATGAGCAGGGTGGGGAAGAGGAAGTCTTTCTTGGGGATGATGTGGGTGGTGGCCCCGCACTTCAGGGTGAGGTAGATGTCCTTCACCGACAGATCGAAGTAGAAGGGGGCCTGGTTGCCCATCACATCCTCGTGGGTAAACTGGCAGGCGTCGGCCATCCACTCCACAAAGTCGATGACGCTGCGGTGGCAGATGACGATGCCCTTGGGGGTGCCGGTGGAGCCGGAGGTGAAGATGGCATACACCGGGTCGATGTCCAGCACCTGCCCCTGCCGCCGGGCCAGCAGGGCCGGGTCGGCCGGGTGGGCAAAGGCCTCTGCGTCCGGGACCGGGGGGCACAGGTCTGCCAGGGCCCGGGCGGTCTCCTCCCCGCCGGGGGGATAGACCAGGGCGGTGGGGGAGAGGGTTTCCAGAATCCCCCGCAGCCGGGGCAGGGGCATCTGCATGTCCAGGGGCACATAGAAGCACCCGGCGGCCAAGACCCCCATAAAGGAGGCGATGTTGGCGGCGGTGTGGTTCACCAGCACCCCCACAGGCCGGTTGGTCCGGGGGTCCAGCCCGGCCAGACAGGTGCCCAGACCCTGGGCCGCAGCCAGCAGTTGGGAAAAGGTGAACTGTCCGGTCTCGTCGGCAAAGGCCAGCTTATCCGGAAACCGGCCGGCGGAGGCCGTCAGGTAGTCCAACACATTTTTTTGCAGCATAAAACAGACCTCCTGTCAAGAGGGACGGGGGACACAGCCCCCGAGGCACTGTCTTTGATTAGAGACAACATCATATCATATCTGCCGGAAAAGCGCAAGGAAATTCCCCTCCTGTCAAGGGATTTGCTCCCTTGACAGGGGAGGGGTTACAAGCTATACTGGGGGAAATTTTTCGCCCCTCGGGGCAGAGAGGTGACCTGCTATGAACCATCCCTTCAAACTTCTCATCCCCTGCCTGACCTTGTGTCTGCTCCTGGCGGCCTGCGGCACGGACCAGAGCAGCGGCGAAGTCCCCCAGCAGCCCGGCCAGAGCCAGACGGAGACCAGCACAGACGCCGGGACCGCCGCGGACAGCACGGCGGGCATTCTTGCAAACTTCTCCACCCAGACCCTGGCAGGGGAGACCGTGGACAACACCATGCTCTCCGGCCATAAGATCACCATGGTCAACGTCTGGGCCACCTTCTGCGGCCCCTGCATCCAGGAGATGCCCGACCTGGGGACCCTGTCGGCAGAGTATGCCGGCAAGGGCGTGCAGATTGTGGGCCTGGTCAGCGACGTGCTCAACTCCGACGCCACCATCGACCAGGAGCAGGTGGACCTGGCCAAGGAGATCGTCTCCTCCACCGGGGCCGGCTACCCCCACCTGCTGCCCTCGCCGGAGCTCATCCAGTCGGTGCTCCTGAGCACCCAGGTGGTGCCCACCACCTTCTTTGTGGATGAGACGGGCCAGCAGATCGGAGAGACCATCACCGGGTCCCGGTCGGCCGACCAGTGGCGGAGCATCCTGGATGCCATGCTGGCGGAGCACGCCGGATGAAGCGGAAAAGTCTCCCGGCAGCCGCCGTCCTCGCGGCAGGCGCCGCTTTCGTGGCCCTGGGCCTCTGGCGGGGCGAGGGGGCGGTGGTGCTGCAGAAGGCAGTGGTGATCTGTATGGAGTGTATCGGCATTGGATAAGAAAAAACGACCTTCTCCCCGGCTGTGGGTCCAGGCGGCCTTTGCGGCCCTGACCAACGGCTATTTGCGGGGCTTTGCCGAGGGGAAGATTTTTGCCGGGTCCTCCAAGGCAGTGTGCGTGCCCGGCCTGAACTGCTACTCCTGCCCCGGCGCCCTGGGGGCCTGCCCCATCGGGGCCCTCCAGGCGGTGATGGGCAGCCGGAAGTTCCAGATGAGCTTTTATGTCTTCGGCCTGCTGATGATCGTGGGGGCCCTGTGCGGCCGGTTCGTCTGCGGGTGGCTGTGCCCCTTCGGGCTGGTGCAGGACCTGCTGTATAAGATCCCCGGGGTAAAAAAGCTGCGCAAGCTGCCGGGGGACCGGTGGTTAAAAGGGCTGCGGTTCGTGGTCCTGGCCCTGCTGGTGATCCTGCTGCCCCTGTTCGTGGTGGACATCGTGGGCCAGGGGCAGCCCTGGTTCTGCAAATACCTGTGCCCCTCGGGGACCCTCTTCGGGGGCATCCCCCTGGTGGCCTCCAACGAGAGCCTGCAGGGGGCCATCGGCTGGCTGTTTACCTGGAAAACGGCCATCCTGGCGGTGCTGCTGGTGCTGTCGGTGTTTGTCTGCCGGCCGTTCTGCCGGTACCTCTGCCCCCTGGGCGCCCTGTACGCCCCCTTCAACAAGTTCGCCTTTTACCGCTATCAGGTGGACGAGGATGCCTGCACCTCCTGCGGCCAGTGCCAAAAGGCCTGCACGCTGGACATCCCCGTCTGGCAGAACCCCAACAGCCTGGACTGCATCCGCTGCGGCGACTGCCGCCGGGCCTGTCCCACGGGGGCCCTGCACACCACCCTCCGGGACATGGCGGCGGGCAGGGGGAAGAACCCCGCGCCAAAGGACGCAGAATAGAAAACAGGACAGGGGACCCTCCCAACGGGGGGTTCCTGTCCTGTTTTTTTCTGTCAGGGGGAACTCACGGTTCCTTTTCCTGGGCGGGGGTATCCTGCGCCTTGTCCTCTTCCGCCGGGGCCGGCTGGACAGGGAGCAGTCCTTTCTTGGCCAGCCGGCTGTTGACCCCCTGCCGGACCAGGGCGTACAGCACCGAGCACAGGGGCACGGCGATGAGCATCCCCGCCAGGCCGAAGGCGTTGCCGCCCAGGGTGACGGCGGCCAGCACCCAGATCCCCGGCAGGCCCACGGACTTGCCCACCACCCGGGGATAGATCAGGTTCCCCTCCACCTGCTGGAGGATGAGGAAGAAGATGATGAACCACAGCGCCTGGATGGGGTGGACCAGCAGGATGAGGAAGGCCCCGATGCCCAGGCCGATGAAGGCGCCAAAAATGGGGATGAGGGCGGTGAAGCCCACCAGCACCGACACCACGCCGGCATAGGGCAGCCGGAGGACCAGCATCCCCACAAAGCACAGGGAGCCCAGGATGACCGCCTCGGTGAGCTGGCCGGTGACGAAGCTGGAAAAGGTGCGGTTGGTCAGCTTGGCCACCTCGGCGATCTGCCTGGCCCGCTTTTGGGAAAAGAGGGACTGGACCATCTTCCAGGTCTGGCGGGAGAGGGTCTCCTTCTGGGCCAGCAGGTAGAGGGAAAAGACCCAGCCCAGGACCAGGTTGACCACCAGGGAGAAGATGGAGGAGGTGGCGGCGATGGTGGTGTCCAGGAAGGCCTGGCCGTATTTTTCCACAAAGTTGGAGATCCACTCCTGCAGCCGCTCGCCGTTGAAGCTGAAATCGGGCAGGTGGATGGAGAACTGGGACAGGAGAGCGGCCAGCTGATCCCACCAGATCTTCAGCTGGGCCAGACGGTCGGGGAGCATGTCGATGAAGTTGACGATGCTCTCCTGCAGGGCGGGCACCACGATGAAGAAGACGGCGAAGAGGATGCCGGCCAGCAGCAGACAGGTGACCAGCAGGCACACCGGCCGCCGGGCGGCCTGTTGCCGGGGCCCATACCGCTTGCCCCACAGCCACACCCAGGCCCGCTCCACCGGGCGCAGAAAGACGTTGCCCAAAAAGGCCAGGCAGCAGCCCAGGATGAAGGGGAGCAGGAGGGTGCCTAAGGTGGAAAAGACCAGGGCCACCTGGCTGGGGTGGGTCAGGGCCCAGTAGAGCAGCAGGGCGAAGGCGATCAGCAGCGCCAGGCGCTGCATGGTTTTCTTGTTCAGGTCCATGGCAGAGATGTCCTTTCCAAGGAAGTGAATGGAATTGGGTCCATTTTACAGGACGGGGTGGGGGATGTCAATGACTGCGGGAAAAAGGGGTGGGAGAACCACCCCGGGGAGAAGTGAGGTTGGCCCGGGAAGAAAACTTAAGAGAAATTTAATGGGAAATTTTTGCCCGATCTGCTATACTGGTCTCCATTTCCGGACAAAACGCCGCACAAAAGCTGGGAGGCAGCAATGAAGTTCACTTGTCACACCACCTATCATCAAAAAACCCTGACCGCCATGGCCCGGGCCCTGCGCAAGACCATCCGGGCAAAGCAGAGCCGCAGGGCGCAGGTCTGGCCCTGGCTCATCATCGGCATCGCTCTGCTGTCCCTCTTCCTGTCCTGGGGGACCCTGTGGCAGACGGTACTCAACGGCGTGGTCATTGCGGCGCTGCTGGGGATCCTCTGGAAAGAGGACGCCATCAACGGCTTTTTTGCCAAGCGCCGGGCCCTGCCGGGGACCGACGGGGCGGACATCACATTCTATGAGGACCATTATGTTATCAAGACCGCCGCAGCGGAGTCTAAGTGGCAGTATGACAGCATCCTGGCCCTGGCGGAGAGCGCAGACTATGTCCTCTTTGTCATGGGGAAGCACCACGCCCTGGCCATCGAAAAGGCGGGCCTGGCGGGCGGCAGCGTTTTGGAATTCTGCCATTTCCTTGAGGAGAAGACGGGAAAACAGATACAGGATATCGGAGGGTGATTTGCGATGAACGGGAGAAGATGCGTCGTGCTCCTGAGCGCCTTGGCCATTGGTGCCGGGGCGGCGGTCGGCTGGCGCTGGCGGTTCCGCATGCCCCTGAAGGAGTTCACCCGCTGCGCCCTCTACATGGCGGTGCTGGACGATGAAATCTGCCGCAACGAGTTGGAGGGCCAGACCGTGGGCGAGGAGGTCCTTTGCTTTCCGCCCAAAAGCGAGACCTTACAGGAGAGATACCATTTCTTTCTGCAGCGAAACTGCGGGAAGAGCCGTCGGCAGCTCCAGAAGGAGATAGGGGCCATGGAGCAGCGCCTGGAGGAATCCCGGAAAACCGCAGAGGAACCGAAAGGACCGCTGGAAATTGTGGTGGTCTCTGGAACGGACGAGATGGAATGAGCGGGCAGCGGCTGGAAGGCCGCTGCCCGCTTATCTGTGCACATAGAAAAAGCCCTTGATCCGTTGCAGATCAAGGACTTTTGGTCGGAGTGTGGGGATTCGAACCCCAGGCCTCTTGGACCCGAACCAAGCGCGATACCAAACTTCGCCACACCCCGAAAGTCGTTTCATTATACTTGAAGCGGGCGGGAATGTCAAGAGGCCGGCAGGGGATTTTTCCGGCATAATCGTCCCGCCCCCACCATAGGAATGAAGGGAAGAAATCAGAAAGGGGGGACGGGCGATGGCAAAAACCGTGGGAAAGGCCAAGGAAAAGATTCCCCTTTCCAAGGGGGAAAAGCGCCGCCTGCGGCAGCTGGTGATCTGCCTGGTCCTCTTTGCCGCCGTCTTTGCCGGGCGGGGGATGGACCTGGGGCCTGTGTCCCGGCTGTCCGCCGTGGTGGGGGACCTGGTGGGCCGGGACACCGACTTCCAGGCGGTCTTTGCCCAGGTGGGCGAGTCCTTCTCCAAGGGGGAGCCGGCGGTGGAGACCTTCCGCTCCCTCTGGTCGGAGGCCTTTGCCCCCCAGGAAGCGGACAAAGAGGAACCGGCAGAGGAAACGCCTGCCCAGAGGCCGGCAGCAGACAACCAGACCGACCAGGAGACCCAACCGGAAGGAGGCGAGGAAAGCGGCCAGACAAGTCCATAGCACAGGCGGATTTTGGCTGATCCTGGGGGCGCTGCTGCTGGTGGCGTCCCCAAAGCTGTTGGTCTGGGGGGGCGTGGCGGCGGCGGTCCATGAGCTGGGCCATGTGGGGGCCATCCGCCTGCTGGGCGGGCGGGTGGACGGCCTGCACCTGACGGGGGTGGGGGCGGTGATCGTGCCCCGGCGGGCGCGGCTGTTTTCCTATGGAGAGGAGTGTCTGGTGGCCCTGGCCGGCCCGGCGGCCAGTGTATTGCTGGCGCTGGGGGCGGCAGCCTGGGGGCAGTTCGGCGGGGGAGACGCTTACCTGCTGACGGGCATCAGTCTGGCCCTGGGAGTGTTCAACCTGCTGCCGGCAGGTCCCCTGGATGGCAGCCGTGCGCTGGGGGCTTTGGTGGCCTGGGCGGCGGGGCCGGACGCCCGGGAAGAACTCAACCGTCTGCTGACCCTGGTGGTGGCCGGGGGGCTGGCGGGTCTGGGCCTGTGGGCGCTGCGGGAGAATGGAAATTTTACCTTACTCCTCTGTGCCGGGTGGCTGTTGGCCAACCGAGGATGCGAGGCATAAGTTGAGAACACAAGGGCCCCACATGGGGCCCTTGCAGCACGTTATTCAGGCTTTGCTCGGATGGAGTAGACCAAATGCGGCAGGTCCATGTGATAGTAGTGCTTGACCAGATCGCCCACCAGCGTCATACCCAACCGGCGGGCGACAGCCTGGGAGGCCGTATTGTTGTCTCGGATGATGGCAAAGACCTCCTGAGCGCCCAGCGCGGAAAAGGCGTGGTCGCGACAGGCAAGCGCGGCCTCAGTGGCGTAGCCCTGGTGCCAGGCGGAGCGCTGGAACAGGTAGCCCACCTCCAGCACCTGCCGCCCATTCCAGTCCTGCCAGGTCAGGCCGCACTGTCCGATCAGCTCGCCCGTCTGGCGCAGCAAGACGGCCCATAGACCAAACCCATCCTGGGCATAGCGCTGAAGCTGCTTGTCCAGCCACTCCTGGACCTCCTGATGGGAAAAGGCGTGTTCGTAGGCGTACATGGCCAGAGGGTCTTGCAGGGTGCGGCATAGCCCCGGGTAGTCGTCCTGGGTCATTTCCCGCAGAAACAAGCGTTGTGTGTACAGAGGCAAATGGAACCACTCCTTTCTTCGTGTGGGGAGAATCCTGTGGCTATGGTACCATGACGAAACCAGTCGAGCAACCCCGTTTGGCCCCGATCAGCTTGCCAGACGGGGCTTTTTTTGCTATAATCGACTATCCACAAAGGAAATTCCAAAAAACGGTGTGGTTTGCGCCGTAAGTTGGTATACTCTTGGAAGGAGAACGTGTATGGGCATGTTTTCGCAGCTGGCCCAAGGGGTGGACTGGACCAGCCTGGGCGCCATGGTGCTGCGCATCGCAGCGGTGCTGGTGTGCCTGGTGGTCCACGAGGTCTGCCACGGTCTGGCGGCCTATCGCCTGGGCGACCCCACGGCCAAGCAGAGCCACCGGCTCTCCCTCAACCCCATCCATCACCTGGACCCCTTCGGGCTGCTGATGATGGTGGTGGTGGGCTTCGGCTGGGCCAAGCCTGTGCCGGTGGACCCCCGGTATTTCCGCCACCCGAAACAGGGCATGGCCCTGACCGCCCTGGCCGGGCCGGTGTCCAATTTCGTCCTGGCCTATCTCTCGGCCATCGTCTACAGCGCCCTGTACGCCGTGGCGGCGGTGCGGGGGGAGGGGACCGCCCTGTCCCTGGCGCTGGAGTTTTTCGCCCTCATGCTCACCCTGAACATCGGCCTGGGGATCTTTAACCTCATCCCCTTCCCGCCCCTGGACGGGTCGAAGGTGGTGGCCATGTTCCTGACGGACCGCAACTACATCCGCTGGATGCAGCTGGAGCGGTACGGGATGATCGTGCTCATGGCCCTGCTGTGGTTCGGTTTTCTGGACGGCTTTCTCATGACCGCCCGGAACTGGATGCTGGAGGGGATGCTCCAGGGTTCGGCCTTTGCCTACAGGGGGATGCTCTCCCTGCTGCTGTGAGCGCCATGGAACGACCGGTCTATCACCTGAAAGGGGTGGTGAAGGACGGGGCGGCGGCCACGGAGGATTTCGTGGGCCCCCTGGACCTGATCCTACATTTATTAAAAAAGAATCGCATCGCCATCCGGGACATCCCCCTGGCGGGGATTCTGGAACAGTTTTTGGCCTGGATGGCCTCCCGCCGGGCCCTGGACCTGGAGGTGGCGGGGGAGTTCATCGCCATGGCCTCCCACCTGATGCTCCTGAAAACCCGGATGCTCCTGTCCGAGGAGGACAAGCAGGCCCAGGCGGAGATGGAAGAGCTCATCGCCAGCCTGGAGGCCCGCCAGCGCCACGAGAGCTACCGGCGGGTGCTGGCGGTGCTGCCCCGGCTGCGGGAGGGCTTCCAGGCCAGCAGCGCCGCCTATCCCAAGGGGCCGGAGGAAGCCTATGCCCAGCGGGTCTACCGCTATGCCCACACGCCCCGGGACCTGGAAAAGGCCATTGCGGCCTGGTGGGACCGGCTGCGCCGGTCGCTCCCCCCGGATGTGGAGGAGCTGCGGGGGGTGGTCCGCCCGGAGCCCTATCGGGTGGAGGCCAAGGCAGAGCAAGTGCTCACGCTGCTGGAGGAAGGTCCCCTGTCCCTGGAGGAGCTCATCTGCCGCAGCGCCAGCCGGTCTGAGGCCACGGCCACCTTCCTGGCCCTGCTGGAGCTGTGCCGGGGCGGTCGGGTCCACCTGGAGGGGGAAATGGACAATCCGGTGATCGAAAAGATCCCGGACCAGTGAGAAGAAAGGGGGGACAAGCCGTGGAGAGACGGGAGCTGGAGAGCGCCCTGGAAGCCATCCTCTTTGCCCTGGGGGAACCGGTGGAAGAGGAACGTCTGGCCCAAGCCCTCAACTGCTTCCCCCATCAGGTCAGCCAGGCCTGCCAGTCCTTGGCCGGCCGCTACGAGCAGACAGACGCGGGCATCCGCCTGGTGCGCCTGGAGGAGAGCTGGCAGCTGGTCTCCGCCCCCCGATGGGGGGAGACCATCCGGGGCCTGCTGGACCGGAAGCGGCCGGATAAGCTCTCCCCGGCGGCCCTGGAGACCCTGGCCCTGGTGGCCTATTTCCAGCCGGTGACCCGGGTGTATATCGACCAGGCCCGGGGGGTGGACAGTGCCCACTCCCTGGCCCTGCTGCTGGACCGGGAGCTGGTGGAGCCCTGCGGCAATCTGGACGCGCCGGGGCGGCCCATCCTCTATCAGACCACGCCGGCCTTTCTGCGCACTTTTGGGCTGTCCTCCCTGGAGGA
>DXEA01000106.1 GCA_019115225.1 Candidatus Evtepia faecigallinarum
TCATCCCCGGCTCTCCGGCCACCAAGATGCTGGGCACCAACGCCACCCCGGAGAAGATCGCCGCCCTGGAGGCCGAGCTGGGCCTGGACGACCCCGTCCTGGTCCGCTACGCCCGCTGGGCGGGGGACTTCCTCCGGGGGGATTGGGGCCAGTCCTACAGCTACGACCTGCCTGTGAAGGACATGGTGCTGGAAAAGCTCCCCGCCACCGCCGCCCTGGTCCTCATGGCCTTTGCCATCACCGTGGCCGCCGCCTTCCCCCTTGGCATCGCGGCAGCCCAGCGGGAGGGAAGTGTCTTTGACCGCATCCTCACGGTCCTCAACCAGGTCTGTATGTCCATCCCCCCGGTCTTTGTGGGCATCCTGCTGTGCTTCCTCTTCGGCATCACCCTGCGGGTGTTCGTGCCGGGGAATTTCGTGTCCTTCCAGGACAGCCCCGGGAAGTTTTTCCTCTACATGCTCTTCCCCGCCCTGGCCGTGGCCCTGTCCCGCATCGCCATGACGGTGAAGATGCTCCGCTCGTCCATCTTAGACGAGATGAACAAGGACTACATCCGCACCGCCTTCAGCCGGGGCCGCACCCGGGCCGACGCCCTGCGGCACCACGCCCTGCGCAACGCCATCATCCCCGTCATCGCCTTCCTGGCGGTCACCGCGGCAGAGCTGGTGGCCGGCAGCATCGTGGTGGAGCAGGTCTTTACCGTCCCCGGCGTGGGCCGGCTGCTCCTGTCCTCCATCGGCAGCCGGGACTTCCCCGTGGCCCAGGCGGTGGTCATCCTGCTGGCCACCTGGGTGGTGGTGGTGAACTTCATTGCCGACGTCCTGTACCAGTACATGGACCCCCGCATCCGCATCCGCTGAACCAACGCAAAACCCCACACGCAAACCACATTCTCCACGCAGAGGGGAGGGAGCGAACGTGCTTCTGGCAAAAAAATGGGACAAATCCGCCCGCCGGGCAGCCCGGGCCGACGGGCCCCGGAACCACTTCCTGGCCATCGGCGCCGTCCTGTCCGGCTTTATGCTGGTGCTCATTCTGGTGGGCTACGTCTGGACCCCCTATGACACCACCGGCATGTCCGGGGCAGATAAGTTTCTGGCCCCCTGTCTGGCCCATCCTCTGGGAACCGACAACTTCGGCCGGGATATCCTCTCCCGGATCATGGAGGGGGCGGGAAGCACCTTCCTCATTGCCCTGTGCGTGGTCCTCATCGGCGGCATCGTGGGCACCATCATCGGCTGCCTCACCGGCTACTTCGGCGGGGCGGCGGACTTAGTGCTCATGCGCATCTGCGATGCCATCACCGCCTTTCCCAGTATCCTGCTGGCCCTGGTGCTCATCACCATCATCGGCCAGGGGAAGTATCCCATCATCATCATCTTAGGCATCCTCTTCATCCCCTCCTTTGCCCGGGTGGTCCGGGGGGAGGTGGCCAAGGAGAGAAGCCTGAACTATGTGGCCTCCGCCCGGCTCATGGGGGCGGGCCATCTGCGCATCATCTTCCGCCACATTCTGCCCAACACCCTGCAGGTGCTGCTGCCCATCGCCGCCATCGGCTTCAACAACGCCGTGCTGGCCGAGGCCAGCATGAGCTATCTGGGCGTGGGCGTCCAGCCCCCGGATGCCTCCCTGGGCCGGATGCTCTCCGAGGCCCAGACCTATCTGGGCCGGGCCCCCTGGTACGCCCTGTTCGTGGGGCTGGCCATCGTCATCATGATCCTGGGGCTGAGCCTGCTCTCTGAGGGGCTGCACCAGCGCCGCCGGAGCTGAAAGGAGGCAGGCTATGTTAGACATCCAAGACCTCCACATCCGCTTCCGGGACGCCCAGCCGGGGAAGGAGGCGGTCAAGGGCATCTCCCTGCACATGGCCCCCGGGGAAATCCTGGGTCTGGTGGGGGAGTCCGGCAGCGGCAAGACGGTGACCGCCATGGCCCTGGCCGGCCTTTTGAGCAACGCCCGGGCCCAGCTGACAGGCCGGATCTTCTTTGAAGGGGTGGACCTGCTCAAAGCCTCCCGGGAGACCGTCCGGGCCATGCGGGGCCGGGACATCGCCGTGGTCTTTCAGGAGCCCATGACCTCCATGGACCCGGTGATGCGCATCGGTCCCCAGGTGGAGGAGTCCCTGCTGGTCCACACCAAGCTCTCCCCCCAGGAGCGAAAGGCCAGGGCCCTCCAGGCCATGGCCGACGCCGAGTTGCCCGACCCGGAGACGGTTTATCGCAAATATCCCCATGAGCTCTCCGGCGGGATGCTCCAGCGGGCCATGGTGGCCGCGGCCATCATCTCCGAGCCCAAGCTCCTGCTGTGTGACGAGCCCACCACCGCCCTGGACGTGACCATCCAGGAGGGGATTCTGAACCTTTTGAAAAAAATCAACCGGGAGAAGGGGACGGGCATCCTCTTCATCTCCCACAATCTCCATGTGGTACGCAAGCTGTGTACCCGGGTGGCCGTGATGTGCCGGGGAGAACTGCTGGAGGAGGGTCCCGTGGACGAGATCTTCTTCCACCCCCAGGCCGACTACACCAAGGGCCTCATCGCCGCCATCCCCACCAGGCGCAAACGGGGGGTGTGACCATGGAACCGATCTTGGAGATCCGGGGCCTGAACAGCTTTTACCGCCAGGGCCACAGTGCCTTTTCCCGGGGAAAGACCGTCCAGGTCCTGCGGGACGTGAACGTGACCATCGGCCAGGGAGAGGTCCTGGGTCTGGTGGGGGAGTCGGGCAGCGGCAAGTCCACCCTGGCCAAGTCCATCCTGGGCATGACGGAGTACCAGGGCCAGATCATCCACCACTCCCGGCGGCCCCAGATGGTCTTTCAGGACCCCTATTCCTCCCTCAACCCCGCCTTTTCCATCCGGCGCATCGTGGAGGAGCCGTTGCGCATTTACGGCAAGCACACCCCCGCCCAGCGCAAACAGCGGGTGGAGGAGATGCTCCAGGCCGTGGGCCTGGGGCCGGAGTTCTACGACCGCAAGCCCGCCCAGCTCTCCGGCGGCCAGCGGCAGCGGGTGTCCATCGCCACGGCCATGATCGTGCGGCCCCGGCTGGTGATCTTAGACGAGGCGGTCTCGGCCCTGGACGTGACCATCCAGGACCAGATCCTGGACCTGCTGATGCAGCTGCGGCGGGAGTTTGACCTAAGCTACCTCTTCATCTCCCACGACCTGAACGTCATCTACCAGTGTTGCGACCGGGTGATCGTCATGGAGAAGGGGCAGATCGTGGAGGAGAACACCGTGGACGGCATCTTTGACCACCCCGTCCACCCCTACACCAAGCAGCTGCTTCAGGCGGCCCAATAACACGGAAACAAACCCCCGCGCCCCTTCCCGGTGGCTCTTCCGAGAAGGGGCGCGGGGTTTTTATTTACTTCTTCCGCCGTCGCAGGGCCAGGATGGCCTCCACCACCCCATAGAATACCCCGGCCACCGGCCAGACCACCCAGGTGATGTGCCAATCACCGGACAAAAAGCTCCAGGCCAGATACCCGGCGGTGACAGCGCACCAGTAGATGGTGCTCACGGCGTCGTTCTGCCGCTCCTCCCACTTCTTCTGCCGGGTGTACTCTCCCTGCTCCAGAAGAAGCTGGAAGGCCCCGAAGCGGGTGCAGGTCCTTACCAGCAGGAAGGCCCCCGCCGCCACCAGCAGCAACAGCAGGTCGACGGCAGCCATCAGGAGCATCTCCCCCATTGTTCCCACCACCAGCAGGGGGAGGGCACTGAGGATACACAGGACCACCCCCGCCACCAGGTGCAGGGTGTGGCGGCCCTCATACCGGCTCTTTTCCTTCTCCACCACGCCGGTCACGCCGTAGGCCAGCTCCACCGGCTCGTGCTCCCAGACCCGGTAGGGCGTCATCTTCCGGCCGTAGCAGAGGAAGAGGGCCACGGCCCCGGCCACCAGCAGCAGGAGGACCGCCGTGCCTGCCCCGGCGGCCCGCTCCTCTGGAAGAAGGCCGGCATCGGCCAGCCCACCAAGCAGGATGAGCACCACCGGAGAGAGGATGCAAAGGGCCACTCCCAGGGCCAGCCGCCCCGCCTGGACCCGGACGGTGTTCAGGTAGTCGTTGACCTCCTCCAGGGCGATCTGCCGCGGGGGAGGCTCCGGCGCCCTCTCTTCCTGCGGGGGGAGGCTCTGCGCCGGGGGAGACTCGGTCAGCTCCAGCTCATCCTTCAGCAGCAGGTCCGTGCTCACGCCGAAGAGGCGGCTGAGTTTTATGATCTTGTCCAGATCGGGGATGGAGGCGGCACTCTCCCACTTGGACACCGCCTGCCGGGAGACCCCCAACCGCCCGGCCAGGTCCTCCTGGGACCAGCCGCTGCGCTTGCGCAGCTCCATAATTTTATCGGCCAGAATCATGGCACTGTCTCCTTCCCTTGGGGAAAAACCCCAGGATTTCTGCCCTCATGGTAGCAAAAAAACCGGTTGCGGACCACCAAGACAGGCTGGAAATCTGTCAACCGTGCGTTGCGGTCCGGGGGTTGGCAACGCCATCCTATCATGCCCCGGGCGGATTTGCAACCGGGCGGATTCCGCCTTGACGGCAGGGGGGGAGCCCTCTATAATAACAGAGAAATCATTGTGCTACTTTCCCCAAGAGAACGAGAGGAGACGATACTATGAAGAGACGAATGCTCGCCGGGGGCATGGCGGTGGTGCTGTCCCTGATGATGATGGTTTCTCCGGCCCTGGCCGGGGAGGAATCGCGTGACGAGACCGCTTCCACCGAGCCCATCGCTTCTCAGCAGACTGAACCCACACCCCCGGCCCAGGCGCCCCAGCCGGACCAGGAGACCCCGGCCGACCCGGAGGCCCCTGCCACGGAACCGGAGGAAACTCCCGCCGCTCCCGAGCAGACCTCCCCTGCCCCGGAGGCCACTGTCCCGGAAACCACCGTCCCCCAGACCCCCGGACCCCAGGAGGGCCAGGACCCCGGCGGGGAGACCCTCACCGGCCCCCTCCTGCGCCAGGAGCACGTCCAGTATATGACCGGCTTCCCCCAGGGGACCTTCCAGCCGGACACCAAGCTCACCCGGGCCCAGGCTGCCCAGGTGGTCTACCGCCTGCTGGCCCAGCCGGAGAGCGGCACCGGCAGCTGCTCCTACACCGACGTGCCGGCAAACCAGTGGTATGCCCAGCCCGTACGGGCCCTGTGCGCCCTGGGTCTCTTTGACGACGGTACCCTCTTCCGGCCCAACGACGTGATCACCCGGGCCGAGTTCGTGGACCTGCTGGTCCGCCTCCAGCCCCAGGCCGCAGGGGAGAGCACCTTCCCCGACGTCTCTTCCGACTACTGGGCGGCAGAGCAGATCGCCATCGCCGCCGGCCAGGGCTGGATCGCCGGCTATCCCGACGGCACCTTCCGCCCCGACAACGGCCTGACCCGGGCCGAGGCCTGCACGGTCATCAACCGCATGCTGGGCCGCACCGGGGACAGCGCCCAGGCCAACAAGCTCCTCACCCTGGGGCTGTATGCCGATATGACCGCCTCCCACTGGGCGGCCACCACGGTCATCGAAGCCGCCATGGCCCACACCCCCACCGCCGGCGGCAGCAGCGAGGCCTGGACCGGGGTGGACCTGGCCGGTATGACCTTCACCCCCGGCTTCCACGACGTGGGCTGGCAGCTGTTCTATGTGGACCGCAGCGGCAAGCTGGCCCTGAACAAGACCTTCGGGGCCTTCTCCGCCGACAGCACCGGCTCCCTGACCAAGATCGCCAACTCCTATCAGATGGCCAACGTGCCCTACATCAGCCAGATCGACAACATCTACGCCTGGGTGGGCTGCGAGGCCGTGGCCACCCTCATGGGCCTGCAGGCCAAGGGCTTTGCCACCAACGTGTCGGTGAAGTACTTTCTGGACAACCTGCCCCGGTCCTCCTCTGACCCGGAAAAGGGCTTTGTGGGCTCCCCCTACGTCCCCGACACCTCCAAGCGCACCCGCACCACCATCTATCCGGCCAAGCTGGCGGAGTACTCCAACACCTACTGCAACGGCCAGGTGGTCTGCGAGGACTTCCGGGGGGCCTCCATCACCGACCTGCAGCGGGAGCTGCTGGCGGGCAACTGCGTGGTGGGCTACATGACCCTGTGGTGGGAAGCCCCCTATTATCGGTACTACAACATCGAGGGCTCCATCCAGCGCCTGGTGAGCAACAACCACGCCGTGCTGGTGTGCGGCTATGACCCGGACAAGGGGTATTTCATCTCCGACCCCTACAACTACTACAACCGGGGCCAGGTCCACCAGTACTGGGAGAACGCCAAGACCTTCGAGGCCATCTGGGCCGAGCGCCAGGTGGGCATGGTCCTGCGGTAAGAACCCATCCCGCTATACGAACAAACGCGAGAGGCAGCATCGCCTCTCGCGTTTTCTCTTGGCCTTTCACACCTCGGAAAGGGTAAAGGTAAACTCGGTAAACCCGTCCTGGCTGGTGACGGTGATGTCCTCCTTGTAGGTGTTCAGGAGGGTCTTGACGATGTACAGTCCTAACCCCACCCCGTCCTTATGGGTGGAGCGGGAGGAGTCGGCCTTGTGGAAGCGGTCGAAGATGTGGGTGAGCTGCTCGGGGGGGATGGTCTCCCCCTCGTTGCCGATGGCGATATACACCTTGCCCCCCTTGGTGGTGATCTTCAGGGTGAGCTTTCCCTGGGGGGCGGCAAACTTCACCGCGTTGTCCAGCAGGTTATAGCACACCTGGGTCACCGCGTCCGGGTCCCCCCAGACCATGACGGGGCCGTCGGGGAGCTGGGTCTGCACGTCCAGCTCCTTTTCCGTGATCTTGGCCTCCAGGCTCACCAGCACCCGCAATAACACCTCCGCCGCGTCAAACTGCTCCTGGGCCGCCACCCGCTCGGAGGATTGCAGGCGGGACAGCTCCAGCATCCGCCGCACCAGGCGGGACAGCCGCCGGGTTTCCGAGGAGATGACCTGCAGGGACTCCCGCTCCTTTTCCGGCGGGATGGTGCCGTCCAGGATGCCGTCGGCAAAGCCGGCGATGGTGGTCATGGGGGTTTTCAGCTCGTGGGAGACGTTGGCCACGAACTCGCTGCGCTTCTGCTCGGCCTGGGCCAGGGAGTCGGCCATGGCGTTGAAGGCGGCTGCCAGCTCCCCGATCTCGTCGCTGCGGTTGGCGTACTCGGTGATGCGGGTGTCCACCTCCCCGTGGGCAAACTTGTGGGCAAAGGCGCACATGCCCTTTAAGGGGTCCACCATCCTCTGCACCGTCAGGGAGCAGATGACCAGGGAGATCAGCAGCACCGCCGCCGCCGTGATGAAGAACAGCTGGAAGGTGTTTTGCAGAAAGTCCAGCACCGCCGTGGTGTCCGCCGCCACGAACAGCAGCCCGGCGGGGATGCCCGAGGAGGTCAGCTCCCCGGTGCGGGGGTCCTGGACCAGGGGGGAGAGGATCTTGCCGGTGACATAGCACCGGCCGGAGAGGAGCTGGTTAAAGGAGGTCATGCCGCTGTAGCTCCCCTCCTCCAGCAGCAGGTTCACCGCCCAGGAGGGCACCTGCACATCCTGGAGGGGGACGGTAAAGATCTCCCGGTCCAGGTTGGACCCGGCGGCGCAGAAGATCTCCCCGTCGGTGCTGCACACCAGCACCGTGCTGTCGGTGAGCAGCACGGCCGAGCGGATGTAGCTGATGAAATCCTCCTCCGTCAGGGAGTCCCCCTTGGTGATGGCGGTGTTGGCATAGCTGGAGATATAGCTGGCGTTGCGGTCCAGGGTGGTCTTGATCTCCTCCAGCTGGTGTCGGTAGGACAGGGAGAAGAACCCCGCCCCCAGCAGCACCATGCACAGGGCAATGAGCCCCAGCATCACCGTCACCTGCCGCAGGTACATGCTTTTCGTCTTTTTCATGGTCAGCCGTTGTGCAGCTCGAACTTATAGCCCACGCCCCAGACGGTCTTCAGGGACCACTGGTCGCTGACCCCTTCCAGCTTTTCCCGCAAACGTTTGATGTGCACGTCCACCGTCCGGGAGTCGCCAAAGTAGTCAAAGCCCCACACCTCGTCCAGCAGCTGGTTGCGGGTAAAGACCCGGTTGGGGGAGGAGGCCAGGTGGAAGAGGAGCTCCAATTCCTTGGGGGGCGTGTCCACCCGCTTGCCCTTCACCTCCAGCTCGTAGGAGTCCAGGTTGATGACCATGCCGTCAAAGGTCAGGCGGCGGGCCTTGGTCTCGTCCCCGCCCAGGCGGCGCAGGACGGCGTGGACCCGGGCCAGCAGCTCCTTCATCTCAAAGGGCTTGACGATGTAGTCGTCGGCCCCCATCTCCAGGCCGGCCACCTTGTCGATGGTCTCGCCCTTGGCGGTGAGCATGATGATGGGGGTCTTGTCGGTCTCCCGGATCTTGGCGCACACGGCCCAGCCGTCCATCACCGGCAGCATGATATCCAGCAGCACCAGGTCGGGGCGGAAGAGGCGGTAGAGCTCCAGGGCCTTGCCGCCGTCCCCGGCGACCATGGTCTCATAGCCTTCCTTTTTCAGATAGAGGTTAATAAGCTCAGCAATGTTGCTCTCATCCTCCACAATGAGCACTTTTCTTGCCATGGGGGCACCTGCCTTCCATAAATAACAGTATGACCAGCATACCAGGATTTTTTGAACAAATCATGTGCGGAAGAAAAACTTTCTTCCTTCCGTTCATTATTGCATGGACTTTCTCCCCCGTCAAGGGAATAGCCGGGGAAAAAGGGGGCATAGTAGGGGCAGAACCCAACGGAAAGGAGATGGGACCATGAAGAAGAACAACAAACCCTGCAGCAAGAACAGCCAGGACAGCCAGCAGAACAAGGGCCGCAAGCCGTCCTCCCTCAGCGACAAGGGCAGCCTGCTGGGCGACGCCGGCAACACCAACAACGGCGGCAAGGCCGGGACCTGAGACCCCAGGTTTCTTGTAAAATAGACCCCACAGAAAAGACCGGCCGGACAGCCCGCAAAGGACTGCCCAGCCGGTCTTTTTGTGCCGTTTCAAAGGGACCGATCCCACAAACTCCGTGGTCCGGTTTTCCCTACCCCTTGTTCCGCGTCAGGAAAATGCCCACGATGGCGCCAATCAGCACAAGGGGGGCTGCGCGGACAAACAGCCATTCCAGCCCATGAAAGGCAACGCCCAACACGGCGGTTTCCGGGTGGTTATAATCCCAGCCCAGATAGGGGCTTTTCAGGAAAAACAGGATGACAAACATCGCCACGATGAGGATGCACAGCCCAATCAGCACCCAACGGATGCATTTCCTTCTCGTGGTTTTTCGCTGTGCCAGCTGCAAGTTGACCACCTCCAACTTTTCCGCGAGGGCTTTCCAGCCCTCCGCCTCCGTCTCTGCCATGGTTTCCCCCAGCAGCGTACTTACGGGTGTCTCCAGCGCTTCTGACAGCGCGATCAGCAAATCCGCATCGGGCACCGACAGGCCCTGTTCCCATTTGGAAATCGTCTGCCGCACCACGTTCAGTTTCACGGCAAGCTCCTGCTGGGACAGGCCTTTGGCCTTTCGGGCCACTTTGATGTTTTCCTGGAGCATACGCGCTCACCTCCTTTCCGGGCCGCTGTCTCCATGGTAGCCGGAATGGCCCGTTGCCGCAAGCAACGCATCTTAACATGCCAGGGCTTCCCCGCCTGCCCCTTTGTCTTTTCCTCTTCCCCGTGGTATACTACCCAAAAACCCGGAAAAGGAGGTGTTCTCCGTGGACCTGTCCCAAAGTGCCCAGCTGGCCCAGGAGCTGAAGCTCTCCCCCATGGTCCTGCAATCCATGGAAATCTTACAGATGAACGCCCTGGAGCTGGCCGACTACCTCCGCCGCACCGCCCTGGAAAACCCCGTCTTAGAGGAGGCCGAGCCCTGGCAGGCCCGCCAGACCTGGCGGGACATGGCCGCCCGGGCCCCCTGGGTGGGGGACCTGCCCGAGGGGGACAGCGCCCCCGGCCACACCGACCATGCCGCCGACTCCCTGGAGCTCCACCTGGCCGAGCAGCTGGAGCGCCGGGGCCTGGCCGCCCCCCTGCTTGCCCTGTGCCGCTACCTCATCGGCCTGCTGGATGACCGGGGCCGGCTGGACCAG
>DXEA01000107.1 GCA_019115225.1 Candidatus Evtepia faecigallinarum
GGCCGACTACCTCCGCCGCACCGCCCTGGAAAACCCCGTCTTAGAGGAGGCCGAGCCCTGGCAGGCCCGCCAGACCTGGCGGGACATGGCCGCCCGGGCCCCCTGGGTGGGGGACCTGCCCGAAGGGGACAGCGCCCCCGGCCAGCCCGACAGCGCCGCCGACTCCCTGGAGCTCCACCTGGCCGAGCAGCTGGAGCGCCGGGGCCTGGCCGCCCCCCTGCTTGCCCTGTGCCGCTACCTCATCGGCCTGCTGGATGACCGGGGCCGGCTGGACCAGGAGGACCTGGACGATCTGGCCGCCAAGGGGGTCCCCGCCGGCCTGCTGGAGGAGGGGGTGGCCGTCCTTCAATCCCTGGACCCGGCGGGGGTGGGGGCCCGGACCACGGAAGAGTGCCTCCTGCTCCAGCTTCGCCGCCTGCCCGGGGACCACACCCTGGCCGAAGCCCTCTGCCGGGACCACCTGGCCCTGCTGGCCAAGGGGGAGGAGGGGGCCGTGGCCCAGGCCTTAGGGGTCAGCCCCAAGGCGGCCGCCCAGGCCATCCGGCAGGTGCGGGCCCTCTCCCCGGACCCCCTGGCGGAGTTTGCCCCGGCCGCCCCCACGGTCTACCTCCGCCCGGACGCCTGGGTCATTGAGGAGGAGGGGGAGCTGGTGGTCTATCTCAACCAGTGGGACCTGCCCCAGTTCCATCTCAGCGACCAGTACCGCCGTCTGGCCCAGGCCCAGGGGGACCAGGAGACGGCGGACTATCTGCGGCAAAAGCTCCGCCAGGCCAAGTGGATCCTCCACTACGTCCAGCGGCGGCAGGAGACCCTGGCCGGCTGCCTGACCGCCCTGGTCCAGGCCCAGCGGGAGTACTTCCTGGGCCGCCAGGAGGCCCCCGGCCCCCTCCTGCGCCGGGAGCTTGCGGACCGGCTGGACCTCCACCCCTCCACCGTCACCCGCACCCTGGGCCACAAATGCCTCCAGTGCCGCCAGGGGCTTTTTCCCCTGAGCTATTTCTTCTCCCCCGCCCGGGGGGAGGTCTCCGTGCAGCAGCTCAAGGCCCGCATCGCCCAGGCCATCCGGGAGGAGGACCCCCGCCATCCCCTCAGCGACCAGGCCCTGGCCCAGCGGCTGGCGGAGGAGGGGGTGAGCGCCGCCCGGCGGACGGTGGCCAAATACCGCCAGGCCCTGGGTCTGCCCCCGGCCCATGGGCGGCGGCGGTGAGGGAGATGTCACCTTTCGACAGGGT
Source organism: Candidatus Evtepia faecigallinarum (assembly GCA_019115225.1). GTDB lineage: Bacteria > Bacillota > Clostridia > Oscillospirales > Oscillospiraceae > Evtepia > Evtepia faecigallinarum. Next base: position 1,233 of record DXEA01000107.1, read on the forward strand.
AGGCCATAGATTGGCCTGGGCCCAAAATTTCGAGAGGAGACTTCTGTCTTATGTGTACCAATTATTCCGGCTGTTACGGGTACGGGTATCGATGCTGCTGGCCTTGCTGCTGCTGGGGATATGGCTCCGGCTGCTGGCCTTGGGGCTGGGGTTCCTCCGGCTGCTGGGGGTCCTCCAGCGGCTGCGGTTCCACCGGCACCGGCTGCGGCGAGAGCACCTCCGACTGCTGCGGCCAGACCACCTCTAGCTGCTGTGACGACACCACCACCGCTTCGTCCACCTCCCTGGTGGGCCGGGTGCTGGAGGTGAACGACGGCTGGCTGCTGGTCTGCGACCAGAGCACCTGCCAGCAGGTGCGGGTGAACACCCCCTGCGCCAGCTGCTACCGGGTGGGGGAGCGCCTGCGCATCTGCTACGACGGCGTCATGACCGCCAGCATCCCGCCCCAGATCTCCGCATCGAAGATCTGCCGCATCTGTTAACCAATAACCAAACAAAACAGGCCGGACCATATGGTCCGGCCTGTTTTGTTTGTGGGGATGACACTGCGCTGCGTGCCTCGGTCGGCCGCCTTTGGCGGCCGATTCGACACGCCGCCGCCGAAAATAAATTGAATTTTCTTCGCGGCTTTGTACGTGGGTCCCTTAGTCCTTTTCCTTGGTCAGGGCTGTGCGGATGGCCTTGAGGGCCTGGATGACCAGCATGCTGGCAATGGCCAGGCCGGGGATGGCCAGGGTCAGGGTCCAGGGCAGGGCCACGGCCTCCATGAGCCGGCTGAGCACCGGCACCGCCAGCACCGCCGCCAGCAGCAGGGCGCCCACCAGGAAGGCCCCCAGCAGGGGCTTGTTGTTCCAGAACTGCCGCCGGAAGAGGACCGGCTGGGCCGACTTACAGTTGAAGCCGTGGAAGAGCCGGGACAGGCACAGGGTGGCAAAGGCCATGGTGGCCCCTACCGGCTGGCCGCCGTAGTTGAGGCCCAGGTGGAAGGCGGCGATGGTGGCCGCGGCGATCACCAGGCCCTCCAGGCCCACGCTGGTCAGGAAGGGTTTTGTCAGAATCCCCTCGCTGCGGGGCCGGGGTTTTTCCTGCATCACCCGGTCGCTGTGGGGCTCCAGACCCAGGGCGATGGCGGGGAGGGAGTCGGTGAGCAGGTTAATAAAGAGCAGGTGGACCGCCGCAAAGGGCACCGGCAGGGCCAGCAGGGAGGCATAGAGCACGGTGAGGATGCCGGCGAAGTTGCCCGAGAGCAGGAACTGGATGGACCGGCGGATGTTGGCATAGACGTTCCGGCCGTTCTTCACCGCCTGGACGATGGTGGCGAAGTTGTCGTCGGTGAGGACCATGCCGGCGGCGTCCTTGGCCACCTCGGTGCCGGTGATGCCCATGGCCACGCCGATGTCGGCCTGCTTCAAGGCGGGAGCGTCGTTGACCCCGTCGCCGGTCATGGCCACCAGGGCCCCCCGCTCCTGCCAGGCCCGGACGATGCGGATCTTATGCTCCGGGGAGACCCGGGCGTAGACGGAGACCTGGGGGACAAAGTCCTGCAGCTCCTTCTCGCTCATCTTTTCCACCACGGCCCCCTCCACGGCCTTGGTGCCGGGGGTGAGGATGCCGATCTCCCGGGCGATGGCCGAGGCAGTGACCACATGGTCGCCGGTGATCATGATGGGCCGGATGCCGGCGGCGATACACTGGGCCACGGCCTGCTTGGACTCGGGCCGGGGCGGGTCCATCATGGCGATAAGGCCCAAAAAGAGCATCTTGTCCTCGTCGTCCAGCCCCACCTGGGTGTCCTCCAGGCGGCGGCAGGCGAAGGCCAGCACCCGCAGGCCCTGGTCGGAGAACTGCTGGTTCACCCGCTCGATCTCCTCCCGCTCCCCGGGGCCCAGAAGGGTGCGGTCCAGCATCACGTCCACGGCCCCCTTGGTCACCAGCATGAAGCCGCCGGAGAAGCGGTGGACGGTGGACATGAGCTTGCGGTCAGAGTCGAAGGGGAGCTCGCTGAGCCTCGGCCAGCGGTCCCGGACGTTGAGCTCGTCAAAGCCGAAGTCCTCCCCCAGGCGGACCAGGGCGGTCTCGGTGGGGTCGCCGATCTCCCCCTTTTCATTGACCGTTGCGTCGCTGCACAGCAGGGCCGCCCGGAGGAGGGGCTCCTGGACGGGGTCGCTGAAATCGGCCTGGTCGGCGGGGATGACCCGGCCGGCCACATAGAGCTGGCGCACGGTCATCTTGTTCTGGGTGAGGGTGCCCGTCTTGTCCGAGCAGATGACGGACACACTGCCTAAGCCCTCCACCGCCTGGAGCTTGCGGATGATGGCGTGCTCCTTGGCCATCTTCTGGGTGCCGAAGGAGAGGACAATGGTGACGATGGAGCTCAAAGCCTCCGGGATGGCCGCCACCGCCAGGGCGATGGCGAAGAGGAAGGCGTTGGCCACGTTCTCCTCCCGCAGAAAGACGCTCACGGCAAAGAGGATGCCGCAGAGGATGAGAATGACAATGGACAGGGTGCGCCCGAACTGGTCCAGGCTCACCTGGAGGGGGGTCCTTTTCTCAGAGGTGGACTTGAGCAGGGCGGCGATCTTGCCCATCTCCGTGTCCATGCCCGTGCCGGTGACCAGGAAGCGGCCCCGGCCATAGGTGACGAAGGTGCCCGAAAAGACCATGTTGGTCCGGTCCCCCAGGGGGACCTCCCCGTCGATGGCCTCGGTGGTCTTTTCCACCGGCAGGCTCTCGCCGGTCAGGGCACTCTCGGCGGTCTTTAAGCTGGCACATTCCAACAGGCGGCCGTCGGCACACACGGCGTCCCCGGCCTCCAGCACCACGATGTCCCCGGGCACCACTTCCCGGCCGGGAATCTGAACGATCTTCCCGTCCCGCAGGACCTTGGCCGTGGGGGCGGACATCTGTTTCAGGCTGTCCAATGAGGCCTGGGCCTTGATGGTCTGCACCGTGCCCAGGATGGCGTTCATGGTGATGACCGCCAGGATGACCACGGTACTCTCCACATTCCCCAGCACGGCGGAGATCACCGCCGCAATGATGAGGATGATCACCAAAAAGTCGGCAAACTGCTCCAGGAAGATCCGCAGGGTGCTCTTCCTGCCTCCCTCCCGCAGTTCGTTGGGGCCGTATTCCGCCAGCCGCCGGGCGGCCTGGTCGCTGCGCAGACCCTGGGGGGTGGTCTCCAGGGCGGCCAGCAGGTCCTGGCCGGACTGCTGCCAGATCTGTTCCGGTCGTTTCATACCCACATACATCCTTTCTCTTCTCCGGCGGCAGGCAGCAAAAAAGACGAGCCCTTTTGCCCAGCACCGCCGTTGTGCTGATCCAAAAGTCTCGCCATTTCAAACCGAAGCGGGGCAACGGATGCCCGTGTATTGACGCCGCGGCTCCACGATTGCTCGTGGCAGCTACTCCCTTTTTTCAAAAGGCATCATACCCTATTTTGCCCCCCTTGTCAAGAGACATTCCCCCTTCTTCCCCCCCGCCGGGGGCTGTGTGCGGGAAAAAGCTTGCTATTCTGGCCGGGATGCAGTAAGATAGCGGTATCCAATCGCGTTTTTTCGGAGGGTCCCCCCATGTCTCCTAAGCCTTTGAAATTCTGGCTCATCCCCCTGGTCCTGGTGGTCCTGGTGTGCGCGGGGCTGCTGCTCTTCCAGATGCTCCACCGCCAGACCGGCGCCCTGGTCCGGGTGACCCAGGACGGCCAGGTGGTGGGGGAGTACCCCCTGGACCAGCCCCGGACCCTGCGCTTTGAGAGCAAGAGCGGGGGCTACAACGTGGTGGTCATCCAGGACGGCGCCGTGAAGGTGGCCGAGGCCAGCTGCCCCGACCAGATCTGCGTGCGCAAAGGTCCCACCAACCAGACCGCCGACCCCATCGCCTGCCTGCCCAACGGCCTGATCGTAGAGGTGGTCGCCGGCGAGGGGACATCCCAGTTGGACGGAGTGTCGTAATGAACAGTAAAAAGCTCACCACCATGGCCATGCTCACGGCCATTTCCATGATCGTCTTTCTCATCGAGGCCCAGATCCCCCTGCCCATCGCCATCCCCGGGGTGAAGCTGGGCATCGCCAACGTCATCACCCTCTTTGCCATCTGGACCCTGGGCTGGAAGGAGGCCGGGGCCATCCTCATCGTGCGGGTGGTGCTGGGCAACCTCATCATCGGCAACGTCATGGGCATGCTCTACAGCCTGGCCGGGGGCGTGCTGTGCTGGCTCATCATGGCCCTGCTCAAGCCCCACATGGGGCGCAACCAGATCTGGCTCATGAGCATCTTCGGGGCCCTGGGCCACAACGCCGGGCAGCTGGCGGTGGCCGTGTGGGTCTCGGGCACGGTGTCCATGCTGTGGTATGCCCCGGTGCTGCTGCTGGCGGCCGTCGTCACCGGCTTTTTCACCGGCCAGTGTACCCAGGCCCTGCTCAACCACATGGATAAGCTGCGCAGCAGGCTGTGACCTGTCATCCTGTTTCCCCGAGGTCTTTCTATGATGCCTTCCACCCGTCCCCACACCGGCGCCCTGGCCGCCGTGGCCCTCATGGCCGCGGTGCTCACCCTGTGCGCCTGGCTCACCATTCCCCTGGGCCCCGTGCCCTTCACCATGCAGAATTTTGGCCTCTTCGCCGCCCTGGGCCTGCTGGGCGGGCGGCGGGGGAGTCTCACCGTCGCCGTCTACCTCCTGCTGGGCCTGGTGGGCCTGCCGGTCTTTTCGGGCTTTGGGGCCGGGCCGGGGGCCCTGCTGGGGCCCACGGGAGGCTTTTTGCTGGGCTTTCTCCTCTGCGCCCTGGTCTACTGGGCCCTCACCGCCCGGCGCACCCCGGGCCCGGCCGGGATGGCCCTGGCCATGGTGCTGGGCCTCATGGCCTGCTATGCCCTGGGGGCCTTCTGGCTGGTGGCCGTCTATACCGGCGGCGGCGGGCTCACCCTGGGCACCGTCCTGGCCCTGTATGTCCTGCCCTATGTGGTGCCCGACCTCATGAAACTGGCCCTGGCCCTGGTGCTGGTGCGGCGGGTGGGACCCCATCTGCCCGCCCATCTCCGCCACGGATAAGGAGGGACTCGTCATGCAAGTGAAAGACCGTGTTCTCGATGCCTTAGAGGCCCGGCGGGGAACCTATCTCTCCGGCCAGGCCCTGGCAGAGAAGCTGCAGGTCAGCCGCAGCGCCGTCTGGAAGGCCATCGAGCAGCTGCGGGAGAAGGGCTATCCCATCCAGGCCGTCCCCCACCGGGGCTACTGCCTGGCCCCGGACAGCCCCATCCTCTCGGCTCAGAGCATCGCCCACTGGCTGAAAACCCCCGGCCTGACCCTGGAGGTCCGGGGGGAGGTGACCTCCACCAACACCCTCCTGCGCCAGCGGGCGGAGGAGGGGGGCGCCGAGGGTTACGTCCTGGTGGCCACCGCCCAGACCCAGGGGAGAGGCCGCCGGGACCACCAGTTCTACTCCCCCCCGGACTCGGGCCTCTATCTGAGCATCCTGGTCCGCCCGGACCTGGCCGCCAGGGACGCCCTGCTGCTGACCACCTGCGCGGCGGCCTCTGTGGCCCTGGCCATCGAGGACTGCGCCGGGGTGCCCGCCCAAATCAAGTGGGTCAACGACATCTTCTGCCGGGAGAAAAAGGTCTGCGGCATCCTCACCGAGGCCGCCCTGGACTTAGAGACCGGGGGCCTGCAATACGCCATCGTAGGCATCGGGGTGAACCTCTTTCCCCCAGAAGGGGGCTTTCCCCGGAATCTGCCCCAGGCCGGGGCGGTCTTTGCCGCCCGCCCCCAGGGGCTGGAGGCCCGCAGCAGGCTGGCCGGGGCCATTCTGGATCACTTTTTCACCTTCTACCCCCATCTGACCCAGCGGCCCTTTTTCCAGGACTACCGCAGCCGCTCCCTGGTGCTGGGCCGGGAGATCACCGTGCTGGAGGGGGGGACCACCCGCCCCGCCCTGGCCCTGGACCTGGAGGAGGACTTCTCCCTGCGGGTGCGGGAGGCCGACGGGACCGTCCGCAGCCTGTCCTCGGGGGAGGTCCGGGTAAAGCCGCGGGAAAACTAATCCACGAGGGGAGGATACGCCATGGCCAAAACCGATAAGAGCTTTTTCCAGCGCCACCCGGGCTTTGACCTGTACAGCCTGTTCTGGCTGCTGGTCTTTCTGGTGCTGTTTTTCCTGGGGCGGCTGTTCCTGCCCCTGCTCATCCCGGCGGGGGTGGTGCTGGTGTATCTGGTCATCCGCCTGCTCTCCCGCAACCAGGAGAAGCGGCAGATGGAGAACGCCCGCTTCCTGGCCCTCTTCCGGGCGGTTTTCCGGTGGTTCCGCCGCCGGCGGGTGCTCCAGACCGACAAGGAATACTACTATTTCAAGTGCCCCACCTGCGGCCAGTCCATGCGCCTGCCCCGGGGCCTGGGCAAGGTGGAGATCACCTGCCGCTCCTGCTCCTCCCGCTTTGAGACCCGCTCGTAAAGGAGATGCCGCGATGAAGGAATACACCTACAACAACGTACAGATCGGAAAATTTTTCTTTTCCACCTCTGCCAATCACCGGGACATCATCAACGAGTACGCCGCCCAGGGCTGGCGCTACGCCGGCTATGTCCCCACCGACATCGACGGCCACGGCAGGATCACCGCCATGGACCTGATCTTTGAGCGGGACCGGGAGGAGGACCCCGCCTGACTTCTTTCCAGAAAAAAACGCCCCCCGACGCCTGTCTTGCGCGTCGGGGGGCGGTCTGCTGTTTTGGATTTGTCGGGGCTCAGTCCTCTTCCTCCGGGGCGGGGGCGCTGCACAGGGGGCAGCTGTCCGGGCCCTGGCGGTACCAGGTGCCGCAGGCGGGGCAGCGGACCATGGGCTGGTTGACTGCCGGCGCCGGCTCCTCCGGCTCCTCCCGGCCGGACCAGGGGGAAGCGGACGGGGCGTCCCACAGGACGTCGTCCAGCCTGTGCTGGATCTCCCGCACGGTCTTGACGTGCATCACCAGCAGCAGGATCAGCTCATAGAGCACCCGCAGCACCAGCGGCCCCACCGCCAGCACCAGCAGGCCCAGCACCAGGTTGCCGATGCCGGTGAAAAAGCCGTTGAAGAAGATCACGATGCCATAGAGCACCGTCAGGCAGGTGAGAAAGACATACAGCACCTGCAGAAGTTTTTCGATCACCAGCACCTTGGGGGCAAACAGGTCGTGGAGCAGCTGAAAGACCGACGGCAGCTGCCCGTCCTTCTCCTTGGGCAGCACCAGCACCATCAGCAGGGCGGTCAGGGCCACCGCCAGGGCCAGAATGCCCAGCACCCCGGCGGAATAGTTGAAATAGCTTTGGTTATAGACGTACATGGCAGCATCCCTTTCTTTGTCTGCGGGGTGGGGCGGTCAGGTCTTTTGGATGGTTTCGTACAGATCGGTGCGCCGGCCGGAGAGAATGGGGATCTGGCCCCGGTATCTGGCCAGGTCGTCCAGATCCAGCTGCGCCACCTGCACCCCGGCCTTCTCGTCCAGCTGGGCCACCACCGTGCCCCAGGGGTTACAGACCAGGGAGTGGCCATAGGCCACATAGCTGGCCCCCGTATCCCGGGCAGGGGAGCAGCCGGCCACAAAGAGCTGATTGTCCACCGCCCGGCTGCGGAAGGCCAGGTCCCAGTGTACCGGCCCCGTGGTCATGTT
>DXEA01000108.1 GCA_019115225.1 Candidatus Evtepia faecigallinarum
CACCGAAGATGCCGGTGGGCTTGACCAACAGGATGACGATCAGAAGGACAAAGGTAAACGCGTCGGAGAATTCCGTCAAGCCCATGCCCTTGATGATGTTTTCACAGATACCGATGATAAAGGCACCGATCACCGCCCCGGGCACCGAACCGATGCCGCCGAAGACCGCCGCCACGAAGGCTTTCAGGCCGGGCATGGCGCCGGAGGTGGGGATGACCGAGTTGTAGTTGGTAAAATACAGCAGGGAGCCGATGGCCGCCAGGAAGCAGCCGATGACAAAGGTCATGCTGATGACGTTGTTGATCTTGATGCCCATGAGCTCACTGGTCTCAAAATCCCGGGACACGGCCCGCATGGCCATGCCCACCTTGGTCTTTTTGATCAGCATCACCAGCACGATCACCAGCAGGATGGTCAGGAAGGGGGTGATGATGGTGACCATGGTGGTGGTGGCAGAGCCGATGGTGACCTGCTTGGACAGGAAGGGGATGGAGGGATAGATCTGGGGCAGACCGCCGGTGAAATACAGGGCGCAGTTCTGCAGCAGATAGGACACGCCGATGGCGGAGATCATTACCGACATACGGGGCGCCGAGCGCAGGGGCTTATAGGCCACCTTTTCGATCAGCACACCCAGCACCACCGTCACCACCACCACCAGGACGATGGAGATGTAGATGGGCAGGGAGGCCGTGGCATAGACCATGACCAAGCCGGCCACCATGAACACGTCGCCGTGGGCGAAGTTGATCAGGCGGAGGATGCCGTAGACCATGGTATAGCCAATGGCAATCAGCGCATACTGGCCGCCGACAGAGATGCCGGAGAGTAAGTAAGGCAGATTGGCAGACAAGAATTCAGACATTGCGGTCTCTTCTCCTTCTCTCTTTATTTTTTGGGAGCGCATCGATCCGTTTCCCAGAAACGGAGGGTCCTGCGGAACGCATGGACACGTTCCCCGCACAGATTGGCTGGGGCAGGAGTACCCCTCTGCAATTGTGGCGGGGGCACGGTCTGTGCCCCCGCCACAATACAGATCAGACATTCATTGGGGCTGTATCAGCAATTGGTACAGCGCAGGACTCACTCGGCAGCCTCAGTAGTGTCGCCGCCAGCGGCAGAGTCCACGCCCTGGACGGTGACGAACTTCCACACGCCGTTGGCAGTATCGGCCTGCTTGACGAAGGCGCTGTCACGCTTGGCATCGCCCTGTTCGTCAAAGGCGATCTCGCCGGTGATGCCGGTGTAGGTCACGCCGGGCAGGGCGGCCATGACGGCGGCGGGATCGGTGGAGCCGGCGGCCTTGAGGGCCTCCAGAGCGGTGTAGTAGGCGTCATAGCCCATGACGGAGACAGCGGCGATGATGTCGTTGCCGCCGTTGTTGGTCAGGTTGGTGCTGTCGGCGTTGATCCACTCCTTGAAGCTCTTCTCAAACTCCGCGTTGCCGCCCTCAGCATAGAAGGTGGTCACATAGATGTCCAGATCGGTGCCCTCGGCAGCGCCCAGGATAACGTTGGAGTCCCAGGTGTCAGAGGCCAGCAGAGGCATCTGGATGCCCTGGGAGGCGGCCTGCTTGACAATCAACTGGGCGTAGCTGATGGAGGTGGGGGCAAAGATCACGTCGGCGCCCTGATTCTTGGCGTTGGTCAGGTAGGACGTGAAGTCGGAGTTGTTGGCGGGGAAGGACTCGGTGACGCACTCCATACCCATGCCCTCAGCAGCCTGCTTGAAGTAGTTCATCAGGCCCTGGTCATAGTCGTTGCCCAGCTGGCCCAGGCAGTAGACCTTCTTGGCGCCCAGCTCTTCCTTGGCGAAGTTGGCCAGAACGGTGCCCTGGAAGGGATCCAGGAAGCAGATGCGGAAGTAGTGGCTGTTGCCCTCGGTGATCTGGGGGTTGGTGCAGGTCACGCCCACGGCGGGCACGCCGGCCTGCTCAAAGGTGTCGGAAGCGGCGATGGACACGCCGGAGCCATAGGAGCCGAGGATGATGGACACGTTCTTGGAGATCAGGGTGCTGGCAGCGGAAACGGCCTTATCGTTGGAGGACTCGTTGTCCACCACTTCCAGCTTGACGTTGTAGGTCTTGCCGCCGATGTCCACGGTGGGGGTCTCAGAGTTGGCATACTGCATGCCCAGGACCTCCTGCTTGCCGCCGGCGCCGTTGTCGCCGGACAGGGGCTCGAAGACACCGATGACGACGGTATCGCCGGATGCAGAGCTGTCGCTCCCGGACTCGTCCCCACTGGGTTCTGCGGGGGTGCCGCAGGCGCACAGAGCAAAAGCCATGCAGCCGGCCAGCAGAAGTGCAAGAATCTTCTTCATTTTATTTCCTCCTTTTGTAGTTGTCGCCGCGTCCATCTAAGACGGACTAATGTACGCAGCTGACCTTGCCATATAGTTTACTATAAATCCCCCCGCTTTGCAACTTTTTTTTGCGCCTTATGCAACTTTTCCCCCACTTATTCCATCACCTCCACGGCGCTGCCGCCGCCGGGGGTTTTGGTGACCACGATCTGCCGGTCCACCCGCTGCTTCAGGGCGGCCACATGGGAGATGATCCCCACCAGCCGCTGCCCCTCCGCCAGGGTCATCAGGGTGCGCACCGCCTGCTCCAGGGCCTCGTCGTCCAGGGAGCCGAAGCCCTCGTCCACAAATAGGGCGTCCAGTCCCCTGCCCCCGGCATAGGCCTGCATCTCGTCTGCCAGCCCCAGGGCCAGGGCCAGGGAGGCCTGGAAGGACTCGCCCCCGGAGAGGGTTTTTACGCTCCGCTTGCCCCCCTCATAGTGGTCCAGCACATCCAATTCTAAGCCACTGCGGACCCGCTGGTCCTCGGCGGCCCGGCGGCGGCAGAGCTCATACCGCCCTCCGGTCATCTTCATCAGGCGCAGGTTTGCCCGGGTCAGGATGCGGTCAAACCAGGTCATCTGGACATAGGTCTCCAGGGTCACCTTGTCCTTGCCGGTGACCATGCCGTTGGCGGTGTTGGCCAAAGACCGGACCGTGGTCCAGGAGGCCATGGCCTGCTGCCACCGGAGATACGCCTCCTGCAAGGCCTTGTAGGCCCGGCGGTTGCTCTCATGGCGGGGCAGCAGCCCTTCCGTCTGGGTTTTAATCTGCCGCAGCTGCTGCTGACAGCTCTGGTGCCGGGCCAGCAAGTCCGGCAGATCCGCCCCCTCCCCTGCCGGCACCTGCTCGGCCAGGGCTTTGACCCGGGCGGCGGCCTGCCCGGCCTGGCGGCAGCTGTCCTCCCAGGTCTTTTGTGCCTGGGCAAGTGCGGCCTGGCCCGTCTCAAAGTCCCGCTGACAGGCCTCCAGGTTCTCCTTGGCCTGCTGCTGGGTGTCAAATTCCAGGGCGGCATCCTGCTGCCGGAGCTGCTCGGCCAACGATGCCAGACGGCTGCTCAGGGCAGCTGCGCCGGTCTCCCCCTGGCGCACCTGCTCCTGGGCCTCCATTCGTTCCTGGGCCAGCAGCGGGCGGCGGGCCAGAAGGCCGGCACGGCGGTCCTTGTCTGCGGACAGCTGTATGCTTTCCTCTTCCAACGTATGGCGGGATTCCTCCTGGTCCCGGCGGGCCTGGGCAAGGCGGGCAGACAGTTCCCCGGTCCCCGCCGGACCAAAAAGCCCTGCCCCCCGCCAGGCCCCCTCTTCCTCCAGGGCCCGCTGCCGCTCCCGCAGCGCGGCGGCGGCTTCGCTGGCCTGCCGTGCTGCTTCTTCCGCCTGCCGGGTCTTTTCCTTCTCCCGGTCCAGTTCCTCCCGGCTGGGCACCTCCTGCGTCAGTCTGGCAGGGTTTGGGTGCTGGCGGGAGCCGCAGACCGGGCAGGCCTCCCCCTCCTGGAGGAACGCAGCCAGATAGCCCGCTTGTCCATCCAAAAATGCCCGCTCCAACGTGGTGTACGCCTGCCGCAACCCTTCGGCCCGGTCCGCTGCCCGGCCATAGTGCGCCAGCGCTTTCCGAAGGTCCTCGGACAGGCGTTCCCCCTTTTCCAGACACTCTGCCAGCTGGTCCAGCTCCTGCTGCCGGCGGTCCAGGGCCTGCCGGCGGCCGGTCAGGGCTGCCTCCCGTTCCGGCAGCCCCTCAGAGGCAGCCAGGGCAGCCGTCAATGCCTCTTCCTCCTCCGCCAGCGCGGACAGCACGTCCTCCGCCTGGCTCTGCCTGCTGCGCAGCTCTTCCAGCTCTTTGGCCGTCCGGGCGTACGTCTGGCGCAGGGTTTCCCGGGCCTCATAGGCCGGCAGCTGCTGGCGGCGGGCGGTGATCTCTTCGCCCAGCTGCGCAAGCCGGGGGGCCTCCTGCTGGGCTTCGGTCAGTGCCGCTTGCTGCTGCTGTGCCAGGTTTTCCGCCGCAGCCAGTGCTTCCCGGGCCTGGTGCAGCTCCCGGGCCAGGCGCTGTGCGGTTTCGGCCTGGCCGATCTGCCGGGCAAGCTGTTCCCCTTCCCGTTTTTGTTCCTCTTCCTGCCGGCGCAAATCGGACAACGCCTGCGCTTCCTCTTTGAGAAAATGGGCCAGCAGGGCCAGGGTTTCCTGGTCTGCCAACGCTGCGGCTTTTTGCCAGGCTTCCTCCTGTTCCGCCGGGGGCTGGACGCTCTCCAAGTGCTGACGGATGCTTTGCTCCAGGGTTTCACAGGTCTTTTTTTCCTGGACGGCCGCCTCCCGCAGGGCGTCCTGGAGCTGCTGATAGGGGCCGGTGTGAAAGATTTCCCGAAAGATCTTGCTCCGCTCCTCCGTCCGGGCCAGGAGCAGCTGCAAAAATTCCCCCTGGGCGATCATGGCCACCCGGCCAAACTGTGTCCGGTCCAGACCGATCAGCTCCGTCACCGCCTGGGTGACCTCCCGGGCTCCGGTGACCGGGGGCTGGCCGTCGGGATAGGTCAGCTGGGCATCGGCCTTTTCCGTCACCAGCTTATTCCCCCGCTTGGCCGGGCGGAGGTACTCCGGGTTCCGGCGCACCGTATATGTCTTTCCCCGACACTGAAAGGTCAGCTGGGCAAAGGTGGGCCGGTCCTCCCTGGCCAGGGTGCTGCGGAGCATGGCCGGCTCCCGGCTGCTGCCGCTGGCCTGGCCGTACAGGGCAAAGGTGATGCCGTCGAACAACGAGGTTTTTCCCGCCCCGGTGTCCCCGCAGATGAGATACAGTCCCCCTTGGCCCAGGCGGGAGAAATCCACGGTGATCTCGTCTGCATAGGGGCCGAAGGCGGAAAGGGTCAGCTGCAATGGTCTCATGGCTCTCCCTCCCAGATCTCCTCCATCAGGTGCTTTAAAAATTCCTCCTGGGCCTGGCCCATGGGCTGGTTGTTCTGCAGTTGGTAAAACTCCCGGAACAGGTCCAGGGGGGACCGCTCCTCCGGCCGCAGGGCCCCCGTCACCTCTTCCGTGGACTGGGTGCGCAGGTTGTCATAGCTGAGCTTGAGCAGGTTGGGATAGATCACCCGCAGCTTTCCCGCCGCGCCGGGGATCTCCTCCTCGTCGGTGAGAATCACATGCAGATAGTCCTCCTGGCCGCCCCCCTGGTAGAAAGAGCGGGCGGTGACCTCCTCATAGCTTCCCCGGACCTCCCGCATGTCCCGCAGCGGGGTCAGGGAGATGAGGTCCACCATCACATCCCCCTTTTGCCCCAACGTGACCAGGGTGGCCGATTTCTCCTGCCTGCTCTCGGAAAAGGAGTATTTCAGGGGGCTGCCGCAGTAGCGCACCGTCTCCCGCCCCACCCACTGGGGGCCGTGGAGATGCCCTAATGCCACATAGTCAAAGGGGGCAAAGAGCTCCCCGGGGATCTGGTCCAACCCCCCTACCGAGAGTTCCTCTGACTCACAGGTGAGGCCCCCCGTGACAAACTGGTGGGCCAGCAGCACATTGCGCCCTGCCGGGTCCACCTGCCACTGGTCCAGCGCCCAGGCCACCGCCTGGGCATAGGTGAGAAATTCCTCCTCGGGATACTCGTGGCGCACCAGGACGGGCTTCAGATAGGGCAGCAGGTAGAAGTTCACCGGCCCATACTCGTCCTCCAGGCGCACCGGCGGCCGGGGGCCCTGATAGCGGGCCGCCAGGTGGATGCCCTCCCGGTCCAGCAGGCGGGTGGCAAAGTCCAGCCGCTCCGGAGAGTCGTGGTTGCCGCTGATGGCCAGCACCGGGATGCCCAGCCGGGACAGTTCTGTCAAAAATTCGTCCAGCAGGCGCACCGCCTGGGCCGGGGGGATCGGTTTGTCATACAGATCCCCCGCCAGCAGCAGGGCATCCACCTGAAAGGCCCGGGCCACCTGCAAAATCTTTTGCAGCATGTCCCGCTGGTCCTCCAGCAGGGAGACCTCCCCCACCCGCTTGCCTAAATGCAGGTCAGACAAATGGAGCAGTTTCATGGCATCCTCCTTCTCATAGGCCGGGTCCCGGCCATGGAAAAACGGCATGGCCGTGTGTGCCATGCCGTTTGGGGTCTGTGCAGGGGATCACTTCGCCGCGATGACCTCGATCTCCACCAGGGCGTCCTTGGGCAGGCGTGCCACGGCGAAGCAGGAGCGGGCGGGCTTGTGGTCCTTGAAGTACTGGGCATAGATCTCGTTGAACAGGGAGAAATCCTCCATGTTCTTCAGATAGCAGGTGGTCTTGACCACGTTGTCCAGGGTCAGGCCATCTGCCTTGAGGACCGAGATGACGTTCTCCAGGGCCTGGACCGTCTGGGCGGCCATGGAGTGGGCCAGGGCGCCGGTATCCGGGATGAGGCCCAGCTGGCCGGAGGTAAAGACCAGACCTCCCACCGCCACAGCCTGGGAGTAGGGGCCGATGGCCGCAGGTGCTTTGTCAGTGTGCAGGATTTCCATGTGATACGCTTCCTTTCTGTTTGGTTTCCATCCATTATGTTCCCCGTGCCCTGAAGGGGGTAGCGCGTGCAGGGCCCGTTGATCTCTCGTGCAGGCTGCCGGGGTTCCGGTCTGGCAGCGGCTGAGTTAATTCTACCTTACCTTTCCCACCAGCGCAAGCACCATTGGCGTCTCTTGCAAAACCTTGGAGAGGGAGACAAAAGCCTCCGGCCTTTCCCCGGTCCCTTTTTTCATTCTGACGAGAATTTTTCCTCCCCTTCCCCCTCTCTTTCCCTTGTCTGTCCCCCGGGCCCTGTGCTACAATGGGGACAGCGCAGACCACAGCGGCCGTTTTTTCTCCATGCACAAACGGCCGCCTGCAAAAGAATTCAGCGAAACAGGAGGGAGTTCCATGCAGTATACCTTCGGCCTCATCGGCAGCGGCAACATGGGCGGCGCCATCGTCCGGGCCGTCAGCCGGACCACCAAGGACGGCATCCTGGCCGACCACTTCCCCCAGCGGGCCCAGGAGCTGGCCCAGGAGCTGGACCTGGCCGCCGGGGACAACGAGACCGCCGCCCGGGAAAGCCGCTATCTCTTCCTGGGGGTCAAGCCCCACCTGATGGGGGACATGCTCTCTGCCATCGCCCCGGTGCTGGCCGGACGGCAGGAGGTCCCCGTGCTGGTGTCCATGGCCGCCGGGCTGACCATCGCCCAGATCCAGGACATGGCCGGCCGGGACTATCCCGTCATCCGCATCATGCCCAACACCCCCGTGGCGGTGGGCCAGGGGGTGGTGCTGTATCACACCAGCCCCAACGTCACCCAGAAGCAGACCCAGGACTTTCTGCATCTGATGTCCCAGGCCGGCCAGCTCTTCCCCATCGACGAGAGCTTGATGGATGTGGGGGCGGCAGTCTCCGGCTGCGGCCCGGCCTATGTGTATCTGATGCTGGACGCCATGGCCGATGGCGGCGTGGCCTGCGGCCTGCCCCGGGCCGACGCAGTGAAGTACGCCGCCCAGACCATCATCGGCGCTGCCCAGATGGTCCTGACCACCGGCAAGCACCCTGACCAGCTGAAAAACGAGGTGTGCAGCCCCGGCGGCAGCACCATCCAGGGGGTGCGCACCCTGGAGCAGCGGGGCGTGCGGGCAGCCATGATGGACGCCGTCATCGCCGCCTGCGAGAAAAATGCCGCCCTGGGCAAATAAAATCCCCCACACCACGGAAAACACCCCACTTGCCGTCAGGGAAGGCAAGTGGGGTGTTGCTGCGTTATGATGGTCGTTGTGTCCTGCCGCCCTTTGGCCAGTGGGGGGATATCCATTTCTCAAATCCCTTCACCGCCAGCCAGCCGCACAGGCTGCCCACGATGACGCCTCCCAGCACGTCCGTGGGGAAATGGACGTACAGATACAGCCGGGAGAAGGCGATGAGCACCGCCAGCACCAGGGCCGCCCACCGGCCCCGCCAGTGCCGGAGGAAGAGGACCACCACCGTCGCAAAGGACGCCGAGGTGTGGCCCGAGGGGAAGGAGGGGTCCCGGGGACAGGGGATGAGGAGCTGGACCGCCTGGTTGAGCTCACAGGGGCGGATGCGGTCCACCCCGTTTTTCAGCAGCAGGTTGCACAGGATCAGGCTCAGCAGCAGGGCCAGCAGCACCTGCAGACCGGTGCTCCGCTGGCCCCGATGGAAGAGGAGGATGCCCAGCCCCAGGGCGATCCAGAGCATCCCGCCGTTGCCCAGGCTGCTGACAAAGGGCATAAAGACATCCAAAAAATCAGTGTGGCAGTGGGCTGCGATCCAATCCAGAATCCCCAGCTCTGCCACGGACAGGGCGTACATCCCACCGCCTCCCTTCCATGCAATGCTGCCCCATTGTAGCACAGCCGGGCAGCGGGCGCAAGGGGGTCAGCAGTCGGGCAGGGCCTGGATCTCCTGCCACAGCCGGTGGGTACACTCCTCGCTGTGGGCAAAGTCCACGTGGGGGCGATAGAGGGCCTCCAGCTGGTCGTGGCGGGCCTTGGCCTGGGCCAGATGCCCTAACCCCTCCGCCATCAGTTCCTGGGCCTTCCGCTCTGCCTCCCGCAGCTGTCCCCGCTCTGCCTGCCAGGCGGTCTTTTCCACCAAGCTCTGGGTGCGGATGGTGCGCAGGTCTGTCAGCCTTTCCAGGGGCCCCGTTACAAAGGCCAGGGAGAGTTCCGGGACCAGCAAGTGCTCCAGCCGGTCCGGCTGCTCTGGGCAGGGGCAGCTGATGACCTCATAGCCTCCCGCCAAGAAGCCCTGCTCTAAGTGGGCCAGCAGGGTCCCCCCCAGGCCGCAGTCGTCCCGCAGCTCATAGCCCCGCTCACACAGGGCCCCCACCGTGTCCTCCAGCAGCAGCCGCCCCTGGCAGGTGGGCCCGCCCAGAAAGCGCAGGCGGCGCTTGCCGGGGCCGGAGCGGGTGGTCTTGCACTCCCGGGCCAGCAGACTGGCGGCCCGCTTTTCGGCCTTGGCCAGGGTCTCGTCGGTGTGCAGGGCGGCCCAGCTGCGGCGGCGGACCATCAGGGCCTGGCTGATGCAGCGGGTGGCCTTGGGGTAGCAGCTGCGATAGGCCTGGGTGGCGGCGATGATCTCCTCCCGCAGGGGGAAGAGGGCCTGGCGGTCATAGCCTGCCCCCAGGTCCACATAGTGGCCGGTGGCCCCGGTGTAGTCGGGGTCCATCCGGTGAGGGGCGGTACCGTCGGCCAGGGCCACCCCCTTTTGGGGCAGATAGATCCCGTCCAGGGAGTCCGGGTCCCCGGAGCAGCGGATGTACTCCACCGTCCACCCCGCCTGCCGGGCCTTTTGGGCAATGCGGTGCATGAGGGTGGATTTGCCGCAGCCCGCCCCGCCCTTGATGGCGTAAAAGGCCTGGATTTTTGTCTGGTCCACCCACTGGTCATAGAGGGATGCAAACCCCTGGGCACTGTTGGCGCCCAGGAAAAACTGGATGCCGTGTAATGCTTCTGCCATATCTTGTCCTCCCAACATCAAGTGGTCTGCTCCAGTCTATGCCCTTTCGCGCCCTTTTGTCCCTCCTTCACAGCCAGTCTTCCACAATGTCCCTCAGCGTACAGGGCGTCACGCCCCCGGCCACCAGCAGGGCCGCCAGCTCCTCCACCCGTTCCGGCCGGACGGTGATGTCCTCCACCTGGGCCCGCTCTCCCGTCTGGACCAGGGTGACGCTGACCCCATAGCTCTCGCAGGCCAGGGGCGGCGGCAGGGTGCGGACGATGACCCGATACTCACAGGTCGCTGGCCGGCCGATCTGGTTACTAAGATCGACCTGGCCGATGTATAGCTCTCTCATTTCTCTTCCTCCTAAGAATTCGTCTCATTTTGTAACCTTTTGTGACACTATTGTAATATCAAACGCTTTTCTTGGAAAGGATTTTCGTTCGTGTTGTTTCGACAGGAAGGCCCTCGTTGCTCCCGGATGCGGGAAATGGCGACGGCTTTTTGGGGGGCAGCAGGCACAACCGTGTCGAATTTCCCTGGCTTTGGGGGAGAAAATTCCCCTTGTTTTCCAGAGTTTTCCAACCCCCTCCCCTGCTGTCGCGGGCCGGCGCGAAAAAACTTGGAAAGTTTTTTCATTTTGGATTGACAACAGGGGGCGGCTGTGGTAATATAATTCCTGCATCTAACCAGGGGCTGCCCCGCACACGGAGAGATGTCCGAGCGGTTTAAGGAGCTGGTCTTGAAAACCAGTGACCCGAAAGGGCCGTGGGTTCGAATCCCACTCTCTCCGCCAACCATACCATATACCTGCAAAGGATCTGGAGAAGTACCCAAGTGGCCGAAGGGGCTCCCCTGCTAAGGGAGTAGGGCGTGTTGAGCGTCGCGAGGGTTCAAATCCCTCCTTCTCCGCCAAGGAAAAGCCTTGAACCGCAATGGTTCAGGGTTTTTCTCTTTTCCCATCAGATGAATTTTTTGCACACGAAATTGCACACGGCCGGGAACGATGCCCGGGCCTTTTTTTGCCCCCCGCCCTTGGGCCGTTGCCTTTTGCCGCCGGGTGGGGTAGAATGGAGAAAATCTCCCGAAGGAGGGATACCATGACAGCAGGATGCCAGAGCATCCGGGAAACCCTCGTTTCCCTGGCCGACCCGGCCTACCGGGCCTTTCACAGCAAACTCATGCCCACCGTAGACCCGGAGAAGATCCTGGGGGTGCGGGTCCCCCAACTGCGGAAACTGGCCAAGGAGCTGACCGGCACCCAGGCCGCAGCGGAATTTCTCCGGGACCTGCCCCATGGATATTATGACGAGGACAACCTCCACGGCTTCCTCATCGCCGCCGGGAAAGATTTTACCCAGGTACTGGACCAGCTGGATCGGTTCCTCCCCTATGTGGACAACTGGGCCACCTGCGACCTCATCAGCCCCAAGGTTTTCAAAAAACATCTCCCGGAGCTGGAGGGGAAGATACCAACTTGGCTGGCAGCGGAGGCGGAATACACCGTCCGTTTCGGCCTGGGCACCCTGCTGGGGTTCTATCTGGACGACGCCTTCCGGCCGGAGCATCTAGAATGGGCCGCAGCACTCAGACGGGAGGAATACTACATCCGCATGATGGTGGCCTGGTACTTCGCCACCGCCCTGGCCAAGCAGTACGGCCACGCCCTGCCCTATCTGGAAGAAGGCCGGCTGGACCTTTGGACCCACAACAAGACCATCCAGAAAGCCGTGGAGAGCACCCGCGTCTGCCCCGAACACAAGGCCCATCTGCGCACCCTGCGCCGAAAGAAGGACAGCCTGCCATGACCACCAGAGAGGAAGCCATCCGGGCCTGCCTGGCCCTCCCCTTCGCCTATGAGGACTACCCCTTCCACGACCCCAACTGGACCGTCCTGCGGCACCGGGAGAACCAGAAAATGTTCGCCGCCGTCTATGACCACCAGGGGGCCGTGTGGATGAACCTGAAGGCGGAACCCCTGGCGGGGGATTTCTGGCGGCAGCAGTACCCGGCCATCGTGCCCGCCTATCACATGAACAAGAAGCACTGGATCAGCGTCATCCTGGACGGCTCCCTGGCCGATGAGATCATCGTGGCCCTGATCCAGGACAGTTTTTCCCTGACTGCCCCTAAGAAACGGGGCAGTCGCGACCTGTGAGGAAGGAGGAATCCCCCCATGCTGGCATACACCTATCTCGCCCCAGGCACCTTTGGCCTGACCGAAAAGCCCCGCCCCCGGCTGCAGCACCCCCGGGACGCCATCGTCCGGGTGACCCTGTCCAGCATCTGCACCAGCGACCTGCACATCAAGCACGGGGCGGTCCCCCGGGCGGTGCCGGGGATCACCCTGGGCCATGAGATGGTGGGGGTGGTCCAGGAGACCGGTTCCCAGGTCACCAACCTCTCCCCCGGTGACCGCGTGGCGGTGAACGTGGAGACCTTCTGCGGCCAATGCTTCTTCTGCCGCCGCGGCTTTGTGAACAACTGCACCGACCCCAACGGCGGCTGGGCCCTGGGCTGCCGGATCGACGGCGGCCAGGCCGAGTATGTGCGGGTACCCTATGCCGACCAGGGGCTGTCCAAAATCCCCGATTCCGTTTCCGACCGGCAGGCCCTGTTTGTGGGGGACCTGCTCTCCACCGGCCTGTGGGCCGCCGACCTGTCCCAGGCGGGGCCGGAGGACACGGTCCTCCTCCTGGGGGCCGGCCCCACGGGGGTGTGTACCCTGGCATGTCTGCTGCTGCGGGCGCCCAAAGGGGTCATCGTCTGCGAGCCCGACCCCCAGCGCCGGGCCTTCGTGCAGGCCCACTTCCCCCAGGTGCGCACCACCACGCCGGACCAGGCCCTCTCCCTGGCCGCCGCAGTGAGCGGCCACGGGGGCGCGGACGTGGTCATCGAGGCCGCCGGCGGGGAGAACACCTTCGACCTGGCCTGGCAATGTGCCCGGCCCAACGCCGTGGTGGTGCTGGTGGCCATGTACGACAAGCCCCAGGTTCTCCCCCTGCCGGACATGTATGGCAAAAACCTCACCTTCAAAACCGGCGGGGTGGACGCCTGCCGGTGCGGGGAGCTGCTCTCCCTCATCCAGGCGGGGCGCCTGGACACCACCCCCCTCATCACCCACACCTTCCCCCTGTCCCGCATCCAGGAGGCCTATGACCTCTTTGAGCAGCGACAGGACGGGGTGATCAAAGTCGCCATCGAGCCCGTTTAACCGCCCAATGGGCAGAGAAGAGCGAGACCCCTGCCGGGGCCTCGCTTTTTTGCTGCCGTGTCTTGTTCTAACAGAAATTTTACGCTCCGTACAATTCCTGTTCCGTCACGCACTCCGCCTTGATCCTGCCCACCAGGGTTTGCAGGGCATCCACCACATGGGGGCGGATGTCTCCCCCCACCAAAACGGTCATCATGTCGTCCCCCACCTGCAGCCTTCCCTCGTTCAGCCAGACCCGCACATAGTAAATTCCGGGCAGGCGATAGGTCTCGGCAATGAGGGTCTTTAAGGTCTCCCTCTCATAGGAGAGCACCAGTCCCGTCACATCGGCGGCACTCTCGTCCCCCTGGCGCACCTTTGCCCTGGCCGTCCGGCGGACCGTGCCGTTGTGGGCCAGATACATCCCCACCTTGGGGGCGTCGGGATGGGCCTTGGCCTCCCGGAGCCACTGGTCCAGGGAGGGGGCCTTGGGGGATGCCGGCTCCGCCGCGCAGTCCGCGGAACCGCTGCCCAACAGCATCTCCACCCCGTGCCGGATGGGGTCAAGCACGGCCAGGAGGTTTTCCTTGGCGGCCTTCTCACTCCCCGGCAGGTTCACGATAAGGGTCCTCCCCCGGATTCCCGCCTCAGCCCGGGACAGACAGCCCCGGGGGGTCACTTTCCTGCTCTCGGCCCGCATGGCCTCCGGCAGCCCCGCCGCCCGGCGGGAGATGACAGAGAGCGTGGCCTCCGGGGTCACATCCCGGGGGGAAAAGCCCGTCCCCCCTGTGGTCAGCACCAGTGGGATCTTCTCCTCATCGGCGCAGCGGATCAGCTCCGTCTGGATGAGCTCCAGCTCGTCCGGGAGGATGCTGGTGTGCACCACCTCCCAGCCCCGGCTCTCCAGCAGGGCGCAGACGGCCGGGCCGCTGGTGTCTGTCCGCTCCCCCCGGGCCCCTTTGTCGCTGACGGTAATGACTGCGGCAGTGTACTTCATTCTTCCTCGTCCTTTCTATGATAATCCCCATGGACCCCGCCGGTCTTTTCCACCAAGCGGATGTCCCGGATGACCATGTCCCGCTGGACCGCCTTGCACATGTCATAGACGGTGAGGGCGGCGGTGCTGGCGGCGGTGAGGGCCTCCATCTCCACCCCTGTCTTTCCGCCACAGGTGACTTTTGCGCGGATCTCCACGCACAGGTCCTCCTCATTGAGCTGCAAGTCCAGGTCCACCCCGTCCAGCAGGATGGGGTGGCACAGGGGGATCAGGTCCGGGGTCCGCTTGGCCCCCATGACCCCGGCGATCTGGGCCACGGTGAGCACGTCTCCCTTTTTCATCCCGCCGCTGCGGATCAGATCAAAGGTCTCCCGGTTCACCTGCACCCGGGCGGCGGCCACGGCGGTGCGGCGGCTTTGGGGCTTTTCCCCCACGTTGACCATCCTGGCCCGCCCCTGGTCATTGAAGTGTGTAAAGTCTTCCCGGTTCTTTCCCATAAATTCCAAAATCTCCTCAATATCATCAAACCCGAATTTGGGGCAGGAACAGGAAATTTCCTCGTCGGTCACCACCGCCGCATAGCGGCTGACCCCATGGGGAAACCCCTTCCCCACAGCGGCCCGGGACAGGCCGATCTGGGGAAAGGTCCCGTTGTCCTTATACCCCTCCACCAAAATCAGGTCCACCTCATGGACCCGGGCCAGCACCTGGTCAAAGTCCAGGCTGCGCCTCTCCACCAAAGCGGTCTGGTCCGCCGAGGAGATGAGGGAGACATCTGCCCCCGCCCGGGTATAGCGCCAGGTGTCCTTGCCCTCCCGGTCCATGGAAAAGGCGTGGCCGTCGTGCTTGACCACCGCCACCCGCAGTCCTTTCTCCTTCAGCCGGCGGACCAATTTTTCGATCAGTGTGGTCTTGCCCACCCCGGAATAGGCGGCAAAGCCAATGACGGGAATTTCGTTCATGTTACCCTCCGATGGCGTTCATCTGCCGCCCGGCACCGCTGGGCTGCTCCGGGCTGAGCCCGTTGTGGCAGGCGGGTTTTTCCAAAATGGCCCGGCGCAGCCGGGCGGTCATCCCCGGGGCATCCAGCCCCTTGAGGTCGTACTCGGCGCCGGAATGGAGACAGGTTTTCACCTTGCCGTCGGCCGTCAGGCGGATGCGGTTGCACCGGGCACAGAACCGGTGGCTGACGGGGCTGATGAGGCCGATGTTTCCCTGCCCTCCCGGCAGGCGGTAGAGGCGGGCCACCCCGCCGTCCTCCCCGGCGGGCTCCAGCTGGGGCAGGGCCTCCAGCACCTTCTCATTGCTGACCATAGCCCCCCGGCCGAATTCCCTGCCGTCCACCATGGGCATGAGCTCAATGAAGCGCACGTCCAGGGGATAGGCCAGGGTGAGGGCAGCCAGGGCGCCGATCTCGTCGTCGTTGAAGCCGCCGATGAGGACGGTGTTGAGCTTCACCCGCCCAAACCCGGCGCTCAGGGCCGCTTTGATCCCCCGGATGGCCTGATAAAACTCGTCCCGCCTGGTGATATAGGCATATTTCTGCGGGTCCAGGGTGTCCAGGCTGATGTTGAGCCGCTGGACCCCCGCCTCCCGCAGGGGGACCGCCAGCCGGGGCAGGAGGGTCCCGTTGGTGGTGAGGCAGACCTCCTGGATGCCCTCAATCCGGCTGACCTTTTCACAGATGGCCAGGAGGTTCTTCTTCACCAGCGGCTCCCCGCCGGTAATGCGCACCTTGCGGATGCCCAGGGCAGCGGCGGCCTCCACCGCCCGGACCATCTCCTCCTGGGTCAGCATCTCCTCATGGCGCTTTTTGCAGATCCCCTCCTCGGGCATGCAGTAGCGGCAGCGCAGGTTGCACCGCTCCGTCACCGACAGGCGGAGATAGTCGATCTCTCTTCCAAACGCGTCCTTCATCTCAGTACCTTCCAAACGTGCAGTTGGGCCAGTGGCAGGGCTTGCACAGCTGGCACAGGCCCCCGTCCCCCAGGGAGATCAGGTCCCCCTTGGTCAGCCGTTCCCCGGCAAAAATCTGGGGCAGGAGGACATCGAAGATGGTGGTGGGCAGGCTGATGGCCGCCCCAGGCACCCCCAGAATGGCCGTGTTGTCCAGATAGGCCACCAGGGTCATGTTCCCCGGCTGGGCGGGCACCCCGTGGCTGATGATCTCCGCCCCCATGCGGCGGATGGCGCCGGGGGTGAGGTCGTCGGGGTCCACGGACATGCCGCCGGTAAAGAGCAGCAGGTCCGCCCCCATGGCCCGGTAGTTCTCCCCGGCGGCGGCGATCATCTCCAGGTCGTCATCGCACAGGGTGACCCCCAGGATTTCCGCCGGATACGCTTTCAGCTTTTCCCGGACCACCGGCTCAAACTTGTCCTGGATCCTGCCGTGGTAGACCTCGCTGCCGGTGACGATCACCCCCACCTTCCGGTGGCCATAGGGACACAGGCGCAGCAGGGTCCTCCCCTGGCAAAGCTCCTCCGCCCGGCGCAGCTGTTCCTCCTGGGTCACCAGGGGCACGATGCGCAGGGAGGCCAGCCGGGCCCCCGCCTCCACGGGATAGTGGTCGGGCAGGGTGGTGATGGTGATGTCGCCGATGGCATTCAGCTCCCGGAGCAGCCCGGTGTCCACCCGCAGCATCCCCCGCTCCCGGGCGGTCAGCACCATCTTCCCCTCACTGGGGCCGGTATAGCTGGCATTGTCCGGCTGACACAGGGCGGCCAGGCGCCGGGCGGCGTCCTCCTCGTGGACCTCCCCTGCCGCCGCCTCCCACACATACACCGTTTTCTTGCCAAAATCCAGCAGACGGGGAATGTCCTCCGGGCGGATGCGGTGGCCCCGGCGGAAGGCCGGGCCCTTAAAGCCGTCATACATGGCAGTGACGTCGTGGCACAGCTCCATGCCCACAGCCTCTTCTACCTTCACTTTTTTCATAGATAAAAACCCTCCAGCACGGTGCCGGCGGGGACGGGGCCGCTGCCGGCGGGAATGAGCGCCATCACGTCACAGCCGATGGCACTGGACAGGACCACATTCCCCTGCTCGGCGGACAGGTCCATATACACCCGGCCCTCCTCCAGCACCAGCTTCCCCCGCAGGAAGCGGGTTTTGGGACTCTTTTTCCCAAACCCTTCCCGCAGGGTCACCAGGATCGTCCGAGGGATGGGGGCGCGGTGGCCGGCCAGCCGGCGCAGGGCGGGCAGGGCGATGGCGGAAAAGTTGGTCAGGGCCGAGGCCGGGTTCCCGCTCAGACCACACACCGGCTTTCCCTCCCGCACCCCATAGGCGCAGGCCATCCCCGGCTTCATGTCCACCCCCCGGAAGAGGAGCGCTGCCCCCGCCGCCTCCATGGCCTCCGGGGTCACGTCATAGTCTCCCACGGACACGCCCCCGGTGGTCACCAGGGCGTCACAGGTGTCCAGGCCCGTCCGGATGCCCTCGGCGATCTCCTCCTTCCGGTCCCCGGCGATGCCCAGATACACCGGCTGGCAGCCCAGGGCGGTGAGGGCGGCCTCCAGCATGGCCCGGTTGGAGTTGCGGATCTTGCCCGGGCCGGGGGTGTCCTCCGCCTCCACCAGCTCGCTGCCGGTGGAGAGGATGCCCACCCTGGGCTTTTGGAACACCACAGGGGCAGCAATCCCCTGGGCGGCCAGGGTGCCCGCCAGGCCGGGGTCGATGACCGTCCCCTGCCGGGCCAGCAGTTCCCCCTGCCGGATGTCCTCCCCCGCCCGGATGAGGTTGCTGCCCGGCTTCACCGGGCGGCGGAGGGTCACATGGTCTGCGTCAAAGGAGGTGTCCTCAAACTTCACCACCCCATTGGCCCCCCGGGGGATCTGGGTGCCGGTAAAGACCTTCGCGGCGGTGCCCGGTTCTACCGTCCTGGCCGGCACCGCCCCCGCCGGGACCTCCTCCAGGATGGTCAGGGTCACCGGGTGCTCCGGGGCCGCCCCCTGGGTGTCCTCCCCCCGCAGGGCGAAGCCGTCATAGGGGGAGCGGTCAAACAGGGGCACATTCTCCCGGGCCGCCAGGTCCTGGGCCAGGACCCGCCCCCCGCACAGGGAGAGGGGGACGGTCTCTCCCCCCACAGGCCGGACGCACTCCAGCAGCAGCTGCCGGGCCCGCTCAAATGAGATGTTTCGTTCCATGTTCACGCCTCCAACAGTAAGATAGATCTTTGGGGCAGGTGGATGGTCACCTGGTCTGCCCGCAGGCGCTGCCAGGTCTCCTTGTCCACCTCCCAGCCGATGGGCTGGTTTTCCTCCCTCCCCACGGGGCAGACCATGACGGTGAAGGAGAAGGGATTTTCGATCTCCTCCACCACCTGGCAGCGGAAGGTGTTTTCCCCCTCCCCCGGGCGGATGTCGTGCATGCGGATGCCCAGATACGCGGCCCGGCCGTCCTCGCCCGCCACCGTCAGGTCCATGCCCCAGTGGAGCGCCCGGACCCGGCCGTCCCCCAGCCGCTGCAGGGGGGAGATATTCTTGCAGCCGGTGAGCACCGCCCCGGCCCGGGTCTTCGGCTGGGCAAAGACGGCCTGCTTGGCGCCCACAACGTCAAGCTTTCCCTCCTGCATCACGGCGATGGACTGGGCCATGCGAAAAACCTCGTCCCGGTCGTGGGATACCAGGAGGACGCTTTTGCCAAACTGCCGGATCACTTCCCGCATCTCCCCCTCCAGCCGGAAACGCAGATGGCTGTCCAGGGCGGAGAAGGGCTCGTCCAGCAGCAGAATTTGAGGGTCAGATACCAGCACCCGGGCCAGGGCCGCCCGCTGCTGCTGGCCCCCGGAGAGCTGGTGGGGCAGACGGCCGGCCAGTTCTTCCAGGCCGAAGCGCACCAGCATCTCCTCCACGGCCCGGTTCCGCTTTTCCTTGTCCGGCTCCCGCCGGGCCCCGGCCCGGAGATTCTGCAGCACCGTCATGTTGGGAAAGAGGGCGTAGTTCTGAAAAACCACCCCCACCCGCCGCTGCTGGGGGGGCAGGTCGATGCCCCGGGCAGAGTCGAACACCGTCCGGCCGTCCACCACGATGCGGCCCCGGTCGGGGCGCTCGATGCCCGCGATGCACTTTAGGGTCATGCTCTTGCCGCACCCGGAGGCCCCCAGCAGGGCCAGGGTCTCATCCCCGGCCTGGAAGGCCACTTCCAGATGAAAGCTGCCCAACCGCTTTTCGATCTCCACAGACACGGACATCCTACCGCCTCCCTCCCGCCGCCCCGGCGGTCCGGCGCTTTTCCAAAAAATTCACCGCCAGCAGCACCACGCAGGAGATGGCCATGTTCACCAGCACCCACCGGAAGGCCAAGGCGTCATCGTTGGTCCGCCAGAGCTGGTAGACGGTGGTGGAGATGGTGGCCGTCCGGCCGGGGGTATAGCCGGCAATCATACTGGTGGCCCCGTACTCCCCCAGGGCCCGGGCAAAGGAGAGGACAGTGCCCGCCAGGATACCCTGGCGGCAGCAGGGCATGCGGATGCGCCAGAAGATATAGGCATTGGACAGCCCCAAGCTCTGGCCCGAATAGGCCAGGGTCTCATCGAAGGACTCAAAGGCCCCCCGGGCCGTGCGGTACATGAGGGGAAAGATGACCACTGCCGTGGCAAAGATAGCCGACCACCAGGTCATGGTCAGCTTCAAATCAAACATCTCCAGAAACCAGGCCCCCACAGGCCGCTTGGGCCCCAGCAGGCGCAGCAGCAGATAGCCCACCACCGTGGGCGGCAGGACCAGGGGGAGGGTCAGGATCACATCCAGCAGACCCTTGAGCAGCCGGGGGGCTTTGGCGATGTAGTAGGCCGCAAAGATCCCCGCAAAGAAAATGATCCCCGTGCTGATGCCTGCAATGCGCAGGGAGTTATAGAGGGGAAACCAGTCCAACACAATCCCGCCTTTCTGCCTTGGGCGAGAGGGTTTGCCCTCTCACCCCGGGTATCCTTCCTCAGCCGATGGGGGTAAAGCCCACTTCTGCAAAGACCTCGTCCCCCGCCTCACTGGTGAGGTAGCTGAGGAAATCCTTCGCCGCCTGGGGGTTCTTGGAGACCTTCATCACCGCCGCCGGATAGACCACCTGGCCGCACATCTCGGCAGTGGCGGTGTCCACCACGGTGAGGTGGTCGGAGAAGGCGTCGGTCTGATAGATGATGCCGCAGTCCACGGCCCCCTCGGTGACCTGGGTGGTCACCTCCTTGACGTTGGAGCCGTAGGTGATGCAGCCGGCCTGGGCCAGCGCCTGCTCGTCCAGGCCGAAGTAGGCAAAGATCTTCTGGGTGTACTGGCCCACGGGGACGTCGGCGTTGCCCATGGCCAGCAGAATGGTGCCCACCTCCAGGCCAGCGGCCAGGTCCTCATAGGATTGGATGCCCGCAGGGTTTCCCTCGGGGACCGCCAGGGCCACCTTGTTTTCCAGAATGTCCAGCCGGGTGCCCTCCAAGACAAAGTCCAGCCCCTCGGTGTTGACAGAGGGATCGGCGGTGATGTCCAGCTGGTCCATCTGCTTCTGGCCGGCGGAGAGGAAGAGGTCCACGTCCGCCCCCTCCTGGATCTGGGTTTTCAGGGTGCCGGAGGAGTCGAAGTTGAAGACCAGGCTCACGTCAGGGTGCTCGGCCATGTAGGTCTCCCCCAGCTCGGTGAGGGTCTCGGTGAGGGAGGCGGCGGCAAAGACGATGAGCTCGGTCTTTTCCTCCTGAGCTGTGTCGTCGCCGGTGGCGGCATCCTGGCCGCTGCCGCAGGCGGTCAGGGACAGGGCCAGCGCAGCGGCCAGGAGCAGGGTAAGTGTCTTTTTCATGGGTTTCATTCTCCTTTGGTTGATTTTTTCGGAGAATGCCGCTATCATAGGACTGTTGGGGTACCGTGCAGCGGTATTCTCCAATTTTTATGGGAAACGGCCGAGCTCGCACCTCGGTCGTTTTCCTTTTTTGTCTTTTCCCCGGCGGGAAAACAGAAAGGATCGCCTTGAGCAAAGTCAAAGCGATCCTTGGGTACGCCAAACTGCGCGTGAAACCCCAAAAGTTCCACACGGCAGGGATCGTTTCCTTTCTCAAATACGGAGTACCGCGCCATTTCTGGACCTGCGGTATGGGCCCTCCCACGGGAGGGCCGGCCAGGCAGCCATGGACCAAGTCTTTAGGCCGCGGGGCATCGGAAACAGGATGGAATTGTCACCCGCCGGGCCGTCCTCAGGGGACGACCCAGTGGGGGCAGGTGTAAAGGTTAAAACTCTCCTCCCGGGCAAAGCCGATGAGGACCATCTCCCTCTCCTCCGCCGCCTGGCAGGCCAGGTCGGTGGGGGCAGAGCGGGCGATGATGGCCCCGCAGCCCATGCGCCCGGCCATGGAGACGATCTCGTGGGAGACCCGGCCGCTGAAGACCAAGATGGTCCCCGCCATGGGGAACTTCTCCCGCAGGCAGGCCCCTGCCAGCTTTTCCAGGGCGCCGTGGCGGCTGACATCCTCCCGGCGCAGGAGAATGGTCTCCTGCCGGGCCAGGGCGGCGGTGTGCACGCCCCCGGTGCGGCGGAAGAGTCCCGCCCCTGCCTCCAGGCCGGCGGCCAGGGTGAGGACCTGGGAGGCCCGCAGCAGAAGGGGTTCTCCCTCCTCCCGGACCGGCGGGGACAGCGGGCGGAGAACCGCTTCCATCCGTCCCTCCGCCGGGAGAACCCGCAGCTGGGCCACCTCCTCTGCCCGGCAGATGGTACCCCGGAAAAAGAGGATGCCCAGGGCCACCTCTTCCAGCTCCCAGGGGGAGCAGGCAAAGGTGTCTGCCTCCTCCCCGTTCACTATCAGGCGCCAGTTGGTCTCCTTGACCAGGTCCCGGCTCTGGGGCTGGAAGGCGCCCTTTTCATAGGCTAGGATGCGCCGGGAGGCGGCGCGGTCCTCGGTCAGTTTCTCCATCTGTTTACTGGGCGGGCTGGGCGTCCAGCTTGGACAGGCGGACGGCGCAGACCTTGTACTCGGGGGTACTGGAGATGGAGTCCAGGGAATTGTTGGTCAGCCAGTTGGCCCCGTCCATGTAGTGGAAGGGCATCCACACCTCGCCGGGCCGGGTCTTGTTGGAAACCTCGGCGCGGGCGGTGATCCGTCCCCGGCGGGAGGAGAGGGCCACAATCTCCCCGTCTGTGATGCCCAGCTCTTCCGCGTCCTTGGTGTTGACCTCCACGAAGTTGTCATTGGCCATCTCCATCAAACCGGCGGTGCGCTCGGTCATGGCGCAGGCGTTGTAGTGATAGAGGATGCGCCCGGTCATCATCACCAGGGGATATTCCTCATCCGGCAGCTCCGAAGAGGGCACATAGGGGGCGGGCCGGAAATAACCCAGCCCACGGGAGAACTTGCCCACGTGCATGATCTCCGTGCCCGGATGGTCCGGGCCCAGGCAGGGCCACTGGAGCCCCCGTCCGCCCACCTCTTCGCTGTCCAGGCGGGCATGGCTGATGCCGGCAAAGGAGGGCACCAGGGAGGCGATCTCGTCCATGATCTGGGCGGCGGTGAGGTGGGGCTGGGGATAGCCCATGCGGTTCATGATCTCGGTAAAGATCCAGGTATCCTCCTTGGCCTCTCCCTGGATGGTGACCGCCTTGCGCACCCGCTGGACCCGGCGCTCGGTGTTGGAGAAGGTCCCCTCCTTCTCGGCATAGGAGATGCCGGGCAGGATCACATCGGCCATCTTGGCCGTCTCGGTCATAAACAGGTCGTCCACTACCAGGAAGTCCAGATGCTCTAAGCACTCGATCACATGGGCGGTGTTGGGGTCGGTGCGGACGGGGTCCTCGCCGAAGATGAACAGGCCCTTGATCTCGCCGGTGAGCATTTTGGGGAAGCAGTCGGTGGCCTTGACCCCCTCCTTCTCCGGCAGGGAGATGTGCCAGGCGGCCTCAAACTTCTCCCGCATCCCCGGCTGGGCCAGGGCCTGATAGCCGGGATACTTTGCCGGGTCGGCCCCCATGTCGCAGGCCCCCTGGACGTTGTTCTGGCCCCGGATGGGGTTGACGCCGCAGCCGGGCCGGCCCAGCTTGCCCACCATCATGGCCAGGTTGGACAGGGACATGACCCCCTCCGTGCCGGTGTGGTGCTCGGTGACCCCCAGGCAGTAGATGATGGGGGCCTTATCGGCGGTGGCATACATCCGGGCGGCCTCCCGGAGCATGTCCGGGTCGATGCCGCAGATCTCGGCCACCTTTTCCGGGGGATACTCCATGGCCAGGTCCTTCATGGCCTGGAAGTTCTCCGTGCGCTGGGCGATAAACTCCCGGTCCTCCAGGCCCTCGGTGAGGATGACGTTCATCATGCCGTTGGCAAAGGCCACGTTGGTGCCCGGACGGAGCTTGAGGTGGATGTCGGCGTCCTTGGCCAGGTCGATCTCTCGGGGGTCGGCCACGATGAGCTTGGCCCCCCGCTGCACCGCCTGCCGGATCTGCATCCCCAGCACGGGGTGGGCGTGCTCGGGGTTTGCCCCGATGAGGAGGATCACATCCGACTGCCGGGTGATGTCCTGGATGGTATTGGTCATGGCGCCGGAGCCCAGGGTGGTGGCCAGACCCGCCACGGTGGGGGCATGGCAGACCCGGGCGCAGTTGTCGGTGTTGTTGGTGCGGAAGACGGTGCGCACCATCTTCTGGAGCATATAGATGTCCTCGTTGCAGGACCGGGCGCAGGCAAAGCCTGCCAGGCAGTCGCCCCCGTGGGTGTCCCGGAGCTGGGTGAACCGCTGGGCCACCAGGTCCAGGGCCTCATCCCAGCCGGCCTGGCGGAATTGGCCGGTGGCCTGGTCCTTGATGAGGGGATGGCGCAGCCGGTCAGGGCTGTCCACAAAGTCGAAGGAGCCGCTGCGGCCCTTCACGCACAGCAGGCCCTGGTTGGCGGGGCCGTTGGCCCCCTCGCAGTCCACGATTCTGCCGTCCTTGACGATCAGGTCCATCTGGCAGCCTGCCCCGCAGTGGGGACAGGTGGTGCGCACCCGCTCCACCTCCCAGCTGCGGTAGTCCTTTCTGCGCTTTTCCACCAAAGCGCCGGTGGGACATGCCTGGGCGCAGTTGCCGCAGGACTCGCAGAGGGAGTCCTCCCAGCCCGCGCCGAAGGGGGGATGAATGAGGGTATAGGGGCCGGCCTTGCCCAGCTCGATGGCGTGGCGGCCGGTGGCGTGGGCACAGGTCATCACGCACCGCTGGCAGTGGATGCACTTGCTGTGGTCATAGGACAGGAAGGGGTGGTCCTCCACCTTCTTGCGGCCCAGCTCCTGGCGGCCGGCGGCGGAGTGGGTGTGCTCCACCCCGTATTCCTGACAGTATTTCTGCAGCTGACAGCTGCCGTTGCCCTCGCAGCTGAAGCAGTCCAGGTTGTGTTCTGATAACAGCAGGTCCAGAGCCATCCTCCGGGCAGCGAGGATGCGGGGGGTGTTGGTGGAGACCACCATCCCCTCCTTGGCCTTGGTGTTGCAGGCGGGGACCAGGGGATCGGTCCCTTCCACCTCTACCACACACAGTCTGCACGATCCGATGTCGCTGATCCCCTCCAGATAGCAGAGGGTGGGGATGGCAATGCCCGCGGACCGGGCGGCCTGGAGGATGGTAGCGCCTTCCTCGATGGTCACAGTTCTTCCGTCGATGGTCAAAAGCATCGTTCCTCCTCCTTTCCTTACTTGTCTGCGGCGTTGTGGGCGCCTTCCAGCTTCCCGCAGCCGAACACATCACAGCGCAGGCACCGGGAGCACTCCTGCTGGGCCTCCTCGGGGCTCATGGGACATTCCACTTCCTCAAAGTCCAGCTTGCGCAGGTAGGCGGGGCGCTCCTGGATGTTCACCCGCCCGGTGGGCACCCGGAGATTGGGCCGGGCCTCGGGGGCGGCAACGTCGCAGGGGAGTTTATGGTGGTAGCCCAGATACTCATCAATGGCGTTGGCTGCCACCCGTCCGGCGGCAATGGCCTGGATGGCGGTGGCAGGGCCGGTGGCGCAGTCGCCGCCCACAAAGACCCCGGGCATGGACGGGACCGCCGTGTCCCGCTCACTCTGGAACACCCGCCGCTGGGCGGGCATACCGAACTGCTCAAAGGGTTCGCTGACGATATCCTGTCCCACGGCCACCAGGATGACATCACAGGGGATGCGCACCTCTGCCTTGGACACTGCGTCCACCGGGGCGGGCCGGCCGTCCCGATAGGGGCCGGTCATCTGGGGCTTGACCCACAGGGCGGTGCAGTTGTTGTTCTCGTCCTTCTCGATCCAGGAGGGGGCCTGGAGAGTAATCAGCTCCACCCCCTCCATCACCGCCGACTCGATCTCCGAGTCCAGGGCGGTCATGTCCTCCCGCCGCCGGCGGTAGGCGATGCGCACGGCAGCGGCGTTGCAGCGCAGGGCGCTGCGGGCGGCGTCCATGGCCACGTTGCCCCCGCCGATGACCGCCACGGTCTTGCCGGTGTAGTCGGGCTTTTTGCCATGGCCGATGTCATCGAGCATCTCCACGGCGGAGTAGATGTGGTTGGCGTCCATCCCCTCCAGCCGGAGGCTCTTGCCCGCCTGGGCCCCGATGGCCACCAGCATGGCGTCATACTCGGCCCGGACAGACTCGATGGACACGTCCCGTCCCACCTGGGTGTTGTATTTCACAGAGATGTTGCCGGTGGAGAGGATGGCGTTGACATCCTGGTCCAGCCGGTCCTTGGGGAAGCGGTAGTTGGGGATGCCGTACATGAGCATACCGCCCAGGCGCTCCTTCCCCTCAAAAATCGTCACCTGATGCCCCATGAGGGACAGGAAATAGGCCGCCGTCAGCCCGCAGGGGCCGCCGCCGATGACCGCCACCTTCTTGCCGGTGAGGGGATTTGCCTTGGGCACCTGGACCTGGTCGGCAGGGACCTGGTCCACGGCGTACTTCTTGATCCCCCGGATGTTGATGGCGTCGTCGATGAGGTTGCGCCGGCACCGCTCCTCACAGGGGTGCTCGCAGACCATGGCGCAGGCGGTGGGCAGGGGGTTGTTCTGGCGGATGAGATTGATGGCCGCGGCATAGTCCCCGTTGCCCACATGGGCCACATAGCCGGGCACATCCACATGGGCGGGGCACATGGCCGTGCAGGGGATCTGCTGCTCCTTGGCCCCCGCGCTGGCCCCGGTCTCGATGTAGCTGATGTACTCCTCCCAGAAGGTCTCCAGGCCCTCCAGCACTTCCGTGGCCGCCTGATAGCCGATGGCGCAGTCCGCCGTATCCCGGATCATGGCGGCCAGCTCCTTCATCTGCTCCAGAATGGCCACGGTGGCCTTCCCGGACAGGATGGCGGAGAGCATGGCCTCCAACTGCCGCAGGCCGTCCCGGCAGGGGACGCACTTGCCGCAAGTCTGGCTTTTGGAGGCCTGCAGCAGAGCCATCTGGACGGTGACAGGACAGACCCCGGGAGGATAGATCCTCGTCTTGGCGGAGAACTTGGAAAGAAAGTGCTCGATCCTGACGTCCTCACTGTTGCGATCTGCAAGATAGATCTTACTCACAGGTGCTTCATCTCCCTCTTTTCAATCGATTCGCCCAACCCACAAGGCTGGCCGGTAGGTTCACAAAATTTTTTCAATTTTATCACTTTTTCCAGCAAAGTGCAAGTATTTTGCCGGGAAGCACAGGAATAATTTGTACTTTTACTCCCCTTTTCCTCAGTCTGTAAATGCCCGGCGGACAAAGGGCGCCCCTTTGTCCATTGACTTTATTCGCCCGCTGTCCCTATAATGGACCTATGGGAACGCCAGCCAAATCTGCAGGACGGGAGGGAGCGTCATGGCAATTTCCCCAAACACATGCGGCGCCGTCATTCTGGCCGGCGGCGCCTCCAGGCGCATGGGCCGGTGCAAGGCCTTGCTACCGGTGGACGGCCAGACCATGCTGGCGCGGACCCGGGCCCTCCTGACCGGCTTTGACGAAGTCCTCCTCTCCGCCAACAATCCGGCGCTGGAGAGCGACCTGGTCCGGGTGGCGGACCGCTGGCCCGATGCCGGGCCCCTGGCGGGGCTCCACGCGGCCCTGTGCCGGACGAAGAAGGATGCCCTGCTCTGTCTGCCCTGTGACCTGCCCCACCTCTCCCCTGCCGTGCCCCGGCTGCTGCTGGAGGCCATGCCGGAGGAGGCCGCGGTCCTCATCTGCCGGGACAGCACCGGGCGCCTGCACCCCCTGTGCGGCATTTACCGCACCTGTGTGCTGCCGGTGCTGGAGGACTGTCTGCGCCGGGGTGAGCACCGGGTGATGGCCTTCGTGGCCCGACTCCCCTACGCCTGTGTGGATACCGGGGACATCGTCCCCGACCAGGTCTTTTTCAACATGAACACCCCGGAGGACTACCGCCGCGCCGTACAGGAGGGCCGGTGACCCCGTCTGCCCAACCACATCCGCCACAGCTTGTCCCCCCAAGCCTTTGACCTGCCGGGCCGGACGAGCTGCGGTGGATTTTTAATCTGTCTTGCCCGCGCGGTGCTGGATGAGCTGGGCGGCGATAGAAACGGCGATCTCCGCCGGGGTCCGCCCTCCCAGGGGCAGGCCGATGGGGGTGGTGATCCGTTCCAGCTCTTTGGGCGAGACCCCCATGGCCTCCAGGGCGGCAAACGACGCCTGAGCTTTCTTCTTGCTGCCCATGACCCCGATGTAGCCTGCCGGGGTACGGAGAACCTGCTGCTGCACCAGCAAGCTGCTCTCGTGGTCCCGGGTCATGATGCACACATAGTCGTCCTTCGTCAGGGTCACCTGGTCCTCGATCCGATCAAAAGAGATCAGCCGAACCTCCTTGGCCTGGGGAAAGCGTTCTTTGCGGGCAAATTCCGGCCGGTCCTCCAGCACCACGCAGGCAAACTCCAAGGGCCGGAGCACCGGGACCAGTGCCTGGGCCACATGGCCCCCGCCGAAAAGATAGACCCGGTCGGGGCGGTAGAGCTGCTGATGGAACCAGGGCTTGCCGCCGATGCGGGTGATGCCGGGGGACCCGGGCAGGCCGGGCTCCCGATGGAGGGTCAGTTCCCCCTCCTCCAGGGGAGTGAGCAGCCAGAGGGGGGCGTCAGCGGCCAGGCCCTCTTCGGCCTCCCGGCACAGAGCCAGGACCCTCTCGTCTCCCCCTTGCAGGGGCAGGAAATGGACCGTCACCTGTCCGCCGCAGCCGGGGGCAGCGCCGTCCTCCTGGGCCAGTGTCATGGTCCGGGGCTGGGGGCAGGGAGAGCGAAGCAGCTCCCCCGCGATCTCGATACAGTGCCCCTCCACGCTGCCGCCGCCGATGGTGCCGGCCAGCAGGCCCTTGCTGCCTGCCAGCATCCGGGCTCCCGGCTTCCGGGGGGTGACGCCGGCGGTTTCAAGAATGGTCACCAGGACCACCCCCTCCCCCCGGGAAAGGGTGTCGCTGATGTGCTGGAACAATTCTCTCATGGATGATCCTTCCTCTCTGTTTCGCTCCTGTTCTGGTATCCCTTCGATTGGGTAAAAGCGCGGCTTGGAAGCCCTTGGGACTTCCAAGCCGCGCTGGTTTTTCCGGGCTTATTCTGCCGCGGCCCCGTCGGGGGTCCGCCTTACTTGCTGTAGTGGTCGAAAGCAGGGTTGGTATAGTAGACGTTTTTCTTGTCCAACTGGTCCCGCACCTGCTGCAGGGCACTGCCAAAGCGCTGGAAGTGGACGATCTCCCGCTCCCGGAGGAAGCGGATGACGTCGGTGACGTCGGGGTCGTCCTTGGCCAGGCGGAGGATGTTGTCATAGGTTACACGGGCCTTTTGCTCTGCTGCAATCACCGAAGGATAACTCAACCCTGTTTTTATCAACAAACCGTCATGTTTTCGTTAGAAATTCCAATGAATTTCAACCGGAACGTCTTTCGTTCCCGGAATGCGCTTGCCCACCGAGATGTAGTCAATGAGCGTCTCGACCACCTCTCGGGTCAG
This sequence comes from Candidatus Evtepia faecigallinarum, assembly GCA_019115225.1. GTDB lineage: Bacteria > Bacillota > Clostridia > Oscillospirales > Oscillospiraceae > Evtepia > Evtepia faecigallinarum. Next base: position 28,838 of record DXEA01000108.1, read on the forward strand.
GTAATCCAGGTTGGTATACTGCTCGATGAGCTCCCGGCGGTTGTCCCCTGCCGCGATTTTTTCCTCCAACTGATCTAACTGTTTCTCCGTCTCCACGACGACGCGCTCCAGGCGGGTGCGCTCGGCGGAAAAGCCTTTTGACAACTCCGCAAAGTCCCCTTCCGAAATCAGCCCCCGCACCTTGTCCATATAGAGCTCCCGAATCCCCTTGGCGTACTCCTCGATCTTTTTCTGGTAGACGGCAAGGTCTGTGCGCAGTCGGGCTTTTTGCTCCTGCAGGTTTTCACAGAATTCGATGTTTCGTTCCAGCTCGTCCCTGTCCAGGTACTCTGCCGAGAGGCGGTTCAGCTCCTCCATCACAAGCTGCTCCAGCTTATCCACGGCGATAAAGGAGCCGATGCAGGCGTCCTTGGCGATGTGGCGGTTGGCGCATTGCAGATAGTGCTTTCCGCCGCGCTTCGGTGAGGTCTTGCCCGACCGCATCGTGTCTCCGCAGTTGGCGCAGCGGGCCTTTTTGGCAAACAGACCGATGGTACCAATGTCAAAGGGCTTGGCCCGCTGGGCCACCAGCGCCTGGACTCTGTCCCACAGTTCCCGGTCGATGATGGGCTCGTGGGTTCCCTCCACCCGGTACCACGCCTCTTTGGGGCGGGGTCGGTTCTGCTTGGTCTTGTAGGATACGCTGCCATACTTCCCCTGCACCATATTGCCAATATAAATCTCATTGGTGAGCATGTTGGAAATGGCAAAGTATTTCCACAGGGTACTGTTTTTCTTCTTCGGCTGCTGGTAGCGCAGCCCGTGCAGGCGCTTATACTCCGTCGGGTTGGGGATGCCCCGGTCGTTGAGCAGCCGGGCAATCGCCGTCTTGCCATAGCCCTGGGAAAAAAGGGTAAACACCTCCCGGACCACGGCTGCTGCCTCCTCGTCGATGATGAGATGTCCTTTCTGGTCCGGGTCCTTCTGATAGCCATAGAGGGCGAACGCCCCGATATGGAACCCGTTTTTCCGGCGGTTGGTCAGAACGCTGCGGATGTTGTCCGACATGTCCTCCAGATACCACTCGTTGACCAGGCCGTTGATCTGCCGGGATTTTTTGTTGCCCTTATTCGCAGTATCGGCGTTGTCGACGATGCTGATGAAGCGGATGCCCCAGATGGGGAACAGACCATGGATGTACTTTTCCACCAGCTCCAGCTCGCGGGTAAAGCGCGACTGGGTTTTGCACAGGACAATGTCAAATCGGTGCTGCTCGGCGTCCTGCAACAAGCGGTTAAACTCCGGGCGGCGCCGGTCTGCGCCGGTGTAGTCGTCGTCGCTGTATACGTTGTAAAGCTCCCACCCCTGTTCCATGGCGTATTGCAGCAGCATCGCCTTTTGGTTTTGAATGCTGCCTGAGTCATCGGTTTCAAATTGCTTGTTCCGATCTTCTTCGGATAAGCGGCAATAGATTGCTACTTTCATTTTCCTATCTCCTCAAAGATAAGAACAAGCGCCCTCCATTGGATGATACCATAAAAGAGAGCGCTTGTCATTATTGTTGTGCCGGGGTGGCTGCCTTGTTCCGCTCCATCCGGTTGATGAGCTCGATCCATTTTTGCGTGAACTGCGCTTTGGACGTCGTGCTTTCGCCGCCTTTGAACACACTGCAAACGCGCTTCACCGGTTCCCGGTTTTCCATGCGGTACCCCCCTTTCAAAATGGCTGACTCACTATATGAACGACAGCAGGGCCGTGATGACAAAAAAGCGGAACCGCTGTCCTCGTCCCATCCCACCGGATGAAACACCTTGCGCCGCAAATACCTTGTCGCGCAACGTCTCACCTCCGACACAGGAAGGACGGTCAGCCCGTCCGGCCTGTTCTGTGCCCATCTTCCAAAATGGGTTCTGACCGGCACGGGCTGCCGTCGCTTCCCTTCTGATGCAATCCATGATGTGCCGTATTCTCAGGCGGCAGGACCGCCCTACTGCTCACCCCCGGCACGGGAGTATGTGAGCCCGTCCTGGCAGCAGACGCCGGAAAACCAACGGAAGGTGAACCGCGGGTGACTAAGCCGCGCACGCCATTCCCATCGTAGTCCACATTGACCCAGCGGGTTCGGGATAGTTCGGTTATCCCCCGTTGAGGGTCTCAGGTCGCGTCCCCGGCGCTGCCGGCACCGGGTAACAGGTTGGCGGTGGATCGCTCGTGCCTTGGATGGTGCTGGGGAGAACAATATCACCTCCTCTCCCCTCTCCCAGCCCACCGGCAGTCCTGGCGTCCGCCCCTGTGTCGCTCGCCCCAACGGGTCTTGGAACTCACATACCGAGATGAACGGGCTTGCCCGTTGTTTGTCGAAGTGCAAAGAGACTTAAAAACCTCTCATTGATTTCCCCGTTGGGAGGGCAGGTTTGAACCGCTTTTCAGGAATTTTCGTCCAACAAAGCCCGCAATTTTTCCAGCAGCGCCTTCTTCCGCCGCCGAAATGTGGTTTGCGCCAGGTGCAGGGCGGCGCTGGCCTCCCGTTCGGATTTCTCCAGCACATAGAGCTGGTAGATGATTCCCCGCTCCTGGGGGGACAATTTGCCCATCAGTTCCTGCATCCAGAGGGACGACACCACCGTCTCCTCCAGCGTGGGACCTTGGGCGGCAAATTGACGGTCCCCTTCCAGCAGGCGGTCATAGGAGTCCTCCCGGCTGGGGGTGAAGGTTGCGGTCCGGGCCGCCTGATCGCAGACAAACTTTTCCCGCTTCAGATCATGGAGAAAATATTCCTCCTTCCGGGCATAGTGGCGATATTCCCGATATACCTCTTCGCTGACGGGCACAGCCTGTCCGTCTATGTAAAGATAGAATTGTTTTTGTTGCTCACTCATAGCGTTACCTCCGAAAGTTTGAAAAAGTGGATTTTCAAACCCTCGGAGGCGGAGAGCGGCAGCCGGGACAAAAACGACAATTTTTCCCGCAAATCTCTCTGATTTCCCTAAAACCAGAGACTTTCCCGCCAATTCGCTGAGCCGCTGCAAAAAAGAATCGACGGTATTCTCCGCTGCTCGCCAAAAACGGACGGCGAATCTCTGAGAATATCGTCGAAAAAAAAGGAAGGCGCAGACAGCACGTCGGCTGTCTGCGCCTGAAAAATTGATGCTGGAGGGTATCCCCCCGGCGAATTAAACCAAGTTACCTCATCCCATATTCCTCACAGAATCGCATGAGCATGGTGGCCACTTGGGCCCGGGTGGAATTGCCCTGGGGCGCCAGCGTGCTTTCCGTCACGCCCTCGATGATGCCCGCGCCGCAGGCCCACTGCATGGCGGGGATGGAGTACTCGCTGACCGCCTGGGCATCGGTGTAGGAGAGGATGTTGGTATCCTCGCCCACGGACACATCATAGCCCTTGGCCTGGGCATAGCGGTAGAGAATCGTCGCCAACTGTTCCCGCGTGATAGCGTCGTCGGGGCCGAACTTGCCGTTACCGTAGCCGCCCACAATGCCCTGGGACGCCGCCCAGGTCACGGCGTCAAAGTACCATGCGCCGTCCGCCACATCGTTGAAGGTACCACCGCCACTGGCCGTAGGCTGGCCCTCCATATTGTAGACGATCTGGCAGAGCTGCGCCCGGGACAGGTCATCATTGGGGCCAAAGAGGTTGTCCCCGTACCCGGCCATCATGTCGTGGCGGTAGACATAGGCCACGGCGTCCCAATACCATGCGCCCGCTGTCAGGTCGGTAAAGGGCAGCTCATGGCTCTTATCGTCCAGCACAAGGGCGTACTGGCTGGCGTGGTCAAAGGGCAGGGCCACATTGCCGTCCTCGTCCACCAGGGCGGCGGTCTGGAAGGTCATCGCCCCCGCGCTCTCGTCGTAGCGGTACAGGTTCGCCCACAGGCCCTCATTTTCCGCGCCCAGGGGGGCTGTCAGCGTCAGGACAAAGCCGAATTCCCCGTCGTGGGCCAGGGTGATCTGCACGGTACCGATCTCCCCCGTGATGGCGTTGATGAGATCCACGGGGATGGTAGTGGTGTTCATGCTCACGCCCATGTCCAGGTCGGTGAGGACGGCATCCGCCGCAATGTCCAGGCCGTAGATGGTCCAGTCCACCTCGCCGTCCAGGTGCAGGACCAGCGTCACATCGCGGCCTGACAAGGTCTCAAAGACCTCCTTGTCCAGCTTGGTCTGGCTTGGCTTGAGGGTGATCTCCACGGTGTCCCCGTCCTTGGCGGCCTTGATCTTGTTGATCAGCTGCTGGCTCACCGTGAGGGTGGGGCGGCCGCCGGAGGACACGGGCTCCCATTTGGCCCAGTATGCCACGTCCCCGATGGCGTCGGCGGGGATGGCTGTCACCGGGTCCCCACCCAGTTCTTCATTGTCATACCAGCCGGCGAAGGTATAGCCCCGGCGGGTGACATCGGTGGGCAGCACCGCGCCCACGCCGTAGGTGTAGCTGGTGACATTCTCCCCCTCGGCAATGGCGCCGCTGTTGGGGTTGAGGGTGACAGCGTAGGTGTTGACGGTCCACTTGGCATAGTAAATCTTGTTTCCGATGTCGGTGTCGGTGATGGCAGTGACGGGGCTGCCGGAGAAGTCCGCGCTCTCGTACCAGCCGGCGAAGGTATAGCCCCGGCGGGTGACCTCGGTGGGCAGCGCCGCGCCCACGCCGTAGGTGTAGCTCGTAACGTCCTTGCCCTCGGCAATGGTGCCATCGTTGGGGTGCAACGTAACGGTATAAATATTGGCCGTCCACTGGGCGGTGAAGGTGGTGTCGGCGGTGATGGTCGCCGTGGCCCCCGGCTCATAGGTTTTACCGCCGCCACTCCAGAGGAAGGTGTAGCCGGGTTTGATTTCCGTCGCATCAGGGAGGGTGAAGGTGTCGCCGGAGTTGTAGTAGCCTTTGACCTCGTCCTCAACGGTGACCCGATAGACCGCGCTGTGGGTGCTGGCCAGCACCGGAAAATTGTCCGTGCCCAAGGTCTGCCGCCAGGGACCGTTTTCCTGCTCACTGTTCAGCAGCCACGCCACCTCGCCGGAGGCGAATTGCTCGGCGGTTTTCTTCTCGGCTCCGGTGGCGTTGCTGTCGTTGCCGATGCCATTGATGCTGCTATTTATGCCCTCGAGCCAGTAGCAGTTGGAGATGGAGGCGTTGCCGTTGGAGTAAACCTCGTTCCCCCCGCATACGCCGCCCACATTAACTTTAAAATTGTCGTTTCCGTCGCCGGACACGTTGCCGGTGCTATAACAGTTGGTGATGATGGCGGTGCCGCCGTTGGCGGCATAGTTATACCCGCACACGCCGCCCACATCAACAACTCTATCGCCGAATATAGATATAAAATCGCTGTCACCGGACACGTTGCCGGTGCTATAACAGTTGGTGATGATGGCGGTGCCGCCGTTGGCGGCATAGTTATACCCGCACACGCCGCCGGGAGTGCCACCCGTCACGTTGCCGGTGCTGTAACAGCTGGTGATGGAGCCACCGTCGTTACTTCCACACACGCCGCCGGGAGTGCCGGCCTCCACGTTGCCGGTGCTGTAACAGTTTGTAATGGAGCTCAGGTTCTCCCCGCACACGCCGCCGGTATAGCAGTCCCCATTCGTCACGTTGCCGGTGTTGTAACAGTTGGCAATAGAGCCAGCGTTCTCCCCACACACGCCACCCAAAGTGCAATCCCAACCGGTTACGGCGTTGGTGTTGTAGCAGTTGGTGATGGAGCCAGAGCCAAAGTTCCGTCCGCACACACCGCCAGCACAAACGTTACCATCGCCGGCGCCGAACACGTTGCCGGTGCTGTAACAGCTGGTGATGGAGCCATCGTTCCGCCCGCACACGCCGCCAACATAAATATTAGTGCTGGCTGATTGTTCATCCTCCACAAAGCCGCTAAAACTGCAGTTTTCAATCGTGCCCAGGTTAACTGCGCACACGCCGCCGACACCATATGCAAAGAAATTTACTCTGGCATCCACCCCCGCATAGCTGTCTTCGAGCTTGAGATTTTTCACTACACCGCCGGTGCCAATTTGGCCGAACAGACCGGCGTAAAAACTGTTACCCTTGTAATACAGCCCGCGGATGGCGTAGCTCTTGCCGTCGAAAGTACCATTGTAAGGAACTATCTCCGTACCAATGGGAGAGGCCCACAGGCGGAACTGGCTGCCGTCACCGTTGAGTTTGAAGTCTTCCGTCAGCACATTTTGATTGATGGAGATGTCCGCCGTCAGCTCGGCGTCAGCAACGGCGTTTTGTGGCACCTCATTTCCAATAATGCTGCTATCCCCATTCACCAGACCCGCAAACCAGTACAGCTGTCCGGCATTGCCGATCTGATAGACGCCGTTTTGCAGGGTGGCCGGTTGGCATACACCGCAGCCACAGAATCCTTCTGTATCGTAGTGGTGCTCTATGAATTGTTCGTAGCCCTCACCGGTATAGTGTACGATTCCGTGCGTGCTGTCGAGGGTGGGAGAGGGGTCCTTTTCCGAGCCCTCCAAATTCTGCCGCCATGTATCATTCACCTTTTCACCATTCAGCAGCCACGCCACCTCGCCGGAGGCGAATTGGTCGGCGGTTTTTTTTGCCGTGGCTTCGCCGTTACCATTGCCAATGCCGCTGCTGGCGGTGTCTTGGAGCCAGTAGCAGTTGGTAATTAATGAGCCGTCACCATAATTGCTAGTGTCCTGTCCGCACACACCGCCCACATTATCATTACCATTACCGCTCACAGCGCCGGTGTTATAGCAGTTGACGATTGCGCTATTGCTCTCCCCGCACACGCCGCCCACATTGCCAGTACCGCTCACAGTACCGGTGTTATAGCAATTGATGATGGTGTCTCCGTCGTTCAACCCGCACACGCCGCCCACATTGCCGCTGCCGCTCACAGTACCGGCACTGGAACAGTTGGTGATTCTGGTGGTATCGCCGGCAGTGCTGGAGCCATAGTTCCACCCGCATACGCCGCCCACATTGCCGCTGCCCGTCACGGTGCCTTCAACCCGACAGTTTTCGATATAGCTATCACCGTCGATATTTGCCCCACACACACCGCCGATATTGACCGTTCCAGTGGTGCTTGTTTTACCCGACAGATAGCAGTCTTTCAGTGTGACATTTTTCACCGTGCCGCTTTTAACGCGGCCGAACAGGCCAACATAGACATCGGAATCAGCAACCGTCTCGTTGATGTCGCAATACAGCCCGAAGATGATATGGTTCTGACCATCAAAAATGCCGGTGTAGGCAACGCTGCCATCCTTGCCGATGGGCGTCCACGCATGTGCCGGGGACCCGTTGAGTTTGCCGTCTGCCGTCAGCACGTTCTTGTTGATGGTGATGTCCGCCGTCAGCACGGCGTGGGCGGCGGTGTTTTGCGGTGTGCCATCGCCCAGCTTGCCATTCACCAGCCCGGCGAACCAGTAGAGCTGTCCAGCGTTGCCGATCTGATAGACGCCGTCGTCCTTCTGTGCGGCCTGATAAAATAGACCACCGCCTTCTGGGCCGAACCCGTTTTCATACTTTAATTCCACATTTTCATATTTTTGTGTGCTGCTTATAATAACGACAAAACCGTGTGTCTCGTCTAAGATGGGAGTAGCGTCTCCGCCATTGCCCAAAGTCTGCCGCCACGGACCGTTAATCTGGCCCTGATTCAGCAGCCATGTTACCTCGCCCGAGGCGAATTTCTCGGCGGTTTTGGAGGCGACTTCCTCGACTGTGCCTTCGTCGAAGCCAACGCTGCCTCCTGAAGAATCGTTGGCGAGCCAGTAGCAGTTCGTTATCTTACCATCTATGTAGTCTATCTCTTCTTCGCCGTCATCGTAGGAGTAGCGCCCGTTATACCCGCACACGCCGCCGACATAACTGCCGCTGCCGGTCACGCTGCCGGTACTGTAGCAGTTCGCTATCGTTCCGCAGTTATACCCGCACACGCCGCCGAGGTTATCGCCGCCGTTCACCGTGCCGCTGAAGCTGCAATTTTCTATCCTGCCATACACGTCTATATATCCGCACACGCCGCCGATGTAATTGCCGTTGCCGGTCACAGCGCCGGAGACACTGACGTTCTTCACCATGCCGTCCCGAAAGTCACCGCCGACATAGCCGAACAGGCCGGTATAGTCGCTGGTGCTGTTGTTAACGTTCAACCCGCTGATGGTGTGACCCTGGCCGTCGAAGGTGCCGATGTAGGCATTGGATTCGTCTTTGCCGATGGACGTCCACTGGATATCGGCAAGGTCGATGTCCGCCGTCAGCACGGCACAGGCAGAGGTGTCTTGCTGTGTGTCGGTGCCGATGATGTTCGCATCGCCGTTGACCAGCCCGGCGAACCAGTAGAGCTCCTCTGCGCTGCTGATCTGGTAGGGGTCTTCCGCCGTGCCAGTGCCCTCAGGGGCCGCCGCCAGGGCGGTGACGGTGAGCAGGCCCAGCAGCAGGCCAGCGCAGAACAGCAGGCGTATCAGTCGTTTTGTCATGTCGAACCTCCTTCGCACTTGCAGAGGGATGCTCCCCTGGTGTCACCCTTCCCAGAACGCAAAAATCCCCTCGCAACAGTTTTTTCGTTCTGTTGTCACATGATTGCCGCGGGAACACGACCTTTGTCCCTATTATACACGAACAGACCAAAATCGACAAACAGTTTTTCCCCAAAATTGCATACAGACATAGGAAAGCA
>DXEA01000109.1 GCA_019115225.1 Candidatus Evtepia faecigallinarum
GAAAGGAGACGGGACCATGTATTTGGGATTGGACATCGGTTCCTCCTCCTCCAAGGCGGTCCTCTTGGGGGAGGACGGCGCCATCCTGGCCGCCCAGGTGGTGAACCTGGGCACGGGAACCCGGGGTCCCGGCCAGGTCCTGGAGGCGGCCTATGCCCAGGCGGGCCGCAGCCCGGAGGAGGTAGCTTATACTGTAGTCACCGGCTACGGCCGCATGACCTGGCAGGGGGCGGACCGGCAGATCACTGAAATCAGCTGCCATGCCAAGGGGGTCCGCCACCTCTCCGCTGACGCCCGCACCATCGTGGACGTGGGGGGCCAGGACACCAAGGTCATCCGCCTGGACAGCACAGGGGCCGTGGAAAACTTTGTGATGAACGACAAATGCGCCGCCGGCACCGGCCGCTTTTTAGAGGTCATGGCCCGGGTGCTGGACTGCCCCATCCAGAATCTATCCGACCTGGCCGGGCAGGGGAGTGCCCCGGTGTCCATCAGTAACCTGTGCACGGTCTTTGCCGAGTCGGAGGTCATCTCCCACCTGTCCGCCGGGGCCGCCCAGGCCAACGTGGCGGCGGGGGCCATCGAGTCCATCGCCACCCGCATCGTGGGCATGGCCGGCCGGGTGGGGGTGGTGCCCCAGGTGGTGATGACCGGCGGCGGGGCGCTGAACCGGGCCCTGGCCGACGCCCTGAGCCGCCACCTGGGCCATCCCGTGAGGGTTCTGGGCAACCCCCAGGTGATGGGGGCCCTGGGCGCGGCGGTCTTTGCCCGGGAGAGCGCCCGGAAGAAAAACAGCTGACCAACCGCCGCCGGAGGGAAAGGGCCCTGCCGGCGGCGGTTTCGTTTGACATCCTGGGATGGGACGGCTATACTGGGGGCAGAATGAGACAAAGGAGGCGGATCACCATGTCTCTTACCGTGATCCAGAACGATATTACCAAGCTCAAGGTGGACGCCATCGTCAACGCTGCCAACGCTGCCCTGGCCCCCGGCGGCGGGGTGTGCGGGGCCATCTTCGCCGCTGCCGGCTATCAGGACCTGGACCAGGCCTGCCGGAAGCTGGGGGGCTGCCCCACCGGCCAGGCGGTGATCACGGAGGGCTTTGCGCTGCCCGCCAAATACATCGTCCACACCGTGGGCCCCATCTGGCGGGGCGGGAGCGCAGGGGAGGAGGAGCTGCTGCGCAGCTGCTACCGTACCTCTCTGGCCCTGGCCTGGCAGACGGGCTGCCGGTCCGTGGCCTTCCCTCTGATCTCAGCCGGCATCTATGGCTATCCTTTAAAAGAGGCCCTGGCCATCGCCCTGCAGGAGATGGAGGATTTTCTCACCGACCACCCCATGGACCTGACCTTAGCGGTGCTGGACCCGGCCATCGTCACCCTGGCCGATCAGCTGAGAAAGGGGTAAAGAACATGGCGACGGAAGTGGTGGCGGCCCTGCTCTGGCGGGGGGACCGCTTTTTGGCCTGCCAGCGCCCGGCCCACAAGGCCCGGGGCCTGCTGTGGGAGTTTGTGGGGGGTAAGGTGGAGCCCGACGAGAGCAAACAGGAAGCCCTCATCCGGGAGTGCCGGGAGGAATTGGGGGTGGAGATCGCCGTGGAGGATGTCTATCTGGAGGTCACCCACACCTACCCCGACCTCACCATCCACCTGACCCTCTTTGAGGGGCGCATCCTGGCGGGGGAGCCTCAGAAATTAGAGCACCACGACCTGCGCTGGCTCACCCCGGCGGAGATCCCCCAGTATCCATTCTGCCCGGCAGACCAGGTGATCCTGGAAAAGCTGCGCACCCACGGACGAGGGGAGGGGACCCCATGCGGCTGATCATCTCCCCGGCCAAAAAGATGCGCACGGACACCGACAGCTTTCCCTGCCACGCCCTGCCGGCCTTTTTGGACCAAACCCAGCAGCTGCTGGACCGTCTGCGCCAGCTCTCCCCCCAGCAGCTAAAGACCCTGTGGAAGTGCAGCGACCAGATCGCCGCCCTGAACCAGGAGCGCCTGGCCGCCATGGACCTCCATCGCGCCCTCACCCCTGCCCTGCTGGCCTACGAGGGCATCCAGTACCGCTACATGGCCCCCGGCGTCTTCACCCAGGAGGAGCTGGACTATGTGGAGGAACACCTGCGGGTGGTTTCCGGCTTTTACGGCCTGCTGCGTCCCTTTGACGGGGTGACCCCCTACCGGCTGGAGATGGGTGCGAAGCTGGCGGTGGACGGGAAAAAGGATCTTTACGAGTTCTGGGGAGACACCCTGGCCCAGGCCCTGTGCCAGGAGACCAACCTGATCGTCAACCTGGCCTCTCGGGAGTACAGCCGGGCCATCGCCCCCCACCTGCCGGAAAGGGTGACCTTCCTCACCTGCGTCTTTGGGGAGGAGCAGAGCGGCCGGGTGATCGAGAAGGGCACCCTGTGCAAAATGGCCCGGGGAGAGATGGTCCGCTACCTGGCCCAGTGCCGGGGGGAGGACCCGGAGGCCCTGCGGGCCTTTGACCGTCTGGGCTATCGCTTCCGCCCGGACCATTCAGACGAAAAAACCTATGTATTTATCAAGGAGTGATGCGTCCATGTTAGACGTTGGTACCAAGGCCCCGGCCTTCACCTTGCCGGACAAGGAGGGAAACCCGGTCTCCCTGTCAGACTTTCTGGGCCAGAAGGTGGTCCTGTATTTCTATCCCCGGGACAACACATCGGGCTGCACCCGCCAGGCCTGCGCCTTTGGGGCGGCCTATGGGCAGTTCCGGGCCAAGAACGTGGTGGTCATCGGGGTGAGCAAGGATACCGTGGCCTCCCATCAAAAATTTGCCGCTAAGAATGAGCTGCCCTTCCTGCTCCTGTCGGACCCGGAGCATCAGGTCATTGAGGCCTACGACGTGTGGAAGGAGAAGAAGCTCTACGGCAAGGTCTCCATGGGCACGGTGCGGTCCACCTACATCATTGATGAGCAGGGCATCATTGAAAAAACCATGCCCAAGGTCAAGCCGGACACCAATGCGGCGGAGATCTTGGCTTATCTGGAGGAAAAGGAGAACCCGTGACGGTGGTCACGGGTTCTTGCGTTTTCTTCAGAGAAGCCGGGAGGCCCCCACCGGGTGGGGAGCACCGGGGGGGCGCTGGCGCAAAGGGGGCGCTGCCGCGGGGAGCCCGGACCCTCACCAGATGAGGGGGGCTGGGGAGGGTGCCGCCCTCCGGGCGGCAGGCGTCGGGGGATGGTACCCTTCGGGCGGCGAC
>DXEA01000110.1 GCA_019115225.1 Candidatus Evtepia faecigallinarum
GGGCCGGAAGTCATAAATTTTTGCCGAAAGACACATACTAACCACCATCCAAACTGCAAAAGAAGGTGATCTGATGAACCTCATCCCCTGCACCGACCCCTGCATCTATCAGCAGGACGGCTGCTGCACCCTGGCCCGCGCCGGCTCCGGCGGCGTTCCCGGCCAGGGTGTGGGCTGTGTCCACTTTGTGCCCAAGCGCCCCTTACAGCAGGACCGCCAGCGCCTGCCGCACATTCTTGACGGGAATCAGCTGTAACCCCGCCGGGGGCACAATGGTCTGCCGCCCGTGGCGCTCCGGGATCAGGCATTTGGTAAAGCCCAGACGGCGGATCTCTGACAGGCGCTGGTTCAGGGCAGACACCGAGCGCAGCTCTCCCGTCAGGCCCACCTCACCCACGGCCACCAGGTCCGCCGGCACAGGCTTGTCCCGAAAGCTGGAGGCCAGGGCCAGCACCGCGGCCAGGTCCGCCCCCGGCTCGTCCAGGTTCAGGCCGCCGATGACGTTCAGGTAGGCGTCGCAGGTGTTCACCGCCAGCCCGCCCCGCTTCTCCAGCACCGCCATGAGCAGCATGGCCCGGTTGTAGTCAAAGCCGTTGGTGCTGCGGCGGGGGTTGCCAAAGGAGGTGGGGGTGAGCAGGGCCTGTACCTCTGCCAGCACCGGCCGGGCCCCCTCCATGACGCAGGTGACACAGGTGCCCGGCTCCTCGGTCAGCCGGCCCTCCAGGAGCATCTGGGAGGGATTGGGCACCTCCCGCAGGCCGCTGTCGTCCATCTCAAAGACCCCGATCTCGTTGGTGGCCCCGTAGCGGTTCTTGGCCGCCCGGAGGATGCGGTAGGACAGGTGGCGGTCCCCCTCAAAGTAGAGGACGCAGTCCACCATGTGCTCCAGGACCTTGGGGCCGGCCAGGTTCCCCTCCTTGTTCACATGGCCGATGACAAAGACGGTGATCCCTCTCCCCTTGGCCAGCTGCATCAGGGCCATGGTGCACTCCTTGACCTGGGAGACGCTGCCGGGGGAGCTGGTCTGGTCCCCGTTGTACATGGTCTGGATGGAGTCGACGATGAGGATCTGCGGCTGGGTGGCCTCCACGGCGGCGGTCACTTCCGCCAGGTCGGTTTCAGACAGAAGATACAGGTCGATCTCCCCCACCCCCAGCCGGTCCGCCCGCAGCTTGAGCTGCCGCTCCGACTCCTCTCCGGAGACGTAGAGGACTTTGGCAAACTCACACAGCCGGTGGCAGATCTGGAGCATGAGGGTGGACTTGCCGATCCCCGGCGCACCCCCGACGAGCACCAGGGAGCCCTGGACCGCACCGCCCCCCAGCACCCGGTCCAGCTCCGCCAGACCGGTGGGAAAGCGGATCTCCTGGTCGATGGTCATTTCCGAAACCTTTTTCGGGGTCCGGGCAGGGACCAGCGGAGAGGGAGCGGCACTGCGGCCCTTGCTCTTGGGGGCGGCAGGCTGCTCCACGATGGTATTCCAGGCCCCGCAGGCAGGGCACTGGCCCTGCCATTTTGGGGTCTCGTTGCCGCACTGGGTGCAGTAAAAAAGGGTTTTGGCTTTCATACGAAAGATCCTCCTTCCCAGGCACTGTCTGCCGTGAGATAGCAGGCGGCCAGGGTCATGGCCAGCTTGCGCTGGTAGGCCGGCTGCCGGAGCAGGCCGGCTTCCTCTGGATTGGACACAAAGCCGCATTCCACCAGAATGGCCCGGCAGGAGACGTGGCTCATGAGATAGACCGACGAAGAGACCGACTGGACCGCCCGCTCCTTCTCCGGCTCCAGCACCGCCGTCAGGGTCTGCTGGACCGCCTGGGCCAGGGGCCGGGAGGAGACCTGCCGGCCATAGAAAACCTGGAACCCCCGGTGGCCGGGGTTGGGCGAGGCGTTTTGGTGGATGCTGATGAGGGTGGCGTTGGGGATGCTGTCGATGAGCGCCACCCGGTTTTTCAGGTCTGACACCTTTTTCTCCCGCAGGGTCCGGGCACCGGCGTCGTGGATGGAGACATCCTCCGTCCGGGTCATCACCGCCGGCACCCCGTAAAACCCCATCAGCTGGTCCAGGGAGCGGGCGATGGCCAGGTTGAGCTGGCTCTCCGGACTGCCGTCGGCGGCCACCGCGCCGCCGTCTTCTCCCCCGTGGCCGGGGTCGATGACCAGGGTCTGGCCGGTCAGGCGGGCGAAGGCGGGGCTGCTCCCGTCCGGCCACAGCACCCCCCACAAAAGGGCCCCCGTCAGGGCCGCCAGACAGCCCACCCACAGCAGTCTTCGTCTGACTTCTTTGCGCTTCACATTCCATCCCTCCCCGGCAACTCTATGCCGCCGGCGGCAGGGAGATACCCCGGCCAGCCGCCGGGGTTTGGCAAAATTATAGCAAACCCCGCCCCCTTCCGCAATCCTCTTCTTCCTTCGGTTCCCCTTTCCCTCTTTCGCGCATAGCCTGTAGTGAACGCGGGAACGCCGGTCCCCGCGTGGTTTTGTCAAAGGAGGTCACTGTATTGTCTACCACCACTTCCAAACCCACCCAGAGCGGGACCCAGAATCCCTGCTCCGCCGGCCTGGGTTCCCTGCCCGCCTGCGGCCCCTTCGCGGTCCCCTTTGTGGCCAGCCAGGGCGCCTCGCCCCAGCGGTATTCCAAAAGCAAGGCCCTGGAGAGCGGCACCCTCTTCCCTGACCTGGACCTGCCCTTCCACCTGAAGGTCAACGCCGCCCAGCTGGCCGACACCAAGCTCAACCAGCTGCGGGCCTTGGATTTCGTCATCCAGGAGCTGGGGCTGTATCTGGACACCCACCCCAACGACAGCGAGGCCTTCGCCCTCTTCCAGAACTATGTCCAGCTGGAAAAGACCGCCCGGGAGAGCTATGTGGAGCAATCCGGCCCGCTGACCCAGACCGACGCCGCCCAGAGCAGCTCCTATACCTGGACCAACGGTCCCTGGCCCTGGCAGTACCGCGAAGAGGAGGCGTGAGCGATGTTTGTCTATCAGAAAAAATTGCAGTATCCCGTGCGCATCAAGAACACCAACCCCAAGCTGGCCGCCCAGATCATCTCCCAGTACGGCGGGCCGGAGTGCAGCAGGGGATGATGGCAGGGAAATAATAATTTCTACCCGGACTCTTAAGAAATCTTTTATTTTCCCTTAATGGGGAGCAAAGATTCCCTTGCTATACTGAGCACAACAAGAAAAGAACTCGCAAAACACGAAGGAGGGAAGACCATGAACGTCTTGATCTTCACCGGAAAGTTTGGTATGGGACATGTGTTCGCCGCCCAGGCAGTGCGCGAGGAGATCCTCCGCCGGGACCCCGACGCCTGTGTGACCGTGGTGGACGTGATCGAGGAATGTTTCCCCCAGATGCGCCGTCTGGTCTATGGCTGCTTTGACTTTACCGTCAACTATTGCTCCGGTATCTATAACCTGCTCAACCGCATGGCCGGCCGCTTCCGCTGCACCCCCGTCAAGCGCACCATGGTGCAGAAGCTGGAGCAGCTGCTGGAGCGCACCCAGGCAGACCTGGTGATCTCCACCCTGCCCCTGAGCTCCCAGTACGTCTCGGCCTATAAGAAGTACACCGGCAGCCGGATCCCTCTTTATACTTACATCACCGACATCTCCGCCCACAGCGAGTGGATCGCCCCCCACACCAACTGCTACTTCGTGGGCGACGAGTCCACCCGGCGGCAGCTGCTGGGCCTGGGGGTCCCCGGGGCGCAGATCGTGGTTAACGGCATCCCCGTGCGCCAGGATTTCCGCACCCGGAAGGAGGACAAGTCCGGCCGGAAGGAACTGCTGGTCATGGGAGGCGGTCTGGGGCTGATCCCCCGGGCCGAGGAATTCCTCTCCGCCCTGGCCGCCTCGCCGGAGGTCCATGTAACCGTCATCACCGGCAAAAATGAGACCCTGCGCCGGGAGCTGGAGGCCGCCTACCCCACCTTTGAGATCGTGGGCTTCACCCCCCGGGTGGCCGAGTACATGGCCCGGGCGGACCTCCTTCTGACCAAGGCCGGGGGCATCACCACCTTTGAGGCCATCCACTCCGGCACGCCTTTGTGCCTGCTGCGGCCCTTCCTCATGCAGGAGGAGGCCAACGCCGCCTACGTCCAGGCCCAGGGCTTTGGCAAGGTCCTGTGGAACAAGAGCCGGGAGGCCCAGGACATCCTGTCCCTGCTGGCCGACCAGGAGACCCTGGCCGACATGAAGCAGCGCATGGCCGTGGCCCTGCGCAGCCTGGACCAGGTCTCCCCTGTGGACCGCTTCTGGGCGGAGCGGGCGGCATGCTGATCCCCCTGCTGGCTGCGGGGGCCGTCGCGGTGGGCAGCTATGCCTACCTCCCCTCCTCCTGGCGCAAAGTGAAACACCGGCTGACCAGACACAAACGGCAGCAGGCCGGGGTCCTCTACCTCACCTTTGACGACGGCCCCAGCCCCCAGGACACCCCCGCCCTGCTGGACCTGCTGGCCCGCTATCAGGTCCCCGCCACCTTTTTCGTGGTGGCCGAGGCCGCCCAGGCCCATCCCCAGCTCATCCGCCGGATGCAGGCAGAGGGCCACCAGGTGGCCTTCCACTCCGCCCGCCACCGCAGCGCCTACCTGATGACCCCCCGCCAGACCCGGCGGGATTTCCGGGACGGCCTGGCGGCGCTGGACCGGCTGGGGGTCCATGACCCCCTCTTTCGTCCCCCCTGGGGGGTGGTAAACCTCTCCTCTCTCCGCCAAATCAAGGCCCGCCAGCTGCGCCCGGTCCTCTGGGACGTGATGGCCCAGGACTGGCGGGGGGACATCACCGCCGGGGAAATTGCCCGCCGGCTGGACCGGCGGACCTTTCCGGGGGCGGTCCTCTGCCTCCACGACGGCCGGGGGGCCCCCGGCGCCCCCGCCCGCACGGTACAGGCTCTGGAAGAGCAGCTGCCCAAGTGGCTGGCCCAGGGCTTCCGCTTTCAGACCATGGAGCACTGCTTATGAATCGTTCGCAATGGAAAAAAGGCATCCTCTGCGGCGGCCTGTTTCTGCTGCTGCTGGGCGTGACCGGCTATCTGGTGCTGGGCAAGCAGGACCCCGCCCACCTGTGGGTGGCCCTGAAGCAGGCCAAGCTCCCCCTGCTGGGGGTAGGCGCCGGCTGCATGGCCCTGTTTTTTGCCTGCGAGACCAAGAACATCCAGCGGGGCCTGGCCCTCTTCGGCTCCCCCGCCCCCTTCCGTTCCTGCCTGCTGTATGCCGTGACGGGCTTCTTCTTCAGCTCCGTCACCCCCTCGGCCTCCGGGGGGCAGCCCATGCAGCTGTATGCCATGTATCGCAACGGCCATGCCCCCGCCCAAGGGGCGCTGGCCCTGTTATTGGAGTTCCTCTCCTTCCAGCTGGCCGCCGTGGCCCTGGGAGTCGGCGGCTTCCTGCTGCACAAAGGGCAGCTGCTGGCCATGCCCAAGGGCGTGCTGCTGTGCTTCCTGGTGGGCATGGCCCTGAACCTCTTCCTGGTGGTCCTGCTGGCCGGGGCGGTCCTCTCCCCCCGTCTGCTGCCTGCCCTGGGCCGGGGGCTGATGGTCCCCCTGAGCAAGCTCTTTCCCCGCCGGGCCCCCGGATGGGCGGCCTGGGGCCAGAGCCAGTGGCAGGATGTGCGCCAGTGCATCCAGTGCTGCCGGCAGCACAAGGGAACGCTGGGGCGTATGTTCGCCACCTCTCTGGTCCAGCTGGCGGCCTATCACAGCGTCCCCTTCTGGGTCTACCTGTCCTTCGGCCTGAGCGGCCAGACCCTGTGGCAGGTGGTGGGCCTGCAGGCCGTCCTCTTCCTGTCCGTCTCCTCCCTCCCCCTGCCGGGAGCGGTGGGGCTGAGCGAAGGCGGCTTTCTGCTGCTGTATCAGACGGTCTTTCCGGCGGCCATCCTGCCGGGGGCCATGCTGCTGAGCCGGTCGGTGAGCTTTTACCTCTTCCTCCTGCTCACGGGTATTTTCCTGGCCTTCCGCTTCCTGCGCCTGGCCTGGCGGCAGGTGCCCGTGCCCACAAAGACCTGACCAATAAACTGCCAACGCCCTCTCCTTCCTTCCGCTGTGCCGGAAAAAGGAGAGGGCGTTTTTCCCTATTTACTCGATGTCAAACTTCGGCCGGCCCAGGCCGATGCGCACCTGGGTCCCCACCCCCAGCTGAGAGTCGATGGTCAGGCTGTGGCCCAGCAGGTCCGCCGTCCGCCGGCAGAGATAGAGGCCCAGGCCGGTGGCTTTCCGGTCCACCCGCCCGTTCTGGCCGGTAAACCCCTTGTCAAACACCCGGGGCAGATCCTCCGGGGCGATGCCGATGCCCGTGTCCGTCAGGAGAAGGGTGTCCTCCCCCTCTAAACCAATGGTGATCTGTCCCCCCGGGGCGGTGTACTTCAGGGCGTTGGAGAGCAGCTGTTCCAGGAGAAAGACAAACCACTTCTCATCGCTGAGCACCATTTTGCCGGTCTCCTGAAAGGTCAGGCGGATCTTTTTCAGGATAAAGAGCTTGGCAGACTTCCGCACCGTCTGCCGCACCATCTCATCCAGACTGCACCGGCGCAGGACCAGGTCCCGGGCCTCGCTGTCCAGCCGGAGGTATTGCAGGACCATGTCCACATACTGGCTGATCTTTTGCAGCTCTACTTCCATCTCCGTGGTCTTCTCCGGTCCGGTTTGGAGCAGGAGGTCCAGGGCAGCGATGGGGGTCTTGATCTGGTGGACCCAGAGCGTATAGTAGGCGGTCAGTTCCGCCAGAGTGCTGTCTGCCCGGGCCTGCTTCTCCCGTCCCTCCCGCAGCAGGCGGCGGAGCAGCCGGTCATAGTCGGCCTGGATGAGGTCGGCTGCCTCCGGCAGGTTGGTCGGGTCTATCAAAATCCCCTCTTCCAGCAAAATTAAGGTCCGATGCCGGCGGCGGAAGCGGACAAAGCTGGCCCCTGCCAGCAGGCAGACCACCACCAGGCACAGGCAGAGCAGATAGCCGGCCGCCTCCCAGGGCAGGCCATAGAGCCAGAACAGGAACAGGCCCAGTCCGGCGCAAACCAGCCCACCGGCCACTGCCAGACGGCAGCTGGCCAGCCAGGCGGTAAAGACAGATCGTTCTTTCATCTCACGGCACCATATATCCTAACCCCTTTTTCGTGCGGATAAAGCCGGTCAGGCCGATGCTCTCCAGCTTTTTCCGCAGCCGGGTCATGTTCACGTTCAGGGTGTTCTCGTCCACATAGGCGTCGCAGGCCCACAGGGCGGCCATCAGGTCCTCCCGGCTGACCACGTTGGGCTTGCGCTCTAAGAGCAGCTGCATCATGCGGGTCTCGTTCTTGGTCAGCTCCGCCCGCCGGCCCTCATAGACCACCGTGCAGTCCAGGCTGTTGAACACCGCCCCGTTGTGCTCCATCAAATGGCTCTCCCCCTGGTAGTCATAGGCCCGGCGCAGGGCGGCCTGGACCTTGGCCAGCAGCACCGACAGGTCGAAGGGTTTGGTGATGAAGTCATCCGCCCCCAAATGGATGGCCATGACGATGTTCACGTTCTCCCCTGCCGAGGACAGAAAGAGGATGGGCACCCGGGAGACCCGGCGGATCTCCTGGCACCAGTGATAGCCGTTGAAAAAGGGCAACGTGATGTCCAACAGGACCAGGTGGGGCTGGAAGTCCACGAACTCCCCCATGACGTTGGAGAAGTCTTTGGGGCACCGGACCGTAAACCCCCAGGCTGTGAGTTTTTCCACAATGGTGTCGGCGATGACCTGGTCATCCTCCACCAGATAGATGCGGTACATGCTCTCCCGCCTCCTTCCTCTTGACGGTATCATACCCCAAAGCCGTGAAGCGCGCAACGGGCTCCACGGCTTTGGGGTGGGAAAAAACAAAAGGCTTAGCGAACGATTTTATAATAGGTCCGGGCGGTCAGGCGGTAGATGATGAGGTACCCCACCCCAAAGACCACCACCGTGCCCAGACAGCACAGGGCAAACAGGGACACATTGGTCAGGCTCAGGGCGGACAGGATGCGCACGATCATCTGAAATGCCGCTGCCAGGTGGATCACCGCCCCCACAAGGGGCAGGAAGAACACCGCCCGCACCTGACTGCGGATGGCCGTGCGGACCTGCTGGCGGCTCATGCCCACCTGCTCCATGATGTGGAAGCGCTCCTTGTCCTCATACCCCTCGGAAATCTGTTTGTAATAGATGATGAGGACGGTGGCCATCAGGAAGAGCAGGCCCAGGAAGATGCCCAGGAAGAGCAGACTGCCGTATGTGGAATAGAAGCTTTGCTCCTGGGCCGTCCGGGAAGCTACGGTGTCAGGGATCTCCTGGGTCTGGCGGGTGAACTGGGCCAGCTGGTCATAAAGGTCCGTCACCGCCTGCTGGTCCGCGCTGTCGGCAAAGTCCATGGAAAACTCCCAGATGAGCTGTCCCTGGCCGTTGTCCATCCCCAGCTGCCGCTGGAAGAGGTCCTCCAGGGCGGCATAGTCGGCCACCACCAGGATCAGCTCCCGGTCAGAGTAGGCCGTATGGACACCGGTGGGCGAGGTCTCCAGCCACTGGGCAACGGGGAAGGTCCTGCCCAGGACGGTCACCGCCGGCCAGTCCCCGTCGTTCTCTGTGGTGTAGACGGCCGCCTGGTCCGGGGCGAGGGTGAGGGGGGTGCCGGTAAGCTGGGTATAGCTGTCGGCGGTGATGATCTCGGTGTAGACCAGGTCACTCAGGTCATTGCTTTCCTGGGCGGGCATGAAGTCAGCCCCCTGGCCCACGTTGCTGGTCAGCCGCAGCACATCCACCGACAGGGTCTTGGTGGGCTCCAACCCCTGCCGGGCCGCCATATTCACGATTTCCTCCTGGACCGACCGGTCCCCGGGCTCTTCGGGCGAAGTGTACTGGGTATAGGTGATCTCGTGGGGGTACATGGTGTCCAGCACATCATCCACCCCCAGGTACATGCACACACAGGTGGAGATCATCACCAGGACCATGGTGGACAGGATGCAGATGTTGGCCAGACCCACGGCGTTCTGCTTCATGCGGTAGAGCATCCCGGAGACCCCGATGAAATGCTTGGCCTGGTAGTAATAGGATTTTCGCTTTTTCAGCCCCTTCAGAAAGGCGATGGACCCGGCCACAAACAGGCAATAGGTGCCGATGATCACCAGAATCACGGCCAGGAAGAAGAGCATCAGGGCATCCAGGGGGGAGGTGGTGGTGATGGCGATGTAGTACCCCGCCCCCAGGGTCCCCAGACCCAGAATAGTCAGGAGAGCCTTGGTCTTTGGCTCCTTCTCCCCCACGCTGCCGCCCCGCAGCAGCTCCACGGGCTTGGACAGGCTCACATGGAGCAGGTTGCGCCCCAGGGCGGCCAGATAGATCCCCCCAAAGAGGACGGCGGTGACGGCCATGGCGACCGGACTGATGGAAAAGCCAAAGGCCACTTCAAAGAAGAGGATTTTATACAGCAGCAGGAGCATCAGCTTGGACAGCAGGATGCCCAGGACTAAGCCGCCGGCGATGGTGATGAGACAGGTGTACACCGTCTCCCAGAAGAGAACCAGGGCGATGTGCCCCTTGGACAGGCCCAGGATGTTGTACAGGCCAATCTCCTTGTGCCGGCGCTTGATGAGAAAGCTATTGGTATAGAGCAGAAAGATGATGGCAAACAGGGCCACCACGATCATCCCCAGGCTCATGATGGAGGGGATGGTGCTGCCGCCGGGCAGGTTGCGCAGCTCCTTGTGCCAGTTGAGAAAGGCGATGTTATAGAACATGGCCACGGTGAGCAGCCCCGTGAGCAGATAGGGATAGAAGAAGCGCCGGTTGCGCACCAGGTTCCCGGCGGCGGTTTTGGGGAAGAAGAGCTTACCCACGGCCCTCACCTCCCCCAGCCAGGGCGGTGAGGGTGTCCGCGATCTGGCTGAACATGGCCTCGTTGGACCGGTCCCCCCGGTAGAGCTGGTGATAGACCTCACCGTCCTTGATAAACAGCACCCTTCCTGCCCGGCTGGCCGCCCGGGCCGAGTGGGTGACCATGAGGATGGTCTGCCCCTCCCGGTTGAGTTGGGCAAAGAGGTCCAGCAGCTGGTCGGCAGAGCGGGAGTCCAGGGCCCCCGTGGGCTCGTCGGCCAGCAGCAGCCGGGGGCCGGTGATGCAGGCCCGGGCCACGGCGGCCCGCTGCTTCTGTCCCCCGGAGACCTCATAGGGGTATTTGTCCAAAATGTCCTCAATGGCCAGCTTCTTGGCCAGGGGGGCTAGCCGGGCATCCATCTCCCCGGGGCGCAGCCCCGACAGGACTAAGGGCAGGTAGATGTTGTCCCGCAGGGAAAAGGTGTCCAGCAGGTTAAAATCCTGAAAGACAAAGCCCAGGTTTTTCCGGCGGAAGTCGGCCAGGTCCCGCTCCCGGATTTTGGCCAGGTCCTTGCCGTCCAGCAGCACCTGGCCGCCGGTGGGCTGGTCCAGGGTGGCCAGGATGTTCAGCAGGGTGGTCTTGCCGGAGCCCGACTCCCCCATGATGGCCAGATATTCCCCCTGCTCTGCAGAGAAATCCACGTTGGTCAGGGCCGGGACCAGATGGCCGCCCAGACGGGTGGTGTAGGTCTTTTTCAGTGCGTGCACTTCTAACAGTGTCATGGCGATCCCTCCGATTCGGTAGAAACTTCACTTATATGATACTCTTAGTACAATAAGACATCAATCGCTTTTCCTTACATTTCGCCGGCAAACCTTACATTTTTGAAAGGTACCGTTTCTACCGATTTCCGGCGGGATATGTTGCTGTTCCAAGGATAAAACTTCGGTTTTCCTCTGTCAATGGAATTATGGAAACCTTAATGGACTCTTAATCCTTTCTTTAGAATTGCCCTGGGCTGCCCAAAAGAAAAACCCGGACACCGGCGGCATGACTGCCGCCGGCGTCCGGGCGTTTTTCAAATTCAGTTTTCCTGGACGCGATACGCCGCAAAGCCGGAAGACGGGATGAGGGTACCGTCGGTGGTGATGAACAGGGCCTCCACCCCCTCCAGGCTTTCGATCAGCTCCAGCCCCTTCTCCTGGCCCAGCAGCAGGCAGGAGGTGGACAGGGCATCCCCCTGGGCGGAGTTGTCCGAGAGGATGGTCACCGAGGCCAGCCCCGTGTCCGCCGGGAAGCCGGTGAAGGGGTCCAGGACGTGGTGGTAGGTCTTGCCGTCGGCGGTGAACTTGCGCTCGTCGATGCCCGAGGTGACCACACTCTTGTCCGAGGCCGCGATCAGATCCGCCAAATCCCCCTCCACAGAGTTGGGGTCCTGGACACCCACTGTGAAATCTGTGCCGTCCGGCTTACCGCCGATGAGCAGGATGTTCCGTCCCAGGTCCAGCACCGCGTGCTCCACTCCCTGCTCCACCAGCAGGGCTTTCACCTGGTCGGCAATGTACCCCTTGGCGATGGCCCCCAGGTTGGCGATCATCCCCTCCCAGGCCAGATAGGCCCGGCCCTCCTCCACCAGCAGGTCATCGCTGGAGATGAGGGGGAGAGTTTGGTCCAGCTCATCCTGGGTGGGCACATGGCCCTGGCCGTCGTGGATGTCCCACAAGTTTACCAGGGGGCCGATGGTCACATCGAAGTGGCCGTCGGAGAGGGTGTAGTACTCCTTGGCCAGCCGGAGGACCTCTTCCGTCTCCGGGGCAATGTCCACCCAGTCCTGCCCCGCCGCCTGGGCCAGACGGTACAAGTCGCTGCCCTCCTGCTCCACGCTCAGCAGGGCTTCCAGACGGCGGATCTCCTCAAAGGCCAGGTCGATGGTCCCGGCATCCTGCCAGTCGTAGAGGGTGATGGTGATGACGGTGTCCAGCATGAGGTTGGTTTTGGACACCGTCTCCTGCTGGGGCTGCCCAACGGCACACCCGGCAGACAGGAGCAAAAGAACCGCCGTCAGGGCGGCAAAGCATTTTTTCATGGGATGAACTCCGTTTCCAAGGAAATTTTGTCCTATTATAGCCCATTCCCGCCCCCGGCGCAAGGCAAGTTTCCCCCTTCGGGCGCATAAGGTGAACGGACAAGGAGGCGGCAGCCATGAGAACACACATCCGCACACTGCTGGAGGGGACGGCCTTGGTTCTGCTGGGCGTGCTCCTCTTTCGCTTTCCTGAGGCCAGCGCAGCAGCAGCCCGGGAGGGGGTCACCCTCTGCCTGGACCTGATCGTCCCCTCCCTCTTCCCCTTCTTTGTCCTCTCCTCCCTGCTCATCGCCACAGGGCTGGCCGGGGCCTGCGCCCGGCCCCTGGAAAAGCTCATGGGGCCCCTGTTCGGGGTGGGGGGCGCCGGGGCTGCCGCCCTGGGCCTGGGGCTCATCGGGGGGTACCCCGTGGGGGCCCGGACCATCGCCCAGCTCACCGAGCGGGGAGAATGTACCCCAGCAGAGGCCCGCCGTCTGGCCCAGTTCTGCAACAACTGCGGCCCCGCCTTTTTCATCGGCGCGGCGGGGGTGGGGGTCTTCGGGTCCAAGGAGGCGGGCTTTTTGCTGCTGGGGGCCAACCTGACGGCGGCCCTGCTGCTGGGCATCGGCGGCCGGGTGTGCCAGGGGAGCCTGCTGCCCCGGCAGGGGCGAGACGTACCGCCGGTCTCCTTTTCTGCCCTGGCCGACCGGCTCCCCCAATGCGTGACCGACGGCTTTTCCGCCACCTTGGGGGTGTGCGCCTATGTGATCCTCTTTTCCGTCCTGGCCGCTGTGGCGGAGGCCTCCAGCCTGCTCCCCCTGGCAACCCAGCTACTGGCAGGGCTGCTGCCGGGAGAGGGCGGGCAGGAACTGTGCCGGAGTTTTCTCATGGGCTTTTTGGAACTCTCCACCGGCACCGCCTCCCTGTCCGATGCCCCCTCCCCTTCCCTGGCCCTGCCTCTGGCGGCCTTTCTGCTGGGCTGGGGCGGGCTGTCGGTCCACTGTCAGTCCCTGCCCTTTCTGCGGGCGGCGGGCGTGGCCACAGGGCCCTATCTGCGGGCAAAATTTCTCCAGGGGATGCTCAGTGCCGGCCTGACCGCCCTGGCCCTGTTGGTCTTTCCCCTGTCGCTGCCCGCCATGGCGCCGGCGCTGCCCCTGGTCTGCCCCATCCCCTTTGCCCGGCAAATCGTGGTGCTGTGGGCCCTGGCGGGGGCAGGATTTTTCCTCGCCCGCCAAAAAAAGCTGGAAAAGGCAGGCTACAGCCGTTATAATGGGAAAGTACCATAACACATCCGGGAGGGAATGCCATGCTGTTTGCCAAAAAGATCGCCCCCAGCTGCTCCTATTGCCAGCGGGGCAAAGCCATCACCCCGGAGACCGTTCTGTGCCGGAAGAAAGGGGTCACCACCGCCGACAGCTCCTGCGGCTGGTTCCGCTACGACCCCTTGAAGCGGGTCCCTCCCCGCCCGGTGACCCCGGATTTCAGCCGTTTTGACGAGATGGATTTTACCCTTTGAGTGAAGCAAAAAGCCGAGACAGCGGCCGCTGTCCCGGCTTTTTTCACATCGTCACACCAGTCCCATCAGCAGGTAGGCCGCCGTGCCCACCACGCCGGTACCGAAAATGATGGCGATGGCATTGACTTTGAAGCGCCGCAGGAGGAAGAGCGCCCCCACAAACAAGAGCCCCTCCACCAGGTGGATCCCCTCCAGCCCCAGGGTAAACCCGTTGGGGAAGAGGGCCAGCACCAGGATGGACAGCCCCGCCGAAGCGATCAGGGCCACCACCGCCGGGCGCAGCGCCCCCAGCACCGTCTGCACCCCTTGGATGCCCCGGTATTTGTAATAGAAATACGCCAGGGCAAGGCAGATAAAGAAGGAGGGCAGGATGCACCCCAGGGAACACAGCAGCACACCGGGCACCCCGGCCAGCCGCATCCCCACAAAGGTGGCGGAGTTGATGGAGATGGGCCCGGGGGTCATCTCGGCAATGGTGATCAGGTCCGTGAACTCTGCCAGGGTCATCATCCCGTGGACGTCCACGATCTGGTTCTGGATCAGGGGGATGGCCGCATACCCGCCGCCCACACTGAACAGACCCACCTGCACAAAGGAGAAGAACAACAGCAGCAGCGTATTCATGCCTGCACCTCCGTCTTTCTTTTCTGCCCCAGCCGGGACTGCGCAAACACATCCACCAGGCCGATGGCCAGGCAAGCCAGGATGAGCACCGTGGCCTCCACCCCCAGAATGGCCCGGGCCACGAAGGCGGCCGCCATCAGGCCGATGTACAGCACCCGGCGGGTCTTGATGACATTCTTGGCCAGGTTGATGACCACGTCAAAGATGACGGCGGCTACGCCGGCCCGCATGACCTGCAGGGCCAGGGCCACGATGGGGTTGGTGCGGAACTGGACATAGAAGAGGGAGATGACCGAAAGGATGATCATGGGCGGAAGGGCGGTACCCAGGATGGCCACCAGGGTCCCCGCCAGGCCGCACATCCGATACCCCAGGATGACAGAGGCATTGATGGGGATGGGGCCGGGGGAGGACTGGGCGATGGCAGTGATGTCCAGCATCTCTTCCTCCTCCAGCCAGCCCAGCTCTTCCACAAATTTTTTCTTCATCAGGGAGACGATGACAAAGCCCCCGCCGAAGGTAAAGGCGCTCAGAAGGAAGGTGGCCTTGAAGAGTTTGCAAAGAATCGTTGCTTTTCTCTCGGTGGATTTCATGAAGAAATCGCTCCTTTCTCGTTGACTGCGGCCAGTATACCATCGAGAAGCGCAAAAGAAAAATTATTTATCTTTATTCTTCTATAAATCTATGTTATGATAAAGGGGCATTACTTTGCGTGGAAAGGAAGGTGGCCGGTGTGTTGGATTTTCGTATCGAGAGCTTTCTGGCGGTCTGCCGCCACATGAATTACACCAGGGCCGCAGAGGAGCTGAGCCTGACCCAGCCCGCCGTCTCCCAGCACATCCGCTGGCTGGAGGAGCGTTACGGCACCCCCCTCTTCCACTATGCCCACAAGCAGCTGGTCCTCACCCCGGCAGGCGAGCTGCTGCGCACCGCCGCCACCACCGTCCAGCACGACGACGGCCAGCTGAAACGGCAGATGCAGCACACTCTCCAGGCCCCCCAGGACCTGCGCTTCGGGGCCACCCCCACGGTGGGGACCTATCTTCTCCCCCGCCCCCTGGCAGATTATCACCGGCAGCACCCGCAGGCCAAGCTCTTTCTGCGGGTGGACAACACCCGGGCCCTGTGCCAGGGGATCGACCGGGGGGAGCTGGATTTTGCCATCGTGGAGGGCTATGTGCGCAAGGGGGAATATGACACCCTGCTCTACCGCAGAGAGCCCTACCTGGCCGTCTGCGCTGCCCACTATCCCCTGTCCGGCCAGCCCCGGCGGCTGACTGACCTGCTGGAGCATCCGCTGCTGGTGCGGGAGCCCGGCTCGGGCAACCGGGAGATCCTCTCCCGCAGCCTGGACCGGAGCAACCTGAGCCTGTCCGACTTCCGGGTGCTGCTGGAGGTGGGGGATCTGAACGTGCTCAAACAGCTCCTCCTTCTGGGCTGCGGCATCGCCTTCCTCTACCGGGCGGCCGTGGCCGACGACCTGGCGCAGGGCCGCCTGCGGGCGCTCCGCCTGGAGGACATGCAGGAGCACAACGACATCGCCTTCATCTGGCGCAAGGGCAGTCTGTTTGCCCGGCACTACCAGGCACTCTTCCAGCTGCTGTGTCCCCAGGGCCAGCCGTCGCCCCCCATCGCTCCCGCACCGTGAGCCCGGGCTTTCATCCCCGCAGAAAAACGGCAGCCGGACCTTCGGCTGCCGTTTTCTGTTCCTAACCATATTGGCCTGCCCCGCTCCGGCCCGGAGACTGGGGGCAGCGTGTCCCGGCGTCCTGGCGTACGCCATCGCCCCGGGCCGCGGTATGTATGGCCTCCCCGGCCGGGGACTTCTGTGTGACGGGCTCTCCCGGCAGAAAGCCGTGCCGGGATGCCCGTGACAAAAAATGCTCAGATGAGAGTATCCGGATGCAGGCCGAAGCTGACGGCAATGGCGGCGTCCACCCGGTGCATCACCGGGCCGTCCACCCGGCCCATGTGCTCCCGCAGACGTTTCTTGTCCAAGGTACGGATCTGCTCCAAAAGGACCACAGAGTCCTTGGGCAGGCCGAACTGGCGGGCCGCCAGGGCAATGTGTGTGGGCAGCTTCGCCTTGCCCGTCTGGGAGGTGATGGCCGCAGCGATTACCGTGGGACTGTGCCGGTTGCCCGTGTCGTTCTGGACGATGAGCACCGGACGCACGCCCCCCTGTTCACTGCCCACCACCGGGCTCAGGTCTGCATAAAAGATATCTCCACGCTTTACGCTATGATCCACAAACGCTCACACTCCGCTGGAAGTAGGTTCCTGCGCTGTCAGGATGCCATGGCATCCGATAAAACGCGGTCCCTATGATTCTCCCACGGACAGGCGGCCATTATACCCCTTGGGATAAATTTCCGCCTTTGGCCCGGCAGCGGGCTCTGGCCCCGCCGCCGCCTTCCTCGCTCTATCCTATGCGCCCGGTCCTTTTTCGGGAACCCTGTCGCTTACAGATAGACTCGGGGGATGCGCTTGGCCAGCACGCACAGCAGCTCATAGGAGATGGTGTGCATGATCTCGGCCCCGGCCTCCACCGGCTGGTCGCCCTTGCCGTCGCTGCCGTAGAGAACGGCGATGTCCCCTTCCTTCACGTCGGGCAGGTCGCTCACATCCACCATGCACATGTCCATGCACACCCGGCCGGTGATGGGGGCCTTGTGGCCGTCGATGAGGACGGTGAGCTGGTTGGAATACCCCCGGCAGTAGCCGTCGCCATAGCCCACGGGGATGACCGCCAGGCGGGAGTCCCGCTTCAGGGTGGCGGTGCGGCCGTAGCTGACGCAGGTGCCGGCGGGGACCTCACGGACGGTGGCCACCCGGCTCTTGAGCTCCAGCACGGGCACCAGGTCACACAGGCCGGGGTCCATCTTTCTGTCCGGGAAGTGGCCGTAGAGGACGATGCCCGGCCGGATCATGTCCAGATAGGTGGACGGATACAGCAGGGTCGCGGCACTGTTGGCGCAGTGGCGGATGGCAAAGGTATAGCCCAGGTCCTTGACCCGCTGGATGATGTCCAAAAAGCGGTCAAACTGCATCATGGTGTACTCCTCACTGCCGTCGGAGTCGGAGAAGTGGGTAAAGATGCCCTCGGCCTTCAGCCCGGGCAGGTGCACGGCCTGAAGGATCTCCTGGGCGGACTGGGCCATGTGCTCTTCATTGCACAAAAAGCCCAGGCGGGTCATGCCCGTGTCACACTGGATGTGGACGGTGAGGGTGCCGCCGGCCTTCTGGGCTCCCTCGGACAGGGCTTTGGCGTAGTCCAGATCATAGCAAGCCTGGGTGATGTTGTACTTGACCAGATCCTCCGTGTAGATGGCGGGGGTCCAGCCCAGGATGAGGATGGGGGCCTGGATGCCTGCCTGACGCAGCTCGATGGCCTCGTCCAGACAGGCCACGCCCAGGTAGTCTGCCCCCAGCTCCTCCAGCTTCTTGGCCACGGGGACTGCGCCGTGGCCATAGGCGTCGGCCTTGACCAGGCCCAGGAACTTGGTCCCATGGGGGGTGAGGTTTCGCAGCGCGTGGTAGTTATGGGCCAGCTTTTCCATGGATACCTCAGCCCAGGTACGTCTCGTTTGTTCTTGCATGTGTGACAGATCCTTTCTTTCTATAACTACTGTGTTATTTCGCAGCTTTCGTGAGCAGGAAGTCAGAAAACACGCAGCGGATTACGGTCTGCCCGTCCTGGCGCAGCTCACCCTGGAGCAGGGTCCGGTCCGCTTTGTCAAACCAGAGTAAAGTCTCCAGCCCCTCCCCCGGCGTCCGCTCCGGTTCCCGGCAGCACAGGCGGAGGGTTTCGGTCTCTCCCACCAGCTCGGTCCCCGTCTCGGCGATGTAGCCGGACTCCATGGCCGTGAGAAAGGCCGGCAGGGCATCCAGAGGGGACAGCCCGTCCTCATTGAGGGGGCCGGTCTCCAGCTGAACGCCGTCAAAGGTCAGAAACGTCTGCCCCTGGGCAATGGCGGCGGTGATGCCCGCCGCCTCTTCCGGGGCGGTGATCACCAGGCTCAGGCCGTCCGTTTCGCTGCCGGAGAAGGTGACCGTATATTCATAGACCCGCTGTCCATAGTCCGCCGTCACCGTCATGGTGCCGGCGCAGCCGGTCCGATCCAAAAAGTCTGCCCGGAGCTGGAGGGCCAGGTCGTTGTCCTCCTGCTCCCCGGTGCAGCCGCACAGCAGCCCCAGCAGAAGAAGCGCGCAAAAGAAAACCTTGACGGACAAAGGAAGTTCCTCCTTGTTGCTTAGTCCACCAGGCCCTCCATGGTCTGCCGGATGGCGTGGGGGATCTGATTCAGCAGGTCCGTGGGGGTCATGCCGTACTCCCCAAATTCCTCTGCCGCCAGGTCCCCTGCCCTGCCGTGGAGCCACACCGCCGCCGGCACCGCCTGCTTGGGCGGGATGCCCTGCCCCAGCAGGGACAGGAGCATCCCCGCCAGCACATCTCCGCTGCCCCCCTTGGCCATGCCGGGGTTGCCGGTGGTGTTGACAAAGGTCGCGCCGTCGGGGAAGGCGGTGATGGTCCGGTGGCCCTTGAGGACCACCACGCAGCCGTGGGTGCGGGCAAAGTCCGCGGCGGCTTTCTCCCGGTCAGGCCCGACGGCTGTCCCGCCGGTCAGGCGGAGGAACTCCCCGTCGTGGGGGGTGAGCACCGTCAGCCTGTCTCGCCTGGTGTCCAGAACATCTATATGTTCCGCCGCCGCGTTTATGCCGTCGGCGTCCAGCACCAGGGGGGCCTTGACCCGCTGGATCAGGCGGCAGGTGCGCACGTCGGTCCTGCGGCTCCTGCCCAGGCCGGGGCCGATGAGGACCCCGTCGCTCTGGTCCAGCTTTTCCAGCAGCTCTTCAAAGGGAGGCACGGGGGCGGGCATGGCCGACTGGCACTTCACCGCCAGCACCGGCCAGATCTCTTCCGGCACCCACAGGTGGACCAGCCCTGACCCGGTGCGCACGGCAGCGGCGGAGGAAAGGGCCGGCGCGCCTGTAAAATTCACACTGCCGGCCAGGATGTGCACCTTGCCAAAGGTCCCCTTGTGGCCGTCCCGGTCCCGCACCGGCAGACAGGTGCGGACAAATTCCGCCGTTACCTGGGTCATCTTCCGCCCTCCTTGGAAAAAAAGGTTCTTTTTCTGCTATTCTTTCCTATATTATAGGATTTTCCTCCTTGCATTTCAAGGTTTTTTATGGTAAACTTGCTTCGTTGCAAAGACAAGGAAGGGGAAAATAGCAGTCCTCGTTTCCCGGCAGAGAGGGACGGTCACCGGCTGAAAGCCGTCCCAGGGAAGCCCTGCTTGGTTCGCCCTGGAGTTCCGGCGGGGAAATACGCCGGCGGTGGTGTCCGCCGTTACCGGACAATGAAGTGCGCCCGGAGGTCCCTTCCGGGCGAATGTTCGGGTGGTACCGCGGAAGTATGTTGCCTTTCGTCCCGTATGATCGGGAGGAGAGGCTTTTTTTGTGGGCAAATCGCCGTGGCAGACACGATCAACTTTTGGTTTGGAGGAAGCAGCATGAAGGAACAACTGGAAAAGATCAAGCAAGAGGCCCTGGCCGCCCTGGGGGCCGCCAAGGAGTCTGTGGATCTGGAAGCCCTGCGGGTGAAATATTTGGGCAAAAAGGGTGAGCTGACCGCCGTGCTCAAGCAGATGGGCAAGCTCAGCGCCGAGGAGCGCCCGGTGATCGGCCAGCTGGCCAACGAGGTCCGGGAGCGGCTGACCGCCGAGATCGAGACCCAGAAGAAAAAGCTGGAGGAGGCCAAGTTAGAGGCCCGCCTGGAGGCGGAAGCCCTGGACGTGACCATTCCCGGCAAAAAGACCGCCCTGGGCCACCAGCACCCCATGTACATCGCCCTGGAGGAGATCAAGGACATTTTTGTGGGCATGGGCTTTACCGTCCTGGACGGGCCCGAGGTGGAGCTGGCCTATTATAACTTCGACCGCCTCAACGCCGAGGAGGGCCACCCCTCCCGGGACTGGTCGGACACCTTTTATTTTGACAAGGACAGCCGGGTGATGCTGCGCAGCCAGACCTCCCCCATGCAGGTGCACGCCATGGAGACCATGGAGCTGCCCATCCGCATCGTGGCCCCCGGCCGAGTGTACCGGAAGGACGAGGTGGACGCCACCCACTCCCCCATGTTCCACCAGGTGGAGGGCATGGTCATCGACAAGAACATCACCATGGCCGACCTGAAGGGCACGTTGAACACCGTGGTGGAGCAGCTCTATGGCAAGGGCACCAAGACCCGGTTCCGTCCTCACCACTTCCCCTTCACCGAGCCCTCCTGCGAGATGGACGTCCAGTGCCACAAGTGCGGCGGCGTGGGCTGCCCCACCTGCAAGGGCGAGGGCTGGATCGAGCTGCTGGGCGCCGGCATGATCCACCCCAAGGTGCTGGAGATGAGCGGCATCGACCCGGAAGTCTATTCCGGCTGGGCCTTCGGCATGGGCCTGGAGCGCACCGCCATGCGCCGGTTCAAGATCGCCGACCTGCGGCTGATCTTTGAAAACGATGTCCGCTTCCTGGAGCAGTTCTGAGAAAGGAGCCCGTAGAGTATGTTACTGTCGAGAAAATGGCTGAATGAATTCGTCTCCGTCCAGGCCGATGACCGGACCTTCGCGGAGGATATGACCCTGTCCGGGTCCAAGGTAGAGGTCACTGAGGTAGAGGGCCAGGAGATCGCCAACGTGGTGGTGGGCCGCGTGGTGGAGATTAAGCGCCACGAGAACTCCGACCACATGTGGATCTGCCAGGTGGACGTGGGGGAAAACGCCCCCGTCCAGATCGTCACCGGCGCCCAGAACGTCTCCCAGGGGGACCTGGTGCCCGTGGCCAAGGACAACAGCACCCTGCCCGGCGGCATCCACATCACCAAGGGCAAGCTGCGGGGGGAGGAGTCCAACGGGATGCTCTGCTCCTATAAGGAACTGGGCATGACCGACAACGACTGGCCCCACAGCGTGGTGGACGGCATCTTCCTGCTGGAGTCCGACCCTGACCTGAAGGCCAAGGGCCTCAAGCCCGGCGATCCCATCTGCCCCGCCATCGGCCTGGATGACCATGTGGTGGAGTTTGAGATCACCCCCAACCGCCCCGACTGCCTGTCGGTGATCGGTCTGGCCCGGGAGGCTGCCGTGACCTATGGCAAGCCCCTGACCCTCCACGATCCCGTGGTCAAGGGCGGCGGCCCCGGCGTACTCACCGAGCTGCTGGACGTGGAGACCCCCGACCCCGACCTGTGCCCCCGGTATACCGCCCGCATGGTGCGCAACGTAAAGATCGGCCCCTCCCCCAAGTGGATGCGGGACCGGCTGCGCGCCTCCGGGGTGCGGCCCATCAACAACATCGTGGACATCACCAACTACGTCATGCTGGAGTACGGCCAGCCCATGCACGCCTTTGACTACCGGTATGTGAAGGGCGGCAAGATCATCGTCCGCCGGGCCAAGGACGGCGAGAGCCTGACTACCCTGGACGGTAATGAGCGGCAGCTGAACTCCTCCATGCTGGTCATTGCTGACGAGACCCGGGCTGTGGGCCTGGCGGGCATCATGGGCGGTGAAAACAGCGAGATCGTGGAGGACACCGTGGACGTGGTCTTTGAGTCGGCCAACTTCAACGGCACCTCCATCCGCCGCACCGCCCTGGCCCTGGGCATGCGCACCGAGGCCTCCGCCAAGTTTGAAAAGGGTCTGGATATCCTCAACACCCTGCCCGCCGTGGACCGGGCCTGCGAGCTGGTGGAGCTGCTGGGCGCCGGTGAAGTCCTGGACGGGGTCATCGACATCCTCAACTTCGTGCCCCAGCCCACCCAGCTGGACCTGCGCCCGGACAAGATCAACGCCCTGCTGGGCACCGACATTCCCGCCGGGGAGATGTGCCGCATC
Source organism: Candidatus Evtepia faecigallinarum (assembly GCA_019115225.1). Taxonomy (GTDB): domain Bacteria; phylum Bacillota; class Clostridia; order Oscillospirales; family Oscillospiraceae; genus Evtepia; species Evtepia faecigallinarum. Next base: position 21,904 of record DXEA01000110.1, read on the forward strand.
CTCACCGACCTGGGCTTCGGCGTCGAGGGTGAGACCATCACTGTGCCCTCCTGGCGGGGCGATGTGGGGCATTACTCCGACCTGGCCGAGGAAGTGGCCCGGTTCTATGGCTACAACCAGATCCCCACCACCGCCATGCGGGGTGTGACCACCCGGGGCGGCTACAGCCCCGAGCAGCTCCTGGAGCGCAACCTGGGCATCATCTGCCGGGGCATGGGCTTTGATGAGATCATCACCTACTCCTTCATCAGCCCCACCTATTATGACAAGATCCGCCTGCCCGAGGACTCCCCCCTGCGCAAGTCCATGAAGATCATGAACCCCCTGGGGGAGGACACCTCCATCATGCGCACCACCGTCCTGCCCTCCATGCTGGAGATTCTCACCCGCAACTACAACTACCGCAACAAATCCGCCCGCCTGTATGAGCTGGGCCGGACCTATTTCGAGCGGGAGGACGGCATGGCCGACGAGCCCAAGGTCCTCTCCCTGGGCCTGTACGGGCCGGAGGAGACCTTCTTCACCCTCAAGGGGGCCGTGGAGACCGTGCTGGACAGCGTCCGGGCCCAGAAGGTCACCTATGAGGCCGAAAAAACCAACCCCTCCTTCCACCCCGGCCGCTGCGCCAGAATCCTGGTGGACGGCAAGGAAGTGGGCGTCATGGGCCAGATCCATCCCCTGGTGGCCGCCAACTACGGCGTGGACGCCGACCTGTACTATGCCCAGATGTCCTTCGACGCCCTCTTTGCCAGCCGGGGCGCTGAGCCGGAGTACACCCCCCTGCCCAAGTTCCCCGCCGTCACCCGGGACATCGCCGTGCTGGTGGACAAGGCCGTCACCGTGGGCTCCCTGGAGGCGGGCATCCAGAGTGCAGCCAAGGGTCTGCTGAAGGACGTCTCTCTCTTTGACATCTATGAGGGGGCCAACCTGCCCGAGGGGAAGAAGTCCGTGGCCTTTAACCTGGTCCTCCGGGCCGATGACCGGAGCCTGACGGCCCAGGAAGCCGACGATGAGATCAAGCTGGTTTTGGAACACCTGGAAAAAACCTTTGGCGCGGCGTTACGCTGAAAATTTTTCCTCTTTCGCTCCTTTTTCCCCTTTACTTTCTCCGCGTTCAGGAGTATGATGTAGGTGATAATCTACAGTTTCCGTGATAGGGGGGCAAACAATGGATGCCGAGTTCACCCGTAAGTTTCAGGTGGTCCAGGACCAAAACGACGAGATGCACGCCACCTTGCTGGCCGTCTATGACGCTTTGAAGCAAAAGGGATACAACCCGATCAACCAAATCGTGGGCTACATCCTCTCGGAGGACCCCACCTATATCACGAACTATAACAACGCCCGTACCCTCATCCGCAAGCTGGACCGGGACGAGCTGCTGCAGGAGCTGGTGCGCCAGTACCTGTCTGACTGAACACCTGTGTCAAAAAGCGCCCAGCTGTCACTTGGAAAATGACAGCTGGGCGTTTTCTGTTTTCTCAGCGATCGATGCGCCCCCCGGTGTTCAGGAAGATGAGCCCTCCCACGATCACCACCAGGAAGAGACCAATCCCCACCCACAGCAGTGCCGTGATGTGAAAGACCTCACTGGCCGCCAGCAGCAGCCAGCAGCCGGCCAGGGCCAGCATCAGCCTGCCCATATAGCGGCAGAGCTTTTTCTCATCAATCCGGGCCTTTTCCTCGGGGCTTGCCGTGTTGTACCCCGCAATGAGCCAGGACCCCTTCCCCCGCAGAAAGACGACAGCCAGCAGCAGGAACAGCGCCACGAAGCACAGGTGCATCATCAGCAGCATCCCAGCACCACCCTTCCTTTTTTCCCAGTCTATCACACCTGTCCCCTGCCCTGCAAGCCCCTCTTGACAGGGGCCTTTTTTTCTGTTAGATTGTACTTATTCATCAAGTACACTCAGTACGGAAAGTACGGTGAGCCCATGGAGATCCTCATCAGCAACCACAGCGACAAACCCCTGTACGAGCAGATCAGCACCCAGATCAAGGCCCAGATCATGGACGGCACCCTCTTCCCCGGTCAGGCCCTGCCCTCCATGCGCGCCCTGGCCCGGGATCTGCACCTGAGCGTCATCACCGTCCAGCGGGCCTATGAGGACCTGACCCGGGACGGCTTTTTGGAGACTGTGACGGGCAAGGGCAGCTTTGTGGCCGCCCAGAACACCGCCTTCATCCGGGAGGAACAGCTGCGGCTGGCGGAGGAGCACCTGCAGGAAGCGGCGCAGATCGGCCGGCGCCACGGCATCTCCTATGACCAGCTGGCAAAAATCTTACGGCTCTTTTATGAGGAATGAACAGGAGGGAAGACCATGGACAGCATTTGGGCAAAGGATCTGTGCAAGTCCTGGGGGGATTTCGCCCTGGAGCGGGTGAGCTTCCAGGTGCCCCAGGGCCGGATCGTGGGCCTGATGGGAGAAAACGGGGCGGGCAAGAGCACCACCCTCCGGCTGCTGGCCGGGGCCCTGGCTCCCGACAGCGGAGAAATCCGCCTGCTGGGCGGCTCCCCCCAGGACCCCGCCGTCCGGGCTCAGGTGGGAGCGGTCTTTGACCACTGCCCCTTCCCGGGAAGCTTTTCGGCAAACACGGTGGGGCGGATGCTGGCGGGCATCTATCCCACTTGGGATGCGGCGTATTTTCGCTCCTGTCTGGGGCGGTTTCAGGTGCCGCCGGAGAAACCCATCGCCGCCCTGTCCAAGGGCACCCGGCAAAAGCTCGCCATTGCCTGCGCCCTGGCCCACCGGCCAAAAATCCTCCTGCTGGATGAGGCCACCGCCGGCCTGGACCCGGTGGTCCGGGATGACCTGCTGGACCTCTTTCTGGAATACATCCAGGACGAGGCGCACGCGATCCTCTTCTCCTCCCACATCACAGGGGATATGGAAAAGGTGGCCGACTATGTGATCTTCCTCCACCAGGGCAAGGTGATCTTTCAGGCCCAAAAAGATGAACTGTTGGAACAATACGGCATCGCACGCTGCGGCAGGGAGGCGTTTGCCCGGTTGGACAAGTCAGATTACCTGCTGGTCCGGCAGACCAACGCGGCCACCGAGTGCCTGGTGGCAGACAAAGAGGTTTTTCACAAGAAATACCCAAGCATCCTATTGGACAGAACCAGCTTAGAGGAGATCATGCTCTTTTACACAAAGGGGGACGGACCATGGAAGGCTTGATTTATAAAGACCTCCAGCTCTTTTTCCGCAGCCAGTGGCTGGACAAAAAGCTCCTGGTCATCGCCGCTGGGACCATCGTGCTACTGATGACCCAGACCGGTGAATATGGCGGCCTGCTCAGCAGCATCATGCTGGCCCTGACCGTCAGTATTCAGAACATCCTCATCGTCTCCAGTGACGAGGAGGCCTGCTGGCCTGCCTATCTGCGGACCCTGCCGGTGAGCAGTCGTCAGGCGGTGGGGGGAAAATACCTGGCCGTGCTGTGTACCCTGGCGGTCAGTGCCGCCGGCAGCGTGGTCCTCCATCTGCTCTCCGGTCTGTTCTTTGGGGGCGGCTCGCTTTTCCTGCTGAAGCTGTCCGTTTGCTGCGCGGTGGTCATTCCCCTGCTGTGGACGGGGCTTTGCCTGCCCCTGACCTACTGGTTCGGCTTCCGGGCCGCCCAGGCCATGGGGCTGCTGCTGGTGATCCCCCTGTTCTGCCTGGTCAAATTCTTTGAGGACGGCCCCGGTCTGGCTGCGCTGCCGGCGGCCTTGTCCCACGGTCTGGCGCTGGCCTTGGGCGGGGCCGTGCTCCTCTTTGCCCTCTCCTATGGCGTCAGCGTACTGGGATTTCGGAGAAAGGGACGGCACTGACCGCCCTTTTCAAAACGCAGAAAAGTCCCCCTCTCCCCTGCCCGCAGGCAGAGGAGAGGGGGACTTTGTTCTCTGGGAATTGAAAGAGGTCTCAGCCCTCCAGGTAGGCTCTGTGGAAGACCTTCTTGCCCTTCTTGATGACCAGGCCCTCGCCGGCAAGCTGGTCGGCGGTGAAGGAGGCGGAGATCTCCTTCACCTTCTCTCCGGACACTTCCACGCCCCCCTGCTGGACCAGGCGGCGGGCCTCCCCCTTGGAGGGGACCAGGCCGCACTTGAGCATGAGCTCCAGGATGCCGATGGACCCGTCGGTGAGGTCCCCGGCGGCCAGGGCGGTGGCGGGCATGTTGGCGGTGTCGCCCCCCTTGGAGAAGAGACCCCGGGCGGTCTCCTGGGCCTTGGCGGCCTCCTCCTCGCCGTGGACCAGTTTAGTCAGCTCAAAGGCCAGGATTTCTTTGGCGGTGTTCAGCTGGGCACCCTCCCAGGTGTCCATCTTGTCGATCTCCTCCAGGGGCAGGAAGGTGAGCATGCGGATGCACTTGAGCACGTCGTCGTCCCCCACGTTCCGCCAGTACTGGTAGAACTCATAGGGGGAGGTCTTGTTGGGGTCCAGCCACACGGCGCCGGAGGCGGTCTTGCCCATCTTCTTGCCCTCGGAGTTCATGAGCAGGGTGATGGTCATGGCGTAGGCGTCCTCATTCTCCGTGGTTTTCTTGCGGATCAGCTCCGTACCGGCCAGCATGTTGGACCACTGATCGTTTCCGCCGAACTGCATATTGCAGCCGTAATGCTGGTGCAGG
>DXEA01000111.1 GCA_019115225.1 Candidatus Evtepia faecigallinarum
AATCTTTTTCCCGCACCTCCCAATTTCGATGGATATTATGGAGGGTTTCGATGAAAATAGTATTAGCATCCCAGTCCCCCCGCCGCCAGGCGCTGTTGGGACAGATGGGACTGACCTTTACCACCATTTCGCCGCAGATCGACGAGGAAGCCTTCCAGGCCCCCAGCCCCCAGCAGCTGGTGCAGACCCTTTCCCGGGAAAAAGCCCGCTGGGCCGCCGCCCGGCTGCCCCAGGATACGGTGATCATCGCCGCCGACACGGTCGTTGTCCGGGACGAGACCGTCCTGGGCAAGCCCAAGGACCCGGCCGGCGCCCGGGCCATGCTGGCCTCCCTGGCCGGCCGCACCCACCAGGTGTGCACCGGGGTCACCGTCTGCCGGGGGGAGAAGCTCATCACCCAGGCCGAGACCACCCAGGTGACCTTCCGCCCCCTCACCGATGGGGAGATCGCCCGCTATGTGGCCACCGGGGAGCCCATGGACAAGGCCGGGGCCTATGGCATCCAGGGCCTGGGTGGCCTGCTGGTGGCGGGCATCCAGGGGGACTACCACAACGTGGTGGGCCTGCCCGTGTGCCGCCTGGGACAGATCCTCTTGGACTTCGGCATCGACTGCCTGGCCCTGGCAGCGGACTGACCGGCCCGCCGGTCCCCGCCTGCCGGGCAGGCGAGAGAGGATCGCCGTGAAAGGAATTCTGCACCATACTTGGGGAAAACTCATTGCCGTGGCTCTGTCTCTGAGCCTCATCGCCGCCGCCGGGGCCCTGGTCTTTGCCGGGACCCCGGACCCGCTGCGGGAGGTGGGAGAGACGTTGTCACGGCCCTTTTTGCGCCTGTTTTCCGCCGCCGCCGGGGCCGTGGACCGGGCAGGGGACTACCTGCAAGGGATGGAAAAGCTCCGGGCCGAGAACGCCGCCCTGACGGAAGAAGTAGCCCAGCTCAAGGGACAGGCCCGGGCCGGCGACCTGGCCCAGGCGGAGAACGACCGCCTGCGGGACCTGCTGGGGCTGGCCCAGACCGGCCAGGACCTCACCCTCACCTCTGCCTGGGTCATCGCCCGCACCCCAGACAACTGGCAGGGGGAGGTGGTCATCGACCAGGGGGAAAACCAGGGAGTGGCGGCAGGCCAGTGCGTCATCGACAGCCACGGGGCCCTGGTGGGCCGGGTCCGGGAGGCGGGGGGCACCTGGTCCGCCGTGAGCCTGGTCACCGACCCCGCCTTCCAGGTGGCCGGCCAGGGGGCCCGCTCCGGGGTCCTGGGTACCCTCACAGGCAGCCTGGACCTGCTGCCCCAGGGGCAGACGGCCCTGACGGGCCTGACCCAGAGCGACCACATCCAGACCGGGGAGGACATCGTCACCTTCGCCGCCGGGGACACCTACCCCTCGGGCCTGGTGGTGGGCACGGTGGCAAAGGTCACAGAGGACCCCGGGGGCCTCACCCGCTCGGCCGTCCTGGACCCGGCGGCGGACCTGGACAGCCTGGGCCAGGTCTTTGTGGTCACTTCTTTTCAGGAGGTGCGCTGAATGAGGCGCCTGTGCCTGCTCACCCTGGCCGCCGTGGGGGCGGACGCCCTGGTGCTGGTGTGGTTCCCCCTGTGGGGGGTGTGCCTGCGAATCACCCCCGCCGTGGTCTTTCTGGCGGGGGCGGAGGAGGGGAGCGACCGGGGGGCCGGCTGTGGATTTCTGGCCGGCTGCCTCACCGCCCTCCTGGGGGCCTCCCCCTGGCAGATCGCCCTGCTCACCAGCCTGGGGGCCCTGGCGGGGGAAGTTTTCCACCAAAGGGAGAATTTTTGGGGAAAGTGGGGAACCTTTCTCCTCCCCCTGGCGGGGCTGGAGCTCCTGCTGGCCCTGGGCCACTGGCTGCTGGGGGCGGGGCTGCCGGGGGCCCTGGGGGTGGCGGGGCTGGAGGGGCTCTTTGCCGCCCTCTGCTTCCCCCTGGCCTTTCTCCTGTTCCACCTGCCCCGGCGGCGGAAGAAGCCAAAACGCCCCCGGCGGAAAAAATTTTCCTTCCGCCGTCCCGGACACGCCCAGTAATCCATTGTCACAAGGAGGTCTGCCATGCCCCCCCGCCGTCTCTTCGCCGCCGGTGGCTTCTTTGCCTCCGTGCTGGTCCTCTTCGCCCTGCTGCTGTGGAATTTGCAGATCACCAGCGGCGCAGCTTATTATGCCAAGTCCCAGCGGAGCATCGCCCAGGTGGACACCATCCCCGCCGCCCGGGGCCGCCTGCTGGACCGGAACGGCAAGGTCCTGGCCCGGGATGAGACCACCTGGTCCGCCCAGCTGGCCGAGGATATCTCGCCCGCCGTCCTCTCCCGCCTGCAAACCCTCTGCCGGGAGGAGGGGGTGGCCTGGGAGGGCAGCGGCCCCATCCAGGAGGTCACCCCCTGCCTGCTGGCCCGGATCACCGAGGAGGATTTGACGGGGGTGACCGTTGCCCCCACCGTCCAGCGCCAGGGCAGCGGGGACCTGGCCCCCCACGTCCTGGGCCGGGTGGGGGCCATGAGCCCCCAGGAGTGGGAGATCTATCAGGACCGGGGCTACGCCATGGCCGAGACCGTGGGCAAGGACGGGGCGGAGGCCGCCTTTGAGGCCTACCTCCACGGCACCCCCGGCCAGCGGGTGGTGGAGACCGACCGGAGGGGGCAGATCACCAGTACGTCCTTCTCCGTCCAGCCCCAGGCGGGGAAAGACGTCACCCTCACCCTGGACCGCACCCTCCAGCAAAGTGCCCAGGAGGCCATGACCACCTTCCTGGACGAGCACCCCAACGCCGCCGGCGGGGCCTTGGTGGCCTTAGATGTCTCCGACGGGGGCGTGCTGGCCATGGTGAGCCTGCCGGGGTATGACGAGGCCACCTTCTCCGCCGACTACCCCGCCCTGGCCGCCGACGAGAACAACCCCCTCATGAACCGGGCGGTCCAGGGCCTGTACGCCCCCGGCTCCACCTTCAAGCTGGTCACCGCCGCCGCCGCTCTGGAAGAGGGCTTCCTCACCCCGGAGACGCAGATTTTAGACACCGGCCGTTATACCTATTACGACAGCCCCCAGCCCCAGTGCTGGCTCTACCGCCAGGAGGGCAAGACCCACGGCCTGGAGACCGTCAGCGAGGCCATCGCCGACTCCTGCAACATCTTCTTCTACGACGCCGGCCGCCGGGTGGGCATCGAGACCCTGGGCGACTATGCCCGCGCCCTGGGCTTAGGGGAAAAGACCGGCATCGAGCTGGCCGGGGAGCAGGCGGGGGTGGTGGCCGGCCCCGCCTATACCGCCTCCATCGGCGGCACCTGGTATGAGGGCAGCGTCCTCTCCGCCGCCATCGGCCAGGAGAACAACCGCTTCACCCCCCTCCAGCTGGCCCACATGACCGCCACCTTAGTGGGGGACGGCAGCCGCTGGCAGGTCCACCTGCTCAAACAGGTGGAGGGGGAGGAGGCCCAGGAGAAGGTGAGCTTAGGCCAGGTCCGCCTGTCCCAGACCAACGTGGCGGCCATCAAGGAGGGGATGCTGGCGGTGACCCAGAGCGGGTCCCTGGCCGCGGCCTTCCAGGATCTCCCCGTCCAGGTGGGGGCCAAGACGGGCTCGGCCCAGGTCACCGGCGAGGAGACCTCCAACGCCGTCCTGGTCTGCTTCGCCCCCTACGACGACCCCCAGATCGCCCTGGCCCTGGTGGCCGAGCAGGGGGGCTCGGGCGCAGCCCTGGGGGAGGCGGCGGCCCGGGTGATCGCGGCCTATCTCTCCCCCTGAATACAAAACGCCCCCGGCCGGCGGCCGGGGGCGAAGATTCTTTGACAGGAGCGCAATTTCCTCTTGCCATTTTCTGAAAATGTTGGTAGAATAATAGCGCAAAAGAAAAAGCGGTAGCCCCCAGAAGCGGCAACTTCTGAGGGCCTGCCCAGGTGACAACCCACCTACACAGCGACACGGTCGCACCGCAAGGATTATTATACTGTCTTTCTCGCCGTTATGCAAGAGGAATGTTTCCTCTTTCCGCACACCGGCATCCCGGCACAGGGCCCGGGCATCCTCAGAGAAGGACAGGGAGAAGCAAGACGTGTTTTCTGCTCTGGCCAGCCCCGTGCTGCATGGCCGGAAAGACCTCCCTAACCCGGACGGCCTGCCTCCCTTCGTGGATGCCGCCGCAGCCGGTAGTCGGCGGGGAACCTCCCGGAACCTGCCAGCGAGACAGCCGTGGCACTCCTCCTGATCCCTTTGCGTGTGTTTCATGCAGAAAGAAACCCATAGCAATATTCTGTCGTGTAGTGGTGTTGGACCCTGCCCGGCAGTTTTCTTTTTGCCCCGCCGGGGGAGACATTCCGTCTCCCCCGGCTTTTTTGTTGCCACGCGGGCCCGATCCCGGCGGAATGCGGCAGGGCGTTGGGAAACCGACCACGTCCATCGGCTTCCCCCTGGGGGGAAGCTGTCACCGCAGGTGACTGATGAGGGGGCGACCCTGTACCCAACGGGGCAGTAGAAGAAGTACCGCCGCCTCGACGGAACGATAGCGCACCGCTGGTTCTCCCGCCACGTTGGGTACGAGATCGCCCCCTCATCCGACCCGGCTGACGCCGGCCCACCTTCCCCCGAGGGGAAGGCTAAGGCGCCTGCGGCGCTGTGGGTTTCCGCTGGCGTTGTGGCATTGTCGCGCGGTGTCGTATGAAAACTCCCACGCGTGCGACCTGTTTCGGCTGTTGAAAAATCTCTTTCGGCATAGTACAATGTAAAAACACCTAATTCTGCGGGGACAAGAGACCATATTTTTTACGATTTCTACAGAGCCACAGAAAGGATGTGTTACGATGGGGAGAATACGGCTTGAACAGGCGCAGAAAGAGCTGGCCATCTTTCTATTGATTGCCTTCGGGCTTCCTGTTCTTATGATGTTCCCTATGGCCATTCTCGCCTGGCAGGGAAAGGACGTCACTGCGTTTGCTGCTGCGCAAATGTTCTATCCTGCGGCTGGTCTGATGCTGGCAAAGCTGCTGTGTGAGCAAGAGAAGCGTCTGCTCCC
>DXEA01000112.1 GCA_019115225.1 Candidatus Evtepia faecigallinarum
ATTTTTCCCCCGGCTCCGCCGGGGGAAAAATACTTCTCAGCTTCCAAGTGTGCGGGCCCTCCGGGCCCGTGCGCGCCGGAAGCTGCAACCCCCGAAATCTTGGAGCCCAGCGCAGCGGGTCCAAGATTTCCCGCCCCCAAATTTGGGAGCCCAGCGCAGCGGGTCCCAAATTTCCCCTCTCGCCTTGAAAGAGGGAATAGGTTGTGATATGATTACTTTTAATATGGGAAAAAAGGATTGAAAATCACAAGAACTGCCGGGCTTTTCCGGCAGGCAAAGGACTGTTTTATGGAAATCAACGGCATTGAGGTCGAGCTCGACCTGCGCTACAGTGAAATGAATCTCTCCGAGGGCATCCTCAAAGCCCTCGACCAAAAAGGCTTCACCCTGGCCACCCCCGTCCAGGCCGGGGCCATCCCCTGCTTCAAGGACTGGAAGGACGTCATCGCCAAAGCCCCCACCGGCTCCGGCAAGACCTTCGCCTTCGGCATCCCCATGGTGGAGCACACCGACCCGGAAGGGGCCGACGTCACCGGCCTCATCCTGGCCCCCACCCGGGAGCTGGCCCTGCAGATCCAGGACGAGCTGCGCCAGCTGTGCGCCTTCCTGCCCGGCATCCGCATCGCCTGCCTCTACGGCGGCCAGCCCATCGACCGGCAGATCAACCACCTGAAAAAACGCCCCCAGATCGTGGTGGCCACCCCCGGCCGCCTCATGGACCACATGAAGCGGCGCACCGTCCGCCTGGACAAGGTACAGACCGTGGTGCTGGACGAGGCCGACCGGATGCTGGACATGGGCTTTATCAAGGACGTCACCCGGATTCTCAAACAGATCCCCCGGCGGCGGAACATGGGCATGTTCTCCGCCACCATCTCCCGGGAGGTCATGGATATCTCCTGGCTGTACCAGCGGGACCCGGTGGAGATCGTGGTCCGGCCCGTGGAGGAAAACCGGCCCAACATCACCCAGTACCGGGTGAAGGTGGACCGGGGAGGCAAGGTGGACCTGCTGGCCGCCATTCTGGAAAAGGAACAGCTGGACCGGGTCATCGTCTTCTGCAACACGAAAAACACCACCGACCGCCTGACCGGGTTATTGCAGATGAAGGGGGTTTCCGCCCAGTGCATCCACGGGGACCTGGGGCAGAAGGTGCGGGAGAAGGTCCTCAATACCTTCCGCACCGGCCAGCTGCGGGTGCTGGTGGCCACCGACGTGGCCGCCCGGGGCCTGGACATCGACGACGTGGACGCGGTGATCAATTATGACATCCCCGAGGAGGGGGAATACTACGTCCACCGCATCGGCCGTACCGGCCGGGCCAAGCACCAGGGGGCGGCCTATAACCTGATCTCCTCGGTCACCGACGACGTGCGCCTGGACGAGATCGTGCGCAACAACAAGTATCAGGTGCAGACCATCGCCTTTTGAACAGGAATTCAAATTGTATGATACCCTTTCACATTCCCCAGGCCCATGACGCCTGCTGGGTCCGCCCCCTGCTGGAAGCTGAGGGGCTGCCCCTGTGCAACTACAGCTTTCCTGTCCTCTTCTGCTGGCAGGATACCTATGGCTTCCGCTACGCCCCCATGGGCCGCCGCCTGCTGGTGCAGATGAAGAGCACCCTGGGCCACTCCTACCTGTGGCCGGCAGGGGAGGGGGACCCCCGGCCCGCCCTGGAGGCCCTGGCCACCCACGCCCACGGGGAGGGGGAGCCCCTGCGGCTGATCGCCCTGACCCAGTACCACAAGAACTGGCTGGAGGACTGCTGTCCCGGCCGGTTCTGCTTCGTGGAGGCCCGGGACGGCTTCGACTACCTGTATGACGTGGACCGGCTGGCCGACCTGCCGGGCAAAAAGCTCCACGCCAAGCGCAACCACATCCACCGCCTGGACGAGGCCTATCCCGGCTGGACCTGGTCCTGGCTGACCCGGGCCGACGTGGAGCCCTGCCGGCAGATGGACCGGCTGTGGCTGCAGCAGGCCCGGCAGCGGGAGGAGGTCCAGGGCCTTTCCACCCTGGACGGGGAAAACCGGGCCCTGGACCTGGCCCTCACCCACTGGCAGGAGGTGGGGCTGGAGGGGGTGGTGCTGCGCTGGCAGGACCAGATCCTGGGCTTCAGCCTGGGCGCCCCCCTGACGGAAACCATTTTTGACGTCCACTTCGAGCGGGCCCGGGCGGACATCCAGGGGGCCTATCCGGCGGTCAACCGCTCCTTCGCCCAGGCGGTGCGGCAGAGATATCCCCACATCCGCTACCTGGACCGGGAGGACGACATGGGGCTGCCCGGCCTGCGCAAGGCCAAGCTGTCCTACCGGCCGGACCATCTGCAAGTTAACTTTAGCGCGGTGGAGTGCCGCGCAGACAAATAAAGGGGACCGACGGCGCTGTTTTTCGGGGCCGCCGGTCCCGAGAAAAAGGAGGAGAAAGACCATGATCACCATCCGCAACGCAGTTTCAGAGGACATCCCCCAGCTCAAGGACCTCTGGCGCAAGTGCTTTGGCGATCCCAGCGCCTATGTGGACATCTTCTTCCAGCGCTTCTGCAGCCTGGACCAGGTCCTGGTGGTGGACGACGACGGGGAAGTGGACTCCATGATCGCCATGCTGCCCGGCTCCCTGGTGCTGCCGGAGGAGGGAGAGATCCCGGTGGCCTATGCCTACGCCCTGGCCACCAACCCCTATATGCAGGGCAAGGGCCACGCCCGGCAGCTGCTCAAGTACGCCGACACCTTTGTCCAGCAGCGGGGGGACAAGGCAACGGTGCTGGTGCCCGCCTCGCCCTCCCTGCACCGGTTCTTTGAGGCGGTGGGCTATGAGGAGTGCTTTGCCACCCGGAAGGTGGAGTTTCTCACCTCCGCCCTCACCGGCAACACCGGCGGGTGCGTGATGACCCCCATCTCCCCCCAGGAGTACAACCAGATCCGGGAGGGGTATCTGAAAGGCAGCTATCACATGAACTACACCGACCAGCTCATCACCTTCCAGCAGATCGGCAGCCACCTGGCCTATGGGGACCTGTACAAGCTGGAGGTGGACGGGACCGTGGGCTGCGTGGCCATTGAGTATGTGCAAAAGCGCCGCCTGCTGGCCAAGGAGCTGCTCATCCCGGTGGACAAGATGTCCTATGCGGTGGAGACCATCGCCAAGGAGATGGAGGCCAGCCGGTATCACATCCGCACCCCGGCCTTCTGGGAGGGCCTGTCGGGCAGCTACTGCCAGGCCTTCGGCATGATCAAGTGGTACGACAACGCCCTGGGCAGCAAGTACTTCAGCCACCAGGATGCCTATCTTGGCCTGGGATTTGACTGAGGAATTTTTGAACCCGCTGCGCTGGGCTCCCAAATTTGGGGGATGCAGCCGACTGCGCGCACGGGCCCGTTGGGCCCGCACACTTGCGGCTGAGAAGTATTTTTCCCCCGGCGGAGCCGGGGGAAAAATTTATTGGATTTGATTTTCCCGTCTGCGGACGGGAAAACTCTGCGAGGCTTTTTTTGAGGCGCGCCCTTTGGGGCGCGTCCTTTTTTTGTGTTTTTTGTGGGATGGAGAGAAAAACAAGAGGGTTGTTTGTGAAGATTGCTGGGGGGAAAGGGGGTTGACAGGAAACTGTGTCATAAATATAATACGGTTAGAAAGTGTATCACTCGAGTGACACGGTTGGAAAGGAGGGGACGCGATATGGTCTCGTTTGACGGTCTGGTGCTGGCGGAGGGGGTACCCATCTATCAGCAGATCCTGCGCCATGTGAAGCTGGGCATTGCCGGAGGGACCATTGCCAACGGAGAAGAACTGCCTTCCCGGCGGGTGGTCTCCGCCCTGCTGGGGGTCAATCCCAACACGGTCCAGAAAGCCTACCGGCTGCTGGAGGAGGAGGGGCTGATCCAGTCCCACACCGGGGCCAAGAGCGCCGTGGCGGCGGACGATGCTGCCCGGCTGCGGGTCCGGGGCGAGTTGTTGGGGGCAGAGGTCCGGGCGGCGGTGGAGGCCATGAAAACCATGGGCCTGACCCGCCAGGAGGCCCTGGACTTTGTGGACGAACTGTGGAAGGAGGAAACGCCATGAGACGACACTTGGCCATCTTCCGCCTCTTCCTGGCCCATACCGGGGGCAAGGTCCTGCTGGTGCTGGTGCTACTGGCGGCAGCGGAGGGCGCGGTGGTCTTCCGGTGGCGGGCGCTGGCCCCGTCGGTCTCCCTGCTGGGCTACTATGAGCGGTGTGCCACCGCGCTGGGGATTCTGTTTCTGGCGGCGGCGGTTCTGGTCAGCGGCCTGCTGCTCTGGGCCGGTGTGGGCTGGGGCAAGGGCCGGCCGGGGGACACCCTGGACCGGCTGACGGTCTCCCCCTGGTGGGTGGTGTTCTGGCAGGGGCTGTACAACACCTTGGTCTTCCTGCTGCTGTGGGGCGTTCAGGCGCTGCTGCTGGTGGCGATGGCTTGGTTTTACGGAAAGCAGGGCGGCCAACTCAGTGCCCAAAGCCTCTACCTGCTGGTGTGGCAGAGAGATTTGCCCCACTTCCTGCTCCCTCTGGGGGGCGTGGGAGGCTGGGTGAGCCGGGGCTTCCTGGCCGCCGGGCTGGGCTGCACTGCCGCCTGCTTTGCCCAGGGGCTGCGGCGGGGGATGTGGGATCTGTCCTTCCCGATCCTCTTCCTCTGCGCCCTGCCTTTCCTGGGAAAAGGATACAGTTTGCTGCTGGTGGTCCTGTCCCTGCTCTGCGGGGCGGTGGGCCTGGGGCATCTGTGGTGGAGGGGAAAGGAGGCGCGCCATGAAGAGACGACACCTGTGTGAGCTGGTCCCGCCCTGGTCGGACGGGAAGGTGCAGCTGGTCCTGGCCTTGCTGGGCTTGGGCGTGGGGGTGCTCAGCTCCCTGTACTGCTACCTCTCCCAGCTGGAAACGGCCTGGGGCTCTCTGTCCTATCTGGGATCGCAGGGTGAAGTCCATTGGACCGCCATGACGGATTTTGCGGACTTGGTGGGCTCCCAGGGGGCGGTGTCCAACTGGTTCTCCCGCCCGGCCTTCTTTGCCTTCCCCCTGCTGATGCTGGCGGGGCTGGCGCTGGCGGGGTACAACTGGGCCTCCTTCCGGCGGGGCAGCCGCAGCATCTACCTCATGCGCCGCCTGCCCGACCGGTGGGAGCTGGCCCGCCGGTGCCTCACCATCCCTCTGGTGCTCATTCTGGGGGCGGTGGTCCTCACGGCGGCCCTGCTGGCCTTGTACTATGCCATTTATCTCTGGGGAACCCCGGCCCAATGCCTGCGGCCGGGACAGCTGGAAAAGCTCTGGGTCAATTTTGGCTATCTCTTCCACCCCTTTGCCCAACATTTCCTGCCCTGACTGGCAGCAGAACGGAGGTTGACCTATGCTGGAACTGAAGCATCTGACCAAATCCTACCCCGGCCAAGGCAAGGCCCTGGAGGAGGTTTCCCTCACCCTGATGCCGGGGGAGATCGTGGGGCTGCTGGGAGCCAACGGTGCAGGCAAGACCACCTTGCTCAAGTGCATCCTGGGCCTGCATCCCTTCCGGGGCGAGGTCCTGCTGGACGGCAAGCCCCTGACCCGGCGGGACATGGGGCGGCTGGCCTTTGCCACCAGCGAATACTCCTTTTTCCCTGCCCTGACAGCCAAGGAACACGCCGCCTTTTACGCCGGCCACTTTCCCGCCTTCCGCCCCAAGCGGTACCGGGCGCTCATGGAGTTCTTCCAACTGCCCGAGAACCGCCCGGTGGGCAAGCTCTCCACCGGCCAGAAAAACCAGGTGGAGGTCATCCTGGCCCTGAGCCAGGGGGCGGAGTATATCCTCATGGACGAGCCCTTCGTGGGCAGCGACCTGTTCAACCGGGAGGATTTTTACAAAGTCCTCTCTGCCATCTTAGAGCCCCAGGAGACCTTGCTCCTCTCCACCCATCTGGTGGAGGAGGTGGCCCCCATCCTCAGCCGGGCGGTCCTGCTGCGCCAGGGCAAGCTGGTGGGGGATGCGGACGTGCTGGCTCTGGAAGAGGAAGGGAAGGACGTGGTCGCCTTTGTCAAGGAAGCCTATCACTATCAATCCGACCGGGTCAGCCGGGCCTTAGACCTGCTGACCGAAGGAAAGGAGGATTTCCCATGAAAAAAGCCCTTGCCTTTGTTGTGATCCTTGCCCTGGTCCTGGGCGGGGTGGCGGTGGCCGCCCGGTCTGTGCAGGGCACCGCCGGGGAAGTGACGGTTACATCAACTACCCTGGCAGGGGACCCCGCTGCCGCCCAGGGCCTGCTGGCCCGGCAAAGCCTGTGCTATGGCCGGGACCTGCGGTGGGATCTCACCATCCCCCTGGCAGACCCCGCCGCAGCCGAAACAAACTTTACGGACCGGGGAGAGGTCCCCCCGGCGGTCAACGAGGACAAAGGGGTCTACATCCGCTTTGCCAGCAACAGTGTGGACATGGGGGCGGACCCTGGCTACGCGCCGGAAACCCTGGAGACGGGGGATTTCCCCGTCCACAAGGACCTGCTGCCTCTGGTCCGGGCCGTGGCGGCCAACACCCCCGCCGGCCAGAGCCACACCGAGACCGTGGACGCCAGCCAATACCTGACCGGCTACCCCCTGGAGGTCACTCTGGACCTGGCCGCGGAGGAACCGGACTACAGCCAGGAGGGGACCTTTGAGAACCTGTTCCAGGAGGACGCGGTCCAGGCGATCCGGGACTTCTTCCGGTTTCTCATTCCCCCGGAGGTCCGCTGGACGGTGACGGTGGTCAAGGACAATGACGGCCTGCTGACCCGGCTGACCATTGTCCCCATGGACACCGAACCCCTGGGGGGCACCCTCAGCGCCGTGGGCCGCCACAGCACCTATTTTACCTTTGGCAGCCAGCACCTGGACGGCAGCAACCTGGCGGACTTCTCCCATGTGCCGGGGGGCTATGGGATCTATCGCCTGGACTGCCCGGAAAACGACGGCGGACGGTTTTGGGCAGACCCGGACAGCCTGCGCACCGTCTACCCCCTGAACCCGGGCCAGGAGCAGCCGGTGAACCTCACCCTCTCCCCCGACGAGCAGACCCTCTATCTGGTCCTCTGGACCGGGGGCCAGTATGAGTGCCGGGTGCTGGATGCGGACACCATGGCCCTGTGCCAGACCTTCCCCATCCCTGCCACGCCGCCCCAGGCGCTGGACCTGGAGACGGGGGAACCCACCACCCCCGACCGGGGCACTGCCTGGCATGACCTGCGCCATCTGGTGGCAGGGGAGAACTGCCTGATCGCCATTGGCAATGACACGATCCACGCCTTTGCCCAGGGGGAGAACGGGCAATACCGGTACCTCTGGTCCGCCCTCCGGCCCTCGGCCTACCAGGAGGGCTTCCTCCCCAACGTCCGGGCTGCCTGGAACGGGGAAACCCTGGCCCTGGGCTTTGTGGACGGCCAGTCGGAGGAGCCCGGCCTGACCCTGATGCTCTACGATGCCCAAGGGGAACTTCTCTACCACGGCATCTACACCACCAGCCTCAACAACCTGGGTCTGGACTGGGCCCTGGTGGAGGAGCGCAGCTATGGGGCTGGCATGGCGGAGGACAGCAATGTCAGTCCCGTCCGGGAGCCCGCCGCTGCCCTCACCCTCACCTGGCAGGAGGACGCCTAACCAACATAAAAACGTGCCCCCGGAGCACTCCGGGGGCACGTTCATGGTCTGACTTGGTTGTGTCGGGGTTGGGTCACTCCACCACCGTGGTTGCCTGGGTAGTCAGGTTGGGGAGCAGCTCCACCGCCCCCAGGGAGACGGGGGTGAGGAGGGTGGACAGGGAGTCCTCCACGGTGACGGAGGCCTCCGGCAGCAGGGCGTCGGTCTCGTCCTCGGGCGGGGTCACCTGGGAGGTGACGTACCAGTAGGCGTTGGAGTTTTCCACCCGGGTGCCCCAGGCCTCCTCGATGGGGATGATCCCCTCGGCGGCGTACTCTGAGGGGTCGGCGCAGTAGAACTGGCCGTCCTCGTAAGAGGTGAGCAGGATGCCGTGGGGGACGCAGGCGGCGTGGAGCATGATCCCCTCGGGGTGTTCCTCCAGCAGGTCGATGAGCACCTGCACGTTGGCCTGGCCGCCGGGCAGGGTGTCGCGGCTGACGGTGATGTCGCCGTAAGAGAAGTTGTAGGGCAGGCCGCGGCCGGAGAGCCAAAAGGCCTCCCGGCAGCTGCTTTCGGTGATCTGGGCCCAGTTTTCGTCGCCGTTGAGCATGGCGGTCCGGCGGAGCATCATGGAGGTGGCAGCCAGGGTGCAGGTCCCTCTCTGCTCTTGCTTCAGGAACACCCCATCCTGGTTCAGTTCGTCGGTGGTGGCGGCCAGGGCAGCGGGGGCCATGGCTGCCGCCAGTACACCTGCCAGAAAGACACTCAGGGTCCGTTTTCGCATCAAATCTCTCCTTTGCGTTGGTTCAAAAAAAGAAGCGGCATTGTTGCCGGCTGTAACCATTGTTGGTCGGGTTGTTACCCTCTGTAACTTTTTTGTAATCATAGCATACTTTTCCCGGGGTGGGAACCCCTTGACGGGACTTTTTATGGGTTATTTTGTTTCTAAATTGTGAATTATTCCGGGGAAAATCGCATTTCTTGGCAGATGTTCACAAGGGGAACAGGGAAAACCGCCATTTCCTATAGAACCCATAGGAAATGGCGGGCCGGGGACCGCCGCCCCCATCCGGGCGGCGCGGCGCGGGGCCGGGACCCCGGCGGCAGAGGCCAGAAGAGGCTTGACAATTCCCCCCGGGAGACATAAAATAAAGGTTATCTGAGCCGTGTGCTGTCCGCCGCAGCGGGACACCCGCCGGGGGAAGAGACACGGCGGCAAAACGGACAAAACTACGATTCTCAGGGCCGGCGCGCCCTGTCAAAGGATGGGAAGTATGGCTAAGGACAACAAGAAGAAAGTGGAACAGATCACCGACATGGAGGTGGATTTCGGCCAGTGGTACACCGACGTGTGCAAGAAGGCTGAGCTCATCGACTACTCCTCCATCAAGGGCATGTTCATCTACCGCCCCTACGGCTACGCCATCTGGGAGAACATCCAGGCGGAGCTGGACAAGCGGTTCAAGGCAACGGGGCACGAGAACGTCTATCTGCCCATGCTCATCCCTGAGAGCCTGCTCCAGAAGGAAAAGGACCACGTGGAGAACTTCGCCCCCGAGTGCGCCTGGGTCACCCACGGCGGCAGCGAGAAGCTGGAGGAGCGCTACTGCATCCGCCCCACCTCCGAGACCCTGTTCTG